>JADZFZ010000764.1 GCA_020854145.1 Deltaproteobacteria bacterium | reverse complement strand
CGATCTCGCTGGCCCAGGGGCCGAGCGTCTTGCCGTCCCACGTCACCGCGCGACCCACCGTGCTCGCGCCGCCGCGACCGAGCACGACGACTTCGTGCCCTTCGGCGAGCCACGCGCGCGCGAGGACTCGGCCTACCTGACCACTGCCGCCGGGAAGGACGAGCTTCATCGCGTTGCTCCTGTCTGCTGCTCGGACGTTGGGGCCGATTCACGCAGGCGGCGAGCCCGCCCGAAACCCGGCTGGCCGCAGCTGGGGCACGAATCGATCGGCGAGGTCCGCGCGATCGGCCGCGACGAGCTTCGCGACGCCCGGTCGCAGCGCGCGGTGGCTCCGTCCAGCGCGTGTGCTGCTCGTCGCACGCCATCCACTCGTACCGCGACGGCCTGACCGTGTTCAGGTTGGGACCGTGGATGGAGGCGTTGCGCGTGGAGATCTCCGTGAGGGCGACGTCGTGGGTGTCTCGCCGCTGCGCGCACCGCGCTCCATCACGTGAACGGCCGGGCAAGCCGGGTTCCCGGTGCCGTCACCAGATCGCAGCTGACCATGGCCTGAATCTCCGATAGTCTCGTCAGCAAGGTGGAGGAGCTATGATGCACGCACGCACGCACGCACGCACGCACGCACGCACGATCGATGCCGACGAATCGCTCTGTCTATCCTGGTGATCGCGCCCCTCGCGGCCTGTGAAGAGGACGCGACCCCGCCAGATCCCCCTGTTCGAGCCGCCAGCACCAGCGATGGCGACTGCCGCAACCTCGAGATCAATCCCCTTCATTGCGGCGCCTGCGATGTCCGCTGCGCCGAAGGCGAACGCTGCGTCGGGGGGATGTGCACGACCGGGCTCGAGGGCGAAGGCCGGCTTCTGAGTCGCGGGGATCCCCCGCACAGCTCCCGAACGCGCGACGCCGGAGACACAACGACAGCCGCGCTGGCGTCGGCCGGTTGGATCGAGCTCGCCCGTCAGCTCCCGAGCGGTCCGACGTACGCAGGACGCCTCTCCGCCATCGTAGTCAAGGAGAGCGACCCCAGCTGGCTGATGGTGGCCAGCCCCGGCGGTGGCGTGTGGAGGAGCACGAACGGCGGCAGCACGTGGACGAGGCCCGCGTCCTACGGTGCGTTCGGGCTTGGCGATCTTTCGGTCGTGCACCTCGAGTGGGATCTCGCGACCCCCACGCGTCTCTGGGCCCTCACTTGGAACGGCCTGTTCTCCTCGGACGACGACGGCAGCAGCTGGACGCAGCGGTTGGGCACGGGCGCATCGCCTGCACCTCTGAGACCGCCGCGGATGACCGGGGGCGTCCCCGACCCTCGTCCATTCGCCCAGATGTGGAGCGGCGCGACGCGCGTCATCTTCGCCGCGCGGATGTGCCAGGGGATCTCCTGGTCGACGAACGGCACGACCTTCAACCAGCGAAACCCTGGTCCGGGTCGGGTGCCCACGACAACTGCGTCGGCGCGGTCGCAGCGGACTCGGCCTCTGGATGGGTCTATGTGGCAGCCGCGACGGGGTTCGCGGGCGAGCCTCCCCGCGTGCGGCGGTGCCACTGGCCCACGCTGGGTGATTGTCCGACGTCGTCGTGGTTCGCAGTGACTCCCGATGGCGGTCCAACCGCGATGCCGCTGGGGCGCGCGGTGCCGGCGCTCGCGGCGGCGACCACGTCGCCGAGCAACCCTCGGATCGTGGCGGTCGTGTCCAGACGCAGCGTCGCCGACGGGTCGTACACGTTCGCCACCACCCTGACCGGAGGCACGTGGACCTATCAGGGCACCCTCGCCAGCAGTCATAGTGTTCGACCGCTGCTCTGGCGAGGCGGAGCGACGAGCGAGCTGCTTCTTGGGTCGGTGTATCCATGGTGGAGCGGCAACCTGGGTGGCTCCTGGACCGCCTTCCATCCTGGCCCCACCCACGTCGACATTCGCGGCATCTACACGAACAGCACGCACACGCGGGTCTGGGCCGTGGCGGACGGCGACTCGTACGACGGCCAATACGCCATCATCACGTCCTCATGGAGCGCTGGGGTTGCCCCCGCCACGGCAACACAAGTGTCCGACTTGGGCATCAACTCGCTGCAGCAGTTCTTCGTCGCTCCCATCAAGCGCGGCACGTCCTCCCCCTCGACGCGTTGGTTGCTGACCGGAGGCATGGACAACTACGGAGGCTGCTCCGCCAACGGCGGTAGCAGCTGGAGCTACTACAATCCACCGGGCAGCGTTGCTGACCACCTGGCCGTGCTCCAGGCTTGTGTGCCCATGGGCACGGGCTGCAACCCGTCGACGAGCCGCGCGTACTTCTTCAACATCGGTCGGTTGTGGCGGTCGACGACACTATGGTCCGCCAGCTCGTGCGCGGGAGTCGGATGGACGTTGGCGAACTACCATCCCGGCGTCGCAGCGCCGTGGTCTTCGCATTCGATTGCGCTCCGTCCCGGCTTCCCGGGCTCGGTATACGTCGCCAACAGCGGACCGAACGGAGTCGTCCAGGTCAGCACCGATGGCGGCGACACGCCCTTCACTGCCACTGCTCCCTTGCCGGACGACGCGCGCCCCGTGTCCCTGTACGTAACCGGCAGCGGCGCGATCATCGCGGGCAGCGGTCGCGCAGCCAACGGGCAAGGTACCCAGTACCCGCCTCGAGGCATCTACCGCCTCGAGCCCGGAGGGTCTTGGGTCCCGTGGGGGCTGAACGCGACTCCACCTGAGTTCGTGAACGCCATCACGGCCACGGGAACCGGAGGCACCCTGGACACGTTCTGGGCCGCAACGACCTCGGGCATCTGGCGAAAGGCGGGGCTGGGCAGCTGGACGCTCGTGCTGAGCACGACCGGCTACGGTGCCAGCGACGTCGCGATCGATCCGCAGAACAGCAATCGTGTCTACGTGGGACAGGGTCTCATCGACCAGGTTCAGGAGCACCGAGGTGGCGTCTTGTTCACCGACGATGGCGGCGCGAGCTGGTGCTCCCTGACGTCGGGATGGTTGCCACACGCGACGCCCATCGCGGACGTCGAGGTCGACCCATACGACTCCAGCCGGATCTGGGTCGCCACCTTCGGCGCCGGCGTCTGGGCCTATGACGGTGCCGGAGCGCCGCCGTCGTGCCCATGAGGGTAGACGCCATGGTCTGGCTGACGATCGTGCTTTCCGGTTGCTCCTGTAGCGACACGGCGCGCCGTGACGCCCAGGTCGAGGACGCGCGCGCCGACACGCGCCTCGACCGCGACCTCGGGCTCGTGGACACGGGCATCGACTCCGGAACCGACGCGCACGCCGACGTGTCGGAGGACATGGCGGCTCCCGACGCCGGGCCCGACTTCGGAGTCGGATGCGATGCCGGGTTCACCGCATGTCTGGAAGCAGACGGCGTCGTTCGATGCGTCGACTTGCTCTCCGACGATTGCCACTGTGGAGCGTGCGGGCACGTGGCGGACTGCGTGAATGGATGGCCTGGCCCATGCGATGGAGTGCCCGAGCTCCTGCTGTGCTTCGACCCGGCCGGCCCAGGCTGGGTATGCTTGTCGGGCGTCAGCTCGCTCTATTGTGTGGACATGATCAACGACCCCATGAACTGCGGTGGATGCGGCGCGCGGTGTGACACCGGACAGCGGTGCCTCGGGGGCGCATGCGAAGACATCGACGGGGGGACCTGATCGCAGCCCTGCGCACGGAGCCACGACCGCGCGGGCAACGTCGGAGTGGCGGTGGTACGGGTGGCCGTTGGCGATGCCGTCGCCTCGGCGTACGCCGAGTGGCTCAGCCTGTGTGATATGACCGCCGACGCGACCCCGTCAGTCGCTCTGCGCGTCCGTAGCACCGTAACGGTCCGGTGGAGCACGCCTTGTGGAGATCCGACACGTCGTCCTGCGATCGCAAGCGGGAGGTCGGTCGAAGCCGGGTGCAGCGCATTCTCGAGAGTGGTGGCATGCGACGTCGCGCGATGGAAGCATGGCGGTCTGAGTGCGCGTGAGTTCGGTGCGAAGGAGGGAGTGTCGCACCGCAGGGCGCGCTCACGTGCCGCCCCGGTTATGCGTGCCGTGCCGACGCCGCGAGCCCGAGCAACGCGTCGAAGACGCCCCCGCGATCGGGGCTCATGACCATCGACGTGCGCAGCGCCACCTGGCGCGTGTCCGGAGTCGGAGAATCCGATTGCGCCTGCTCCCACGCCTTCGCGATGTCGACGCTGAATCCCCAGTACGCGG
>JADZFZ010000763.1 GCA_020854145.1 Deltaproteobacteria bacterium | reverse complement strand
TTCCGGCTGCCGGTTGGCAAGCGCTCGCCGGAGGCGCCGGGGCCCGAGAGGCGCTCGAACCGGTGCTGGCCGAGTGGGAGCACCGCATGCTCGACGCCGTCGCGCGGGCGGTGCTCGACGGTGTCCCTCCGCGCGACCTCCTGGTCCATCCGCTCGTCGCGTTGCGGCCTCTCGGCGAGCCGCTGAGGGCCCAGCTCCTCGAAGCCATCGCGCGCAAGCGCGACGGGCTCGCGTGGCCGTCGGCCGAGCTCGACGCGAAGCTCGCCGAGATCCCGCTCGTACCCGTGGCGCGCCGCGGTCTGCTCTCGATCCGTGCGCTTCGCGCAGAGCCGCCGAAAGGCGTCGGCTTCTTGCCGCCGGAGGCGATCCAACCCGGTGACGAGGTGGACCCGCAGAGCTGCTGGATCCTCTGCACCGACGACGAGGCGCGTACGCTCGGGCGCCTGCTCGGACGCGAGATCCCGAGCGCGTTGCCGCGTCTCGAAGCCGTCCGCGCCGAGCGCCGGCGCGTGCTGGCCGAACGCGCCCACGACACGAGACGCGAGCTGCCGCTCGACGTGCTCGGCGCCACGGCGAAGGTGAAGATCAGCGGCGACGGCATCGTGGACGGCGTCGTCGCGATCCCCGGGATCGCGCTGCAGGGCGCAGTCATCTCCATCCGCGTCCGGTCCCGCGAGGTCTGCGCGGAGACGCTCCCACTCTCGCCCGCCGTCGTCGCGGCGGTGGAGGTGGAGCGGTCGCTCGTGAACGAAGAGCTCACATCGCTCACTCCGGAAGGAAAAGGGCGAGTGCTCGGTCGCGTGCACGACGCGGTGGAGCTGGTCCTGCGCGAGGTCGCGTCGCGGCAGCCGACGGCGTTGCTCGACGATCGATCGGTGGCGGGGGTGTTTCGCACCTTTGCGAACAGCAAGCGCAAGTTCGAGCTCGCGGAGTTCGTGGCGCTCCCCATCTTTCGGTCGGTCCAGGGTCCACGCGTCTCGGCGCGAGCAGCCATCCGCAAGGGCGCGCTGCACATCGCGAGCTCGGACGTCGGTTGGCTCCCGCCGCGCGACGGCGAGCCCCGCTCCGAGCTCGACGAGCCCATCATCGCCGCCCCGGACGAAGACACGCGCTGGATCCTCGGGCAGCTCACGGGAGCGGGCTTCGCGGACCGAAGCGAAGACGTCGCGGAGCTGCGCGCGGCGAGGCGGCTCGCCCAAGGTCTCGCACGGCGCCCGGAGCTGCCGTGGGGAACGGACAAGATCCTCGTCGAGGCCCTGACCGATCGCTCCCCGGAGCTCGCGCGCGTCCTGGGCATCGGCGAGGTCACGCTCGTGCGATCGGGCGAGGGGATGGCGTGGCTGTACTCGGAGGGGACGTTGCAGCACCAGATGCCGCTCGAGGATCCGCACCCCGGGTTCGCCATTCGCGCGGCGCTCGAGTCACCCGCAGCGGCCCTCGGGAAGCCGTCGCACGAACGGGAGCAGGCGATCCTCCGGGCGCTCGCCCTCGTCGGCGAGCGCGCGCTCGTCGTGACGGCGCTCTCGGAGCGCGGCTTGCCCGATTGGCTGCGGGCTCCGGCGCTCGGCGTGTGGTCGAGCGGCACCGAGCGGTCGCGCGACGCCTTGGCGAAATGTGCGTGTATCCCGAGCACGTCCGGGACCTGGACGTCGCCGCGCGAGGTGGACGAGCTGGCAGGGCGGGCGGATGCCGTGTGGTACACGACCGATGCGTCCCTGCGCGTCGTTCCGGACGATGCGAGCCGTCCGGTGCTCGTGCTCGACGCCTCGGTCGTGACGCGACAGCGTGCCGCGTGGAAGCTGTGGGACGCGACGGAGCACCTGAAGACCTTGGAGATTCGGCGCCAGAACCAGCGGCGCCGCGCCGCGCGCGCGCTCGTGATGGCGGCCGACGCCCACGCGGCGGCGATCACGCACGTGAGTCTGGAGGGGGATGGCACGAGCGCTCCGCGCGGCCTGGTGGCGCCGCTCATGCCTGGCGCTGCGATCCATCGTTGTCTCCGTCTGCACCGAGGCATGGTCGAGTTCAGAACCGTTGCGGATCCTTGCGAATGGCCGACGAACGCCGTGGTCGACGACTTGCGCCTCGTTCCCAACGACACGTGGGACGCGATCGCCGACGATGCCGTCCTGGCCTCCGTTCGCCACGAGGTGTGCGAAGCGAGCGAGCGCGCGATCGCGGCGAGCTTCGGCGCTCCCGAGGGTACGATGTCGGTGCGCGTGGACTCGGGCTTCTCGCGCGCGGCCGTCGCCGACCGGAAGATCGTGCTCCGCGGCGCGCTGTGGATCGACGCGTCGATCGATCCGGAGCGCCTCGACGTGGTCGGCATGGCGGGCACGCACCGGCGCGGCGTCTCCACCATGGTCGGGGAGGTGCGCCGCGCCATCCCGCTGCGAGGGACGCTTCTCGTCCACCGCGAGCGTGGAGACGACGACGCGTCGGTCGAGCGCGCGCTCGCGGCGGTTGCGTTGCGCGCGTACGCCCGCCTGGTGCGCGAGGCGCTCGCCCACGGGACGCTCGGGCTGGACGCGACCATGGCGCACGTCGTGACCGCGATCGGTGCGCGATTGCTCGGACCGAAGGATCTGCGCGGCAACAAGGACACGGTGAGCTGCATGCGCCCCTCGCCGACGCTCCCACGGCTCTGCGCGATCCTCGCGGCGACGGGCCCGGTCCTGATCGAGCGATCCGACGAGCCGCCTTGGACCGCCGCCGCGGGCGACATCGTGCTGGTTCCGGACGGCACGCTGACCTCCGCGGCGCTCGTGACGGCGTTCTCCGGGCGCTTGCTCCAGGTCTCCATCGTTCGTGCCGCGTTGGAGAGCAACCGGGAGCAAGAGATCCAGCGGGCCGCCGCCGCCGAGGTGAATCGCATCGCGCCGTCGGCTCCGCCGATCGACCCGGACGCAGCGGCTCGCGGGGACCAGGCCGTGGCGATCTCGACCACGGTCGTGGTCGGCGAGACGGCGGGCGGGGAGCGCTCGGCGCGTGCGCGCAAGGGCCGGAAGCCGACGGGCGAGCAGGAGGTGCTCGAGATGTTGCGCAAGCGGATCGCGGCTCTCGGGCTCACCAGCAAGAAGCTCTCGGTCGTGCCGATTCGGGGGCGTTCGAAGGAGGTGGTCACGGTGGACACGTCGCGCTGGGAAGTGGGCGTGGTGCTCGACTCTCCCCTCGTCGCGCGCTTGATCGCGGCCCACGACGCCCGCAAGGAAGTCGTCGTGGCCGACGCGCTCGACCTCCTGGCGGCGCACGTGGCCGGAGAGCTCGACCGGGAGCTCGAGGCGGTGACGGCCGACCATCAGGTTCGCGCGCTCGTGTCGCTGCTCGAGGCGCCCCGATGAAGGTCGGCGTTCGCTGGGAGGTCCAGCCGTCGTTCGCCGAGGTGAAGGACGCCTTCGATGCGGGTCGCGTCGCGCCCGTGTGGACGGAGCTGCTAGCCGATGGCGTGACCCCGCTGGTGGCGTACGCGACGCTCGGAGGCGGGACGGGAAGCTTCCTTCTCGAGAGCGTGGAAGGCGGCGAGACGTGGGGGCGCTACTCGTTCGTAGGCTTCGATCCTCGGATGATCGCGCGCATCGACGCGCGCGGGCTCGAGGTGTGGTCGCCGCGCGGCGGCGTCACGCGCGCCCCGGGGGAGCCGTGGGCTGCGCTGCGCGAGCTCCTTGGAAACCAACGCGCCGCGGACGTTCCGGAGGACTTCCCTCGTTTCTGGGGAGGTGCGGTCGGCTACGTCAGCTACGAGGCCGTGCGCCGCTTCGAGCCGACGGCGATCGCACGAGCACGCGCCCGCGGCGGACCGCCCGATGCGGAGCTGGCCATCGGCGGCACCGTGCTCGCGTTCGACGCGCGGCGGCAGACCGTTCGCGTCATCGCTCCCGTGATCCCCGAAGGTCTCACGAGCGGCCGTCGGGGCCCCCGCGCCGCGAAGGCTGCGTACGACGATGCGTGCAAGCGAATCGAGAGAGCCGTGGCGAAGCTGCGGTTGCCGGCGCGTCTGGCGCCGATGCTACCGCCGGTCCGTGGCGCCGCCGGCGGCGTGTCGGCGAAGTCCTCGTTCGATCGCGCCGGGTTCCTCGCGGCCGTCGAGCGCGCGAAGGAGCACATCCGTGCGGGCGATGCCATTCAGGTGGTGCTCTCGCAGCGCTTCCGGTCGTCGCGCGGGCGCACGCGCGTGCTCGACGTCTACCGTGCGCTCCGCGCGCTGAACCCGTCCCCCTACATGTTCTTGGTGGAGCTCGGCGAGCGCGCGCTCGCGGGCGCTTCGCCGGAGACGATGGTGCGCGTGGACCGCGGCGTCGTGACGGTGCGACCCATCGCCGGCACCCGGCCGCGTGGTCGGAGCGCCGAGGAGGATGCTCGCCTCGCCGACGAGCTGCTGGCGGATCCCAAGGAGCGCGCCGAGCACGTGATGCTCGTGGACCTCGGGCGCAACGACCTCGGACGCATCAGCGAAGTGGGATCCGTGCGCGTGCCGGAACGCATGGTGATCGAGCGCTACAGCCACGTCATGCACATCGTCTCGAGCGTCACCGGCAAGCTCGCGGAAGGGCGTGACGCGCTCGACGTGCTCGCGGCGACCTTCCCGGCGGGCACCTTGAGCGGCGCGCCGAAGGTCCGCGCCATGCAGATCATCGACGAGCTCGAGCCGGTCCCGCGCGGCATCTACGGAGGGGCGGTCGGCTACATCGGCTTCGACGGCAACATGGACGTGGCCATCGCGATCCGAACGGTCGAGGCGAACGCGCGCTCGTTCGAGGTCCAGGCCGGAGCGGGCATCGTCGAAGCGAGCGATCCCGAGACCGAGCACCAGGAGACGCTCCACAAGGCTCGAGCGCCGCTCGAGGCGATCGCGCACGCCAACATCGCCTCACGGCCACGGCGGAAGCCGAAAGCCGCCACCCGCTGACGCGGTGACAGACGACCGTTCGTGCCCTCGTCCGAGCACGTGGTCGCGCCCCTCGACGCTGCCCGGGGCGAAGCCCTACCGCGCGACCCAGCGGCCGTCCCAGAAGTGGCGGCCGGCGAGGCGGTACTCGCCGGCGACCTTCTTCAGGAGGAAACGATGGCGACGTTCCTCCTCGGCCTCCGTCCGGCGCGTAGCGACGATCTCGACGACGCCCGGCTTCGGCAGGGACGCCTCCACGACCGACCATCGCTTGGGATCGTGCTCGGGCGGATCGCGATACGTGATGCCGCGGCTCTTGGCGTCGGGGATCCAGAAACGCGTCCAGATCTCGTTGTGCGCCTTGGCGAGGACGGGGCCACGCAGGCCGTCCTTTGCGCACCGCCGCTCCCATGCGGCCATCTCGTCCAGGTACGCGAGCCAGCGTGCGCGCGCATGCGCGATCTCGCGCTGCTCGACCTTGCTCACGATGGGCGGCGACGCGGGCAGCTTCCCACCCGCCTTCTGCGCCTTGAGAAACGCCGCGAGCCCGGCCTTGGTCACCTTCGTCCCAGCGACCGAGAGCTCGAGCTTCGGAAGGCAAGCGAGCGCGAGGATGCCCGCATCGGTGACTGCCGTGTCCCGGATGTCGAGGCGGGCGAGCTTGGTCAGCGCGGCGAGCGCGGGGAGGCCGGCGTCCGTGACGCGCGTCGCGTCGAGCTCCAGCTCCTTCAGCGCGGGGAGCGCGAGCTTTCCGAGCGCCTCGACGCCCGCGTCGCCGACGTCGGTGCCGCCCACCACGATGGACTCGAGCTTCACGAGCGCGCCGAGCTTGCCCAGCCCTCGCTCGTCGAAGCGGCACCGCTCGAGGTAGAGGCGGCGCAGGTTGGTCATGCGCCCGATGCTGTCGAAGTCCTTCGGGCCCAGCTCGCAGGCGGTGAGCGTCAGCTGGGCGAACGCCTTCGGCACCTCGACGAGCACCTCCAGCGCGCCCGGA
>JADZFZ010000762.1 GCA_020854145.1 Deltaproteobacteria bacterium | reverse complement strand
GCGTCGTCGTCCCCACACGAGATCGACGCGATGGCGGTGAGCGCGAAGAGCGCGAGAGCGCGAGCACGAGAGCGGTACGTCATGGCGCGCGTTCTTTAGCAGAGCGAACGCGCATACACTGCGGGCATGTTCGAGTTCACCGAAGAGCAGAAGATGGCGCAGCGGATGTTGCGGATGTGGTGCAAGAAGGAGCTCGAGCCGCTCGTGCCCGCGATGGAGAAGGGCGAGCTGCTCCCGTTCGACACGATGCGCAAGCTCGGCGAGACCTTCGGGCTGCGCGGCATCGTGGAGGCACGCTTCGCGCGGCTCGAGGAGAAGGCGAAAGCGGCGGGTGCATCGGGCGGCGGCGGCGAGGCCGAGGACAAGGGCGCGTTCGGCGACGCGGGCATGCTCGCCGTGCTCGTCATCGAGCTGTCGCGCTTGTCTCCGGGCTTCGCGATGTCGTTCGGCGCGTGGCTCGGGCTGACCGGCGGCGCGATCATGGCGAAGGGCACCTACGCGCAGAAGGTGCGGTGGGGAAAGCCGCTCTTGTCGATGGAGAAGATCGGCGCGTGGGCGATCACCGAGCCGCAGTCGGGGTCGGACGCGTTCTCCGGCATGCGCACGATGGCGCGGCGCGACGGCGACCACTACGTGCTCAACGGACAGAAGACGTTCATCACCAACGCGCCGTTCGCCGACACGTTCGTCGTCTACGCGAAGCTCGACGTGGAGGAGGAGAAGCGGCCCATCGAGGAGCGCCCGATCCACGCCTTCGTGCTCGAGAAGGGCACGCCGGGGCTCGCGGTGTCGAAGCCGATGGAGAAGATGGGCATGCACACGTCGCCGACGGGCGAGGTGTTCCTCGCGGACGCACGCGTGCCGAAGGATCAGCTGCTCGGCGAGACCGAGGCGTCGCAGTCGCGCGAAGGCGCGCGCGACGTCTTTCACTCGGAACGCACGGGCATCGCTCCCATGGCGCTCGGCATCATCGAGCGATGCCTCGAAGACTCCGTGCGCTACGCGAAGGAGCGCAAGACCTGGGGGCGCGCGATCGCGGAGTACCAGCTCACGCAGGAGAAGCTCGCGCGCATGTTCGTGCACCGCGAGAACGTCCGGAACATGGTCTTTCGCGAGCTCTGGGCCGCCAAGACGAAGACCAAGATCCCCATGGCGGAGGCGTGCGCGTGCAAGCTCTACGCAGCGCGCGCCGCGACCGAGGTCGCGATGGAGGCCGTGCAGCTGATGGGCGGCAACGGCTACATGCGCGAGTTCTGCGTGGAGCAGCTCGCGCGTGACGCGAAGCTCCTGCAGATCGGCGGCGGCACCGACGAGATCCAGATCGTGACCATCGCGCGGGAGCTCCTGCGCGAGTGACGGTGCGGGGTGGCGGGGGCCCCCCGCGAGATCAGCCCCGGTGACGAGTCACTGACCGCCGCGCTGCTGGACGGCCTGCGACACGCGGGCTCGGACGCTCCGGGCCTGCGCCTGCATGGAGCGCATCTGCTGCTGCGTGGCCGCGAGCTCCATGCGCGTCTGCTGCAGCTGCTGCTGCGTTTGCGCGAGCTGCTGCTGCTGCGCCGCGAGCTGCTGCTGCGTCTGCGCGCCGCTCTGCTCGAGCGCGCCGGTGCGCCCTTCGACCGATGCGAGCCGCACGAGGGGCGCGGCGTTCGGATCGGGAGAGGTGAGGCGCTGGTCGATCTCGGCCACTTTGCGCTCGGCGGCGACCAGGCGCTCCTGCGTCTGGCGGAGGGACTCGGCGAGCTGGCTCACGTACTGGCGCGAGACACCGTTCTCGTCGCCCCGGGCGTCGTTGCACGCAGGGATCGCCGCACAGAGGAGCGTCGCGCAGAGCACGGCTCGAAGGCCCCTCGATGCGCGGGGCAGGCTTCGGATCGACATGGGCATACCTCTCGTACGCGAGAGTATGCGCCGCCTTGCCTAGGTCGAGCCAGCGAGGAGCAATGGACCGAGCTGCCGCCGCAGGCCTTCGAGGGCGCGCGCGAGCGCACGTCGTGCGTCGAAGTCGCTCCACTCGTGGGCCGCGTGCAGCCCGGCGATCTCGAAGGACACCCGCGCGCGCACGGGCGGGGCGCTCGGCTTCTCGGTGCGCTCGACGAGGACGCGGCAGCGACCGGGCTCGCCGGTCGCGCGCGCCAGCTCGGACGCTCCGCGGCGCGCCATCCACACGAGGTCCTCTTCGATGGGCACTCCACGCATCGTGACGTCGACGGCTTCCTTGCGCGGCGGGTCGGTGCGGCTGTCGTCGGTCATCGGCGTCTCCTGGTTCGGCCCGGCGTGGGGCCGTCCGACACAACCGTTCGAGACGCGAGGCATTCCCGATGGCGCGCGTCGGTTCGGCGACGGCCACGTCCGTCGCTCACGGGGATCGGTCGACGGGCACCAGGGTCCACGCGCCGGGCACGACGAGAAACGTGTCGACGAAGCCCGGCATGTCGAGGGCGAGCGGCGCGCACTGCCACGTCCCCGCCCAGTGGTGGGGCTCGGTCTCCCCGGCGGAGATCTCCTCGAGCTCGCGCCAGAACGGCTTGACCTCCGGCCCCGACTGGTCGCCCACCAGACGCGCGACGATCTCGCCGGGCTGCACCTCGCGCACGTCGACGGGCCCGCCGATCAGCGCCTGGAACTCGTAGCGCATGCCCTCGACGGTCACGAAGCGGAACACCTCGCCCGCGATCACGCCGGAGAAGCCGTCTTCGCGAGGCACGATGGTGGTGATCTCGCCGTAGAACGTGCACTCGGCCGTCACTCGATCGTCGTCGCTCGCGCCGAGCGCGCTGCCGTCCACGCGAAAGGCACGCGGCAATGGATCGACGGGACCGGCGTCCGCCGCGCCGAGGTCGTCGCGCGCCATGTCGGCGCGCGCGTCGGGGCGATTCACGTCGAGGACGTCGCCCGCGTCGAGCGGCGCGCTCGCGTCGCTCGCCACACCGTCGGAGCTCGACCCATCCAGAGTCGTCGCTGCACCCGCGTCGTCGTCGCCGCACGCCGGTGCCGAGGCCAGCAACGACGCACACACGGCTGCACAGACAGGCCCTTTACGCATGACGAACGTCATACCATGGCGGGCTCTCGGCGCACCGCGCTCGGTGTCGCGACCGTGAGCCGAGAGGTCGGGTGATCGCTGGATGGGCGGGGCCCGAGCGCTCGCATACCATCGCGGCCCGTTGAGTCACCCCTCACCCCGACCCTCCTCCCAGCCGGGCGGAGGGAGCCGGATCGCTCGCTTCGCGAACGACCTCGCGGCTCTCGCCACGTCGCTGGGCGCGATCGCGTGCATCGTCGCCCTGCTCGCTTCGGCCGGCGCGAGCTCCGCGCACGCACAGGTTCGCGTCGTGGCCGGCAGCGAGGCCAGCAGCCCGAAGCCGGAGGACGATCCCGAGCAGGCGTACGAGTCGACCACGCGCGCGGTGCGACGCCGTGGCGACGGCACGGGCACCCACGGTCGATCGGAGAGCCGCGTCGAGCGCAGCGACCTCGACGAGCGCTTGTCGCGATCGAGCCCCGACGCGCTCCACTACGAGCCGGGCGTGTACGTGCAGCAGACCGCGCACGGTCAGGGCTCGGCGTACATCCGCGGGCTGACGGGCCAGCAGACCGTGATCGTGTTCGACGACATCCGCACGAACACGAGCCTCTACCGGCAAGGGCCCAACCAGTACTTCTTCACCATCGACGCCGCGACCCTCGACGCGATCGAGGTCCTGCGCGGAAGCGCGTCGGTGTTCTACGGGTCCGACGCGCTCGGTGGTGTGCTGCTCGCCCATCCCGTCGAGGCGCGTCGCGATCCGCGTCTGCGCGGCGTGCGCCTGTCGCCGCGCGGCCGCATGCAGCTCTCGACCGCTGACCACGGGGGTGGCTTCCGCCTCCAGGTCGAAGGCCAGATCGGCCCGCGGCTGACGGCCGTCGCGGGCGCGGGATATCGCCGCTTCGGTCGACTCGAAGCGAGCGGGCTCGTGCGCGGCGTCGAGGGCGAGGCCGCGCTCGTGCCGACGTTGATCGCGGACGACGGTGAGCTC
>JADZFZ010000761.1 GCA_020854145.1 Deltaproteobacteria bacterium | reverse complement strand
GTGGTCGCTGCGCTCGTCGGCTGAAGAGCTCAGATCGGTCGCACGGGGCCCGTCACGGGAGGGACGGCAGGCGCAACGGGCGGTGCGCTCGGTGCCACGGACGGCCCTCCTGGCGCCGCGGCGGGCGGCGGAGCGGCGCTCAGGAGGCGCTCGATCTGGTGTGGATCGAAGCCCTGCACGAGCGTGCCGCGCACGTCGATGACGGGAACGCCGCGCGGCACGAACCCTTGCTGCGCCGCGCGCGCCTGCATCTCGCTGCGCGCCGCAGCGTCGCGCTCGATGTCGCGCTCGACGAAGGGGATGTTGCGGCTGCGCATCCACTGCGCGGCCGAGCGACACGCGCCGCACCAGCTGGTGCTGTAGAGCGTCACCTGCGCGTCGCCGTTCGCGCCGGAGCCGCTCGCGCCGGACCCGGCGACCGCGGTCGGTGCAGCAGGCGCGGGCATCGTGCCGTCGATCGCGGCGCCCGCTTCGAACTGCTCCCGGAGCATCTTCACGACGCGGTAGCGGCCGCCCTCCCCTCGCGCGCGAAGGTCGGCCACGTACACGTACCGAGGATCGAGGCGCCGCTCCGGCGGGATGGACAACGAGTCGACGCGCACGGCGGCACGTCGCTCGGCGGGCACGTCGGCGAGCTTGCTCGCGTTGCGCAGATTGCCGTTCGGCTCGCGGAACACGAAGAGCAGGTTCGAGGCGCCCTCGCGGATCTCGAAGGGCGGCTGGATCGGCTCGGGCGTCTCGACGGTCACTCCGTCGGCCGACGTGGTGGAGGCGTTCTGGCCGGCGCAACCGATCGCGAGCAACGACAAGACGAGGAGCCATTCTCGGCCCCTCACCCCGACCCTCTGCCTCGAAGGGAGAGGGAGCCTGACGTCGCCTTCCGGAAAACTACCCATCGGTCTCCTCTGCGAGGTTAGTCCACTCTTCCACGAGGCGCTCGAGCTTGCCCGTGATGGCGCGCTCCTGCTCGGCCATCCGCATCGTCTTCGCCCAGTCGCCGCTCGCCATCGCCGCGAGCTTCGCCCGAAGGTGAGCGACCTCCTCTTCGGCGCTGGCGATCATCTGCTCGAGCTCGGCGATGCGACGCTTGCGCTTCTCCTGGTCGCGTTGCCTGCGGCGTTGCTCCTCGTAGGCCGCCTTGCCCGGCGCGGCAGCCGTCTGGGCAGGAGCGCTCACAGCGGCCGGGGGAGCCTCCGACTTCTTCGGAGGCCGATCGCCCTTCGAGCCACCGCGGACGCCCGCGGCGGGAACGGCGGCAGGCGTGTCCCCGACCGAAGCTGCGGTCGCAGCGTTCGATCGCGACGCTCGATAGGCGGAGAAGTTGCCCGGGTAGAAAGTCGCGCCCGCTGCGTCGAGGTGCAGCGTCCGCGTGCAGACGTTGTCGAGGAAGTAGCGGTCGTGGCTGACGAGCACCGCCGAGCCGTCGAACTTCGCGAGCGCCTGCTCGAGGATCTCCGTCGCCGGGATGTCGAGGTGGTTGGTCGGCTCGTCGAAGAGCAGCAGGTTGCGCGGCACGAGCAGCATCTTCGCGAGCGCGAGGCGCGTGCGCTCACCGCCCGAGAGGCTGCCGACCCCGCGGAACACGTCGTCGCCGAAAAGGCGGAACCGCGCGAGGTACTGCCGCACCGCGTCCACCACCATGTCGGGCCGCTGCGACCGGATCTCGTCGACGCACGAGCGGTCCGATCGCACGGCCTCGAGGTGCTGATCGAAATAGCCGATCACGACGTTCGAACCGCGTCTGACCTCGCCACGGTCGTCCGGCTGGCGATCGCCCGCGAGCATCTTGAGCAACGTGCTCTTGCCCGACCCGTTCGGGCCGACGACACCGACGCGCTCTCCGCGACGCAGCAGCAGATCCACACCGTCGAAGAGGACGCGACCGCCGCGCGTCGCGCCGAGCTGCTTGGCGTCCAGGACGATGTCGCCCGACCGAGGCGCGTCCGCGAAGCGAATCGCGATGCGCCCAGCGCCCAGCCACACGTCTTCGGCGCGATCGAGGCGGTCGACCTTCTCGAGCATCTTGCGGCGGCTCTGCGCCTGCTTGGTCTTCTGCCCGGCGAGGTTGCGGCGGATGAAGTCCTCGGTCTTCGCGATCTGGCTCTGTTGCCGCTCGGCGCGCGCGTTCTCGCGCGCCATCACCTCCTCGCGCTCCACGAGGTACTGGCTGTACGGCGCGTGATAGAGCCGTGCCTGTCGCTGGCCGAGCTCGAGCGTCAGCGGCGCCACGGCGTCGAGGAACGCGCGATCGTGCGAGACGACGACGGCGCCGCCTCGGAAGGACGCCAGCATCTTCTCCAGGCGCTCGGTCGTCTCGAGATCGAGGTGGCTCGTGGGCTCGTCGAGCAGCAGCAGATCGGGGTCGGCCGCGAGCACGCAGCCGAGCGCGAGTCGCCCGCGCTCTCCACCGGACAGGGATGCGACGGGACGCTCCATGTCGGACGCCCGGAACCCGACGGTCTCCGCGAGCATCCCGACGCGCCGCTCGAGCGCATCGCCGCCCACGCGGTGGTAGGCGTCCTGCGCGCGCGAAAGCCGATCGAGCGCGTCGGGCTCGCCGCTCGCTGCGCCCGCGAGCGCCGCGTGCAGCTCGTGGCGCACGCCGACCACCTCGTCGAACGCACCCAGCAGCGCGTCCATCACCGTGCCCTTCGCGTCGGGCTCGTGCGACTGCCGCAGATAGCCGACGCGAACGCCCTTGCTGACGATCACGCGCCCGGAGTCGGGCACGAGCGCGCCGGCGAGCAGCTTGAGGAGCGTCGTCTTGCCGCTTCCGTTCGGAGCGACGATGGCGATGCGCTCGCCGTCGGACACGGTGAACGACACGTCCTCGAACAACGTCTCGCCGTGGTATCCGAAGGTCAGCGCGTCGCAGGCGAGGAGCATCATGGCGGGCTGTCGCTCCGAGGAGGCACCGCGCGACGCGTCCCGAATCGCAGCTCGAGGTCCGCCACCTGGCGGGTGCACGCATCGAGCGACCGCTGCGCTCGTTTCGTCGCGGCTTCCGACGCGCGCAAGGCACGGTCGATGTCCTCGCGTTGCCTGGTGGAGGGCGTGCCGCCTCCGCGGAACATCGCGAAGATCCTGCGCGCCTTGTTCTGCTCGGTCTCGGCGGTCACGAGCGACTCGTGCATGCGCAGGCAGACTTCCTTCGCGCGGCGGACGTCCGGATCGCGCGGCGCGAGCTCGCGGAGCGCGGCCACGCGCGCCCGACGGACCTCGAGAGGCAGCTCGATGTCGATCGAGCGGACGCGGTCGATGAGGACGTTCGCCTCGTTGCGCGTGTCCTCGCCGCACGCGCCGAGTGCGAGCGTGGCTGCGCACAGCGCCATGACGACGTCTCGAACGGTCGACCTCACGAGCGGGCGATTCTGAAGGGGAAATCGCCTCGCGCAACACCGCACGTCGGTCACTTGCGGGCGAAGTCGTCGAGCGCCTCGTACGCGACGCGCTCGAGCTCGCGTACCCGTCGCGATCCCATGTCGCGGTACAGCTGCTGGGCGCCGACGAACGCGGCGTACTCGATGTGCGCGAGGGCGCGGGCGCGGGCGGGAGTCGTCGAGCGCCGCCACAGCGACTCGAGGTACGCGACGCGACGGGCATCGACGTCCGCCATGACCTTTCGCGCGCGGGGATCACGAAGGCTCCAGGCGCGGATCGCGAGCTCGAGCCCGACGTCGACGTTGCGCGTCTCGCGCGCGAGCGCGCTTCTCGGATCGTCGCCGCGCTCGGCCTGCTCGATGATCCGGACGGTCAACGCGTCGAGCCAGTGCGCGAGCAACGCGTCCGCGAAGGCGCCTGCGTCCGTGAAGTGGTGATAGAAGGATCCCTTCGTCCGATCGAGCCGCTTGCAGAGTCGCTCGATGGTGAGCGCATCCTCGCCCTCGTCCCTCAGGAGCGCGATGCCCGCGGCGATCCACTCGCCACGGGTCGTCACGCCGCGAGCGCCCACGTTCCTGCTCGGCGCGTCAGGACGGCGGCCCGGAGACCGAAGGGCGCGGGCGTCACGTGTCGCGTGAAGTCGACGACCTCGACGCGCTCGGGCTCGAAGCGAAGCAGGACGTAGTCGTCCTCGATCGGCCCGCGCGGAAAGAACGCGTACCAGAGACCGCCGAAGTGCGCCTCACGCAGGGCCGGGTCGTCGACGAGACGAGCACGCCCGACCAGCGTCACGCACGCGCTCTTGGCGTCGTCCTCGTAGACGAGCGTCGCCCTCCCCGTCTCTTCGATCTGCCGGGCTTTGCGCGAGCCTCGATGGGTGCCCAACCACACGCCGAGGTCGTCGTCGGGGGCGAACGGCTGGAGCACGCGCGCATCGACGCCGTCCGCGCCGGCGGTCGCGAGCACGCAATAGCGCTTGCGGCGCATGGTGGCGCGGGCCGCACGGAGGACGTGCTCGACGTCGAGGCGCGTGCGCGC
This sequence comes from Deltaproteobacteria bacterium, assembly GCA_020854145.1. GTDB lineage: Bacteria > Myxococcota_A > Polyangia > Polyangiales > JADZFZ01 > JADZFZ01. The sequence continues at coordinate 8,192 of JADZFZ010000761.1, read as the reverse complement.
GATGGAGCGGCGTCGGAACCACAGCGCGAGCCAACGAAGGAGCCTCATATCCGTACCCTCCGGTATGCCGTCTCGTCGATCGGCCATGCAATTAGCCAATGATCTGCCCAGCAGATCGGCGACGGCATACCTTTAGGTATGTTCTGGATGCGTTGGGCGCACGGGTCAAGCACACGCGTCCGCCGTTCGGCCGCGGGCTCGGGCGGGAACGCGCGCCGTGGGCGGGGGCGAGCCACTCGGAGCTCGTGGGAGGGCCTGCAGTCCCCGGCCAGCGCGGTAGCCGGGCTCGGGCGGCGGTCATCCCGATTCACGGCGATCGAAGCGCCGGCGACGCGTTTCGTCGGCGGTACGGCATATGCCAGGGGCGTCCGCCGTGCTCCGCTCGCACCGACTGCTCGCCGTCGTAGCCCTCGCCGCGCTCCTCGCGCCGTCGTCCATCGCCTCGGCGCTCTCACCGTCCGCACATCGGGATCTCGCATGCGATGCCTGTCGCGACGCCACGTTGCCGCGCAGCTTCTGCGACGCGGTCGCCTCGGCGGCCTACAGCACCGACGCGCGCGAGTGGGAGGACATGGCCGCCCACGCGCAGATCCCGGAGGGCACGAGCCCGTGCGACGCCGCCACGGCGAGCGCGGAGCGGGAGCGCCGCCTGGGCGACCAGATCCGGGTCGGGCTCGACCAGCTCGCATCGACCGCGTCGAGCGAGGCCGCGGCGCAGGTCGCGACCGACGTCGGGCGCGCGCTCCACACGGTGCAGGACGAGTGCGCGCACCACGGGATGCCGAACTCGGAGCACGCATGGCTCTCGCGCTCCGACCTGTGCGACGGGACGAGCGCGAGCCCGGATCTGCAGCCCGGGGCGATGGGCTGCGCGCGCGACGCCACCCGTCGCGTCATCGGTCTGCTGCGGGCCGCGCTCGATGCCCGAGGCGCGAGCGTGGGCGTGCTCGATGCGCTGTCGTGCCGATCGCCGATCGCGAGCCCCGACGACCGCGGTCCCGATCCGTGTACGGATCAGGTGCTACCGGGGCCCGGCCAGGTCTGCGATTTCGTGGTCGAGGCCCACGGCTGGGACGGCGTCGACCGCCGCTGGGACGGCGCCGTCGTGGGTCCGGCGCTGGAGGACGCGTTCGCGCGCGGCCTCGTCGGCGACCTCGGCTCGTCGGTCCGCGTCTGCGAGCTCGACGAGGTGATGCTGCCTCCGGAGCGCGCCGCGCCCGTCATCGACGTGACGGCGGGTCCAGCGAGCTGCGTGCGGATGGAGCTCCTCTGCCTCGGCAAGACCGATGACGCCTCGTCGTTCTTCGGCGACGAGGCCGAGGCGTCCGGCGAAGCGGCTGCGACGGACGCGTCCGCCGGCTCGGGCTGCAGCGCCTCGCCGAATGGCCGCGCCGCCGGGCGCAGCGGTCTCTCGACGCTCGGCCTCGTGCTCGGGCTGTCGTCTGCGGCGCTGCGGGCCGGCCGGCGTCGGCGTCGTCGCTCGTAGCGCGAGCCGGCGCTTGCGACGCTCGACCCGTCCGGCGACCATCGGCCCGTGGTGCGCGCGACGTTGCATCGGTCGGTTGGCGTCATCGCGCTGGGCATCGGGCTCCTCGCGTGCTCGTCGGAGCCGGGCACCAGCTCCGCGCGGACGTGCACGACCAGCGGCGATTGTCCCACCGGCCAGCGATGCACCGACGGGCGATGCGTCTCGCCGGATGCGGCCCCGAGCCCCGATGCATCGGGCGACTCCGCCGCCGATTCGGGCAGCGCTCCCGACCTCGCGACACCGGACTCCGGTCCGTCGTGCCCGAGCATGGTGCTCTGCGGATCGCCACCGTCCTGCTGCGCGGAGGGAGACGAGTGCGTCGGCGATCGTTGCCTCGCGGCGTGCGCGAGCGGCGTTCGATGCGGAGCCGATCGGAGCGTCTGCTGCGGCACCGGTCAGGTGTGCCTGGCGTCGAGCTGCGTCGACCCGGGCGATGCGTGCACCGACTCCTTCGATTGTCCAGAGGACACGTTCTGCGAGCCGACGCTCGACCGATGCCTGCCGCAGCTCGATCCGGTCGCCTGCGAGACCGAGCCCGTCTTCGGCGCGTTCGAGGCCGTCGTCGAATGGAGCGCGGAGTCGTCCGAGATCGAGCCCGATTGCATGCAGCCGATCATCACGCCCATCGTGATCGACCTCGACGGCGACGCGGTGCCCGAGGTCGTGGTCTCGACGGCGTGCGGCAGCGACTGGCACCGTGCCGTGCTGCGCGCGTGGCACGGAGACGGGCGCGCACTCTGGACGCTCGATGATCCGGCGGTGCTGCTCAACGGTCGCGCCAGCATCGCGGCCGGCGATCTCGATGGCGACGGCCTCCCCGAGATCATCGCGCTCGGGGCGCCGGCATCGGGCAGGAGCCGCGTCCTCGCGTTCGCGGGAGACGGAGAGCTCGTCTGGTCGAGCACCGACGGCGGCGCCGCGTACTCGGTCGCGTTCGACAACGGAGCGCCGACGATTGCCGACCTCGATCAGGACGGCTCCCCCGAGATCGTGCTCGGCGCCGTCGTGCTCGATGCGCGCGGCGCGCTCGTCTGGGAGCGCGACGGTGGTGGGACCGAGGGCACGAACAACGGGTACCAGGGGGGGATCGCGGCCGTCGCCGACATCGATCTCGACGGCCTGCCGGAGGTCGTCACCGGTCGCCGCGCGTACGAGCACGACGGAACGCCCAAGTGGACGGCGACGACCGACGACGGCTATCCGGCGATCGCGCAGTTCGACGCCGATCCGCAGCCCGAGGTGGTGGTCGTGGCCACGGGCGCGGTGATGATGCTCGACGGCCTGACGGGCGCGGTCGAATGGGGCCCCGTGACGTTGCCGGGCGGCGGGCGCGGCGGCCCGCCGACCATCGCGGACTTCGACGGAGACGGCCTGCCGGAGATCGGTGTCGCGGGCGCTGCGAGCTACAGCGTCTACGACCCGAACGAAGCCGAGCCCGTGCTCTGGTCGCAGACGACCGAGGACCGATCGAGCAACGCGACGGGCTCGAGCGTCTTCGACTTCGAAGGCGACGGAGCGGCCGAGGTCGTCTACGGCGACGAGTGTTACGTGCGCGTCTACTCGGGAGTGGACGGCGAGGTGCTCCTCAGCATCCCGAGCACGAGCGCGACCATTCACGAGTACCCCGTGGTCGCCGACGTCGACGCCGACGGCAACAGCGAGATCGTGATCGTGGCCAACGACGCGTCGGCCGCCATCCGCACCCAGTGCCTGGCGGGTGACGCGGCGTGGGACGGGGCGCGCCAAGGCGTCTTCGTCTACGGCGACGTGCGTGACCAATGGGTGCGCACGCGACGCGTGTGGAACCAGCACGCCTATCACGTCACGAACGTCAGTCCGGCGGGCACGATCCCGATGATCGAGGCCGACAGCTGGACGGTCGCTGGGCTCAACAGCTACCGGCAGAACGCGCAAGGCGAAGGCGTGTTCAATGCCCCGGACCTCGTCGTCGTCGCGCTCGAGGTGCGTCTCGACCGCTGCCCGACGGGCGCAACGCTGCGCGCGCGCGTGGGCAACGAAGGAAGCCTCGGGGTCGAGGCGGGTGTGCCCGTGGCGTTCTATCGCGGACCGCCGGCATCGATGGGCGCCTTGCTCGGGGTGCGCGAGACGACCGAAGCGCTGTTGCCGGGCGCGACCACGGTCGTCGAGATCGACGTGGCGCTCGAAGGGGATCCGCCATGGGCGTTCAGCGCGGTGGTCGACGACGACGGCACCGGCGCGGGCATCGTCACCGAATGCCGCGAGGGCGACCGGGCCGGCATCGACGACCTCGATTGCGCCATCGTGTTCTGATCAGGGCCGCAATCCCATCGCCACGAGGACGCGATCGAAGTTGGCGCGGCGCTCGTCGAGCCCGTCCACGGCGCCGGTCGCGCACGGCGGCGCGTGGCACCCGCGATTGACGATTCCGGACACGGAATCGATGAATGCCGAATCCCGGAGGCCGCCGTCCACGAATGTGCGGAGCGCTGCGCGATAGGTCCAGCCGTCGGCCTCGTAACGCTCCACGGAGCTCATCCAATAGAGGAGACCCGCAATCCATTTCAGCTCGGGGTGCTCGGGGCTCGCGCAGATTGCGCCGGGATCGCGGCAGAAATCGACGTCCGGATAGAGAACCTCGCTCGGCCGCGGGAATCGCGCGGGATCGAGGTGGCCTCGTCCGAGATTGTGATTGAGGATCCCGAAGTTGCAGCGTCCGGTGGTCTGGATGACGCCGCGTCCCCACCAGCAGCACCCCTCGACCGATTCGCCGGATCCGTCCCAGACCCAGCGGCCTGCACGTTGGCCCGAGTACACCTCGCATTCGGGGCGCGACCAGGCGGGCCCGTCGCTCGGAGTGAACCCCGGCTCGCTCGCGGGATAGGGCCAACAATCGAAGCCGTAGTCCCAGCGCCCCGTGCGTCCGCCCGAGGCGAGCCCTGCGGCCTCGAGCGTCGCATCGGGCGCGCAGAACATCGGACCCGGAGCGCCGTACCAGCGCGCGTGCGTGGTCGCGGTGATCTCCATCGTCGGATCGCGCGGGCACGCCATGTCGCAGTCGTAGTCCTCGTATCGCTGCCCGAGCTGGCCGCACGCGTTGGAGATCGCGTAGCCGTTGGTCGAGTCCCAGTTGTTCTCGTCGCACGCGTCGTACCGGATCGTCTCCTTCATGCTCTGCGCGAGGAACGCCGCGAGGTTCACCAGGCCGTACCGTGCGCGCACGTCCTCGGGATCGGTCGCGTCTCCGAGCCAGAGACGCATCTCGCCCACGCCGCGCAGGTGCATCGTCGCGACGGCCTGCACGAGGTCGCGCCACCGATAGAGCGTGGACGGGTACCACGTGAGATCGGGCGCCTGCGCGACGAGGATCTCGTCATCGAAGACGCGCGCGTCGCCGAGCAAGACGCGATCGATGCCCGGCACACCCGAGAGGCTCGCCGTGCACGCACCCGCCACGCACGTCGTGCCCGCACCGCAGGCCGGCTCGCAACGCGTCGGCGCGGCGGTCCCTGCGTCCGAGGACGGAGGGGTGGCCGCATCGTCGCTCGCGCGCGCGTCCTCCGGAACGGCCGTCGCAGCATCGTCGACGGCGGGTGGAGCGATCGGCGGGCGGGTGGCGTCCGCCGCGGATCCGTCGCGCGCGTCGTCGATCGGTCGCGTGGCCGCGTCCGGCGCGACACGTGCGCCGTCGCGACCCGCGCTGCCGTCGCGAGCATCGTCGGCGACGCTGCCTTTCTGCTCGCCGCACGCGGCCCACACGACGATCACCACACACAGCGAGGACCACCGGTACGCGCGCATCTTCGACGACCGCTCCCTTCGAGACGGCGCCGAGCACCGCTCACGAGGTTCGTGGACGCGACGCCGCGAATCGGGTCAATCGGCTCGACCGCGAGCCCGCGACGTCACTCGCGCAGGACGCGGTAGCCGTTGGCGCCGAACTGCACCACGGGCTCGAACGAGCTCGCGGTCACGTCGAACGTCCCGGTCGCGTTGCCTGGCGCCTCCTCGTCTCGCCAGCGGAAGCACTCGTGCACGTTGACCTCCATGACCATGTGCACGTCGCTGCTCGCGGGGTCGACCTCGAGATCGAGCGCGTAGTAGTAGGCAGTCTCCCCTTCCTCGAGGGCGACCGTGAAGCCGCCGCTCGACAGCGAGTCGGTGAAGTCCATGTGCCCCTCGAACGGGATCTCCATCGCGCCCGTACGGAACGTGTAGCGATACCAGCCGTGATCGCGGACCGCGCCGTCGAGGTCGACGCGATCGCTCAGCGCGTGCACGTTGTCGAACCGTCCGGGGATGGCCAGCCCGCCGTAGTGCGCGGTGGCGGCGACGCCGTAGCGCACGTGCGTCCAGACCGTCCGACCGAGCACGTAACGTCCGGGCGGGAGATCGGCGATGGCTGCGGAGCCCGTGATCGTGTCGTCCCCGTCGTTCAGCCCGACTCCCACGTAGCCGTCGCCGTGGTCGAACACCGTGACGGGGCTCGGGTCGTCGGCCGCGCGCAACATCTGGAAGCTGCGGATCCCACCACCGTACGGGCTCGGCGTCTGGCCCGACGTGGTCGCGGGATGCTCGACCGACTCGGCGGTGGCCCGCAGGTGCACGAACACACGAGGCCCGTCGGCGGTCCCGGCGTCGACCGGCGGCAAGACCGCGGCGTCCGCGGTCGCATCCTCCTCCGGCGACGACGCGTCGGGCAGGAACGCATCGCGTGCGCTCGCTGCGACGTCGGCCCCATCCCCGGCACCGCTGCCCCCCTCGCCGCCACAAGCCGCCGCGAACGCCGCAAGGACCGCGCCCGCCCATCTCGCGTCTTTCATCGCTGTCTCGCTGCGACCGGGGCCCGTCCTCCGCGGTGCCCCGATCGTTCGTGCGCCTGTTGTTGCCGGCGCGAGCCCGGCGATTCAGGTCGTGCCCGTCTCGTTGACGACGGGCAATCGCCCGCGAGCACGCGCGCTCACGCGCGTCGTCACCAGATCGAGAGCTCGGCCAGCCCCGCGTAGGCGCCGCCGTGGTTCGAAGCGAACGAGACCACGATCCGCGACGTGACGACGGTTCGTGGGAGCGGCACGTACGTGGCCGCGCCGCGCGGCAGCGTTGCGGTCGCGGTGGCGCGCACCGTACCGCCGTCGTCGAGCGCCGACACCGTCACGTCGCGCACGCCGCTCGTCTCGTAGCTCGAGAGCCGGTTGTCGAGGACGATCCCGCGCACCTCTCTCGGAGCGACGAGGAGCAACGTCGCAGTCAGAGGGAAGGTCGGGCCCATCGCGGTGCACCAGTACGTGCGAGGGTCGGAGTCGCTCATGCGCGCGGGCGCGTAGGAGTCGCTCCAGTAGGGAAGCCCGGGCGCAATCGCGTAGGGGAGCGGCGCTCCCACGATCGGTGGAGCGCTCCCCGACGCGGATGTCGGCGACGGAGCGACGGGAGCGTCCGGCGAGGGGGACGGCGCTACGATCGTGGTGGGCGGGCCCGGATCCGACGGGGAGAGGCGCGGGTGGACGATCCACCAGACCAGCGCGACGACGGCGCCGAGCACGCCGACGACCGTCAGCGTGACCACGGGCCATGCGGAGGGAAGCGCCGGCGTCTCCGCGCGCGGTGGTGCCTTCTCCGCGGCGGCGGCCGCGACGTCGGTGCTCTTCGGAGGCGCGCGGGCGGGGGTCTCGGGAACGGGCAAGGTGCTGGCGTGAGCCCACGATGTCTCCGCAGCTCGAGCAGTCGCCGGGCTCGAGCGCTCGGGCATTCGCTCCGACGGGTCGAGAGAAGCCAGCACGTCCAGCAGCGCGTCGCGCATCTCCGTCGCGCTCTGCCACCGAGCGTCCCGGGCACGCGCGACCGCTCTGTCGACCAGGGCGCCGAGCGATGGCGGCACGTCGGGACGCAGCTCGGCCAGCGGGCAGGGCGGCTCGAGGACCGTGGCGTGCAGCACGCTCTCGTCGGACGCCTCGGCGTGAGGCGGCTCGCCTGCGAGGCAGCAGTAGAGGATGGCGCCGACGGAGTAGAGGTCGGCGCGGGCGTCGATCGACGGATCGCCGAGCGCCTGCTCGGGCGCCATGTATCGCGGTGTTCCCATCGCGGCACCGGGCAGCGTGAGGGCGTGGCCCGGCCGACGCTCCGGATCGCGCGCGAGCCCGAAGTCGAGGAGCCTCGGGTGCTCGCCGCGCTCGGTCCGCTCGAGCCACACGTTCTCCGGCTTGAGGTCGCGATGGAGGATGCCGCGCGCGTGTACGGCTGCGAGCGTCTCGAGGATGCCGGCGCCGAGGACGCACGTGGCGACGGGCGACATCGCGCCCTCGCGGGCGATGCGTGCGCCGAGCGTCTCGCCCTCGAGGAGATCCATGACGAGGAAGGGACCGCAGGCGGGATCGCGGTCGAGGTCGATCACCTCCACCACGCCGCTGCGGGCGCACGCTGCAGCGGCGCGGGCCTCGCGGTGGAAGCGCTCGACGATCGACTCGTCGCCGCGATGCTCGGGACGCAGCACCTTGAGCGCGACGCGGCGCGACGTGGCGACGTGCCGCGCCTCGAAGACCGCGCCCATGCCGCCAGAGCCGACGAATCGCACGACCTCGTAGCGGCTCGCGAGCGTTCGACCCAGGAGCGCCGTCGCCCACGGCGCGGCAGCGGCAGCACGCACGAGCGGGATGCTCGCGCGGCCGCCGCGTGTTGGGCAAGCGCGCCC
>JADZFZ010000760.1 GCA_020854145.1 Deltaproteobacteria bacterium | reverse complement strand
GGGTTGCCGGCGAGGCGGCAGCCGAGGGCGGAGCCGAGGGCGCACCCGCGGCGGAAGTACTCGCGTGCCTGGATCCCGTTGGGAGGGGCGCCGCGGCCGAGGGCGAGCAGGGCGCCGGCTTCGGTGCACGCGTCGGCGGAGGAGAGATCGCAGCCGCGGCGCTGGAGGCCGAGCGCGCGCGGCTCGTCGGCGGGGACGCCCGTGCCGCGGAGATACATGACGCCGAGCTGGAAGCAGCCGGGGCCGCGACCGAGGTCACAGGCACGTTGATAGAAGCCGACGGACCGCGGAAGGTCGATGGGAGTGCCGCGGCCGGTGCGATAGGTGTTGCCGAGCTCGTGGCAGGCGCGACCCTCGTCGCGATCGCAGGCACGCTCGAAGAGCAGGCGAGCGCGATTGTCGTCGCGGACGATCCCTCTGCCGAGGGTGAGCTGGATGCCCAGCGAGTGGCACGCAGACGGGATGGATGCGGCGCAGGCACGTTCGAGCAAGGCGACGCCACGGACCTCGTCGCGCGGGACACCTTCGCCGGTCACGAAGAGCATCCCGAGATCGCCGCAAGCCGCATCGTCGGAGGCGTCGCAGGCACGTTGATAGAGCATGGCGGCACGCGCGCGATCCTGGGTCGTCGCGCGGCCTTCGTAGGTCATCGACGCGAGGCCCGAGCACGCCGATGCCCAGCCCTCGTCGCAGTGACGCTGGAACGCCGCGAGCGCGCCCGGCTCGTCTCTGGGCGTGCCGTCTCCGTTGGAGCGGAGCCACGCCTGGTCGATACACCCCTGCTCGAGACCGGCGGCGCACGCTTGGGTGATGAGCGCGTAGGCGCGCGGGAGGTCCTGGGGAGCGCCTCTGCCGCGCAGATGGAGCGCTCCGAGCCAGAGACATCCGAGCGGCTCTCCACCATTGCAGCTGCGCTCCGCGAGGGAGCGTGCCTGCGTGACGTCGCGCGCCACTCCCTCGCCATGGGCGAGCATCCCGGAGAGCTCGGCGCAACCGATGAGATCGCCGCCGTCGCACCCGCGCCGATAGAAGGTGACGGCGCTCGCGTCGTCGTGCGGGACTCCTCGCCCGTAGTCGTGATGTCGACCGAGCACGGTGCAGCCGAGCGGCTCGCCGGCATCGCAGCTTCGCCGGCTCATCGACAAGGAGCGTGCGTAGTCGCGCGGCACTCCGACGCCGTCGAAGATGAGCGCAGCGACGCGGCTGCAGGCTCGCGCGACACCGCCGTCGCACGCACGCTGATAGTGAGTCGCGGCCTCGGCACGATTGCGCGCGGTGCCGAGCCCCCGTTGGAGCAGCAGGCCGACGCGTTCGCACGACGGCAGATGCCCCGCGATGCACGCATTGCGGTGCAGGGCATACGCGGCCGGCAGATCCTGCGGCCCTCCGCGCGCCTCTTCGCGCATGGAGCCGAGCGCGCCGCACGAGGTGGCGATGCCCCGGCGGCAAGCGAGATCGTGCAGCGTCGCGGCGCGCGCGTCGTCTCGCGGGACCCCGCGTCCGTCGAGGTGGAGCTGCGCGAGGCGTGCGCACGCGTGTCCGTCTCCGCCGTCGCAGCCGATTCGGTAATGCTCCGCGGCCCGCGCAGGCGCCGTCACCGATTCACCGTCGCCGGCTCGCACGCAGCCGGTGACGTGCGTGGGCGTGCACTCCTCGGACTGTGCACGCGAGCGGCGCTTCAGGAAGACGGCGACTCCCGCGATGGCGGCTCCCCCGACGATCACGGCCACGAGCGCGACGGCCACCACGAGGGCGCCGCTGCGCTTCTTCTGGGGCGGAGCGGGTGCCGTCGGGGGCAGCACCGGCACGGGCGCGCCCCGGCGCGATCGTCCGGGCTCGGGGAAAGGCGACTCCGCGGCGACGGTCGCGATCATCGGGCGCGGCACGTGCGCCTGCGCGCTCGCGGGCGTCGAATGCGGGGGGGCGCCTGCCGCCGCTCGGTCCGCCGGCGAATGGCTCGGGGGAGCCCCGCCCGCGTGCGGACGCCCGGCGTGCGAGCGGCTCGGGGTGACGTCGTGCATGCCGCCCACGCGTGCGGTGTCGGCGAATGGCGAGATCCCGTCCGGGCCCGCGGGTACGCCGCTCGCGTCGGCGGCGCGCGCGGAGGCGGGTGTGGCGCCCGAGGACACCACGGATGCGGGAGACGTCGCCGCATTGCGAGACGCGATGGGCAGGGTGCTCGACATCGCCGCGCCCAAGGAAGTCCGCGGTGCGGGCCCGAGCGCCACACGTGGTGCCGAGCCGAGCGTCGGCTCCAGATCCCTCAGGGCTCGCTCGACCTCCTGGTAACGCGCACTGGCATCGCGATTCACGCAGGAGAAGAACCACAGGTCGAATCCCGGGGGAATGCGCCCGGGCGCGCCGAGCTCCATGGCACGTTGGGACGCCGGGACGAGCGGGCTCGTCAATACCTCTCCGAGCGCCGTCGCCAGGCTGCCTGTGACGGACGTCGATGCGGTCTTCCAATAGGGCTTTCCGACGAGCAGGTAGAACGCGAGCAGGCCGAATGCCCAGATGTCGGCAGCGGGCTTGAGCGGAGCGCCCGCCGACGCCTGCTCGGGAGCGAGCCAATAAGGAGAGCCCAGCGGCTGGGATCCGGCGCGGGTCGAAGCGTCCTGCGCCCAGCTGGCAATCCCGAAGTCGAGGATCTTCACCGTCAGCGGAGCGTCGCTCCGGCGCGAGATTGCGAGAAAGACGTTCT
>JADZFZ010000759.1 GCA_020854145.1 Deltaproteobacteria bacterium | reverse complement strand
TCGGACTGCTGGAGCGAGTCGAGGATGCGCGCGACCTCGTCGGGCACCTGCTCGTTCGGCATCTGCGTCTCGGAGTCGCCGCCCTGCTGATCGTCGGGTCCGCCGGGCTGGCGGCGATCGCTCGGGCCGCCGCGCTGCGCGTCCGGCTGCTGCTGTTGCCCTTGTTGCTGATTGCCTTCGGGTCGTTGATCGGCCTGATCCCGCTGCGGGTTCTGTTCCTGTTGGTCCTGCTCGGGATTCTGCTGGTTCGGGTCCTGCTGGTTCTGTTGCCCGTCTTGCTGATCGGAGGACGAGTCCTGCTGCTGGGCCTGCGACTGGTCGCTCTGATCGTTCTGGCCCTGCTGGTCCTGCTGCTGCTGTTGCTGTTGCTGTTGCTGCTGCTGTTGCTGCTGCTGTTGCTGCTCTTGCTGCAGCAGCCGCATCGCGATCTCGAGGTTCCACGCCGCCTCGTGCCAGCCGGGGCGCTTGCGGAGCGCGCGGCGGTACTGCTCGATCGCGTCACGCAAGATCCGTTGCGAGCCGCTGTAGTCGGGCTGCGGCGTCTGGCCCTGTGCGTTCATCCCGCCGCCGCCGGCCGCCTGCTGCTGCGCTACCTGCGCCTGCTCGCGGATGAACGCGATGGCCTCCGTCAGGAAGGTGTTGCCCGACGCGAAGAACGCCTCGGACTCCACGAGATCGAGGCCGCGCCGAACCTCCGGATCCTCGTTCGTCTCGCGCGCCTGCCACGCGGCGTCCGAGACCCGCAGCAGCTCCTGGCGTGCTTCCGTCGCCTTGTTGATGCGCGCGAGCGCCAGGCCTCGGTTCAGGTGCGCGACGGGATCGTCGGGCAAGCTCCGGAGCGCCGCGGTGTAACGCTCGAGCGCGCCGGCGAACTCTCCGCGCGCGTAACGCGCGTTGCCGTCCTCGATGGTCGAATCGTTGATGCGGATGGGCGCCCAGCCGCGGCGGGCGAGCACCAGCATGCCGTTGACCACGAGCAACGTGACGATCACGACCGCGACGGTGATCCAACCGAGCTTGCCGAAACGCGGCTTGCGCACGGCCGGTTTGGTCGCGGCAGCGGCAGCGACGGCGGGAGCGGTTGCGACGGCGCTCATCGACGCACCTCCTTCGGCGTGGACGCGTTCGGCGACGGTCCGCGACGACGACGTATTCGCGCGGCCCTCGGCTCGCGATGGGGCCCACGCGGCCAGGCCTCGGGCAGCAACGTGCCGAGCACGACGAGCAGGAACGCGGGCACGAGGAACACCGCGTAGACCTCCTCGTACACGGTGACGCGACGCGCGCGGAGCTCCTCCGCGCGCATCCGGCGCATCTCGCGGCGTACGGCCTCCATGCCGATCTCGCCTTCGCGCGCGCGGAAGAACTTGCCGTTGGCGGCCCGCGCGATGTCGCGCAGCTGCCGCTCGTTCTCCGCCGTGAGCGCGCTCGTGATCGGGTTGCCCTGCTCGTCGCGCATGTACCCGGTCCACGTCCCGTCCGGCGCGTAGAGCGGGATGGGCTCGCCCGAGCGCGACCCGATGCCGAGCACGTGCACCACGATGCCGGCCTGCGCGGCGGTCCGCGCGGCGTTGATGGGGTCGCCCTCGTGGTCCTCGCCGTCGGTCATCAGGATGACGACCTTCGCGCGGCGCCGTTCCGCGGCCGTCGGGTTGCCACGCTCGAAGAGCTGCGTCGCGGACGTCAGGGCGCGACCGATCGCGGTGCCGCCGACGGGCATGTCGTAGGGCCCGAGGTCGCGCAGGAAGAGCTTCACCGCGTCGTAGTCGGTCGTCAGCGGGTACTGCATGGTCTCGCCGGCGAAGGCCACGACGCCGACACGGTCGCCGCCGAGCTCGTCGAGGAACGCGGACACCTCGGCTTTCGCGCGATCGATGCGGCTCGGGCGCACGTCGCGGGCGAGCATGGACTTCGAGAAGTCGAGCACGATGCACACGTCGATGCCGCGCTTGCGGAGCATCTCGGTGCGCCCGCCGTATTGCGGCCTGAGCGCGGCGAAGACGGCGAAGGCCACGCCGAGCGCGATCAGCGTCGCGCGGGCCGCGCGCCACGGCCCGCCACGGCCCACCGAGAGCTGGGCGAGGATCGCCTGGTTGCCGAACCGACGTCGCGCCGCTCGCCGGCGGAAGAAGTCGACGAGCGAGAGCGCGCCGACCGCGAGCCCCGCACCGAGCGCGAGCAGCACCGCGACCTCGAGCGAGAAGCCGGACGCGAACCTCATGCGGGCCTCCCCTCACCCCGACCGTCTCCCCGGTGGGGAGAGGGGGCCTGGTCCCGAATTCCGCCCGCGCCCATCGACGCGCGTCCCCTCTCCCCGCACAGCGGGGAGAGGCAGGGTGAGGGGCCGGTGGCGCGAATTCCGAGAGAGCCCGAGCCCGCGGCCAGCGGGCGACGGCGAAGTCGCAACACGCCCGAACGCCAGCGAAGGGCGTGAATCCGCGCCGCGACCCATGGACGTGCGTCACCTCTCCCCGCCACGCGGGGAGAGGCAGGGTGAGGGGCAGCTGCCCGCGAGGCAGGGGACGCCTGACGCCACCGTGCGATCACGGGAACCTCCGGATGAGGAGCCCGCGGACGAGGAGGTCGATCGCGAGGTAGAGCAGCGCAGGCCAGAGGAAGAGCGGGAAGAGCTCGCCGAAGGTCACGCCGATGTCCGTCAGGCGCGCGCGCTCGAGCGTGTCGAGGATGCGGTGCATCGACTCCTCGAAGCCGCGTCGATCGGTCACCTGGTAGAACTCGCCGCCCGTCTTGCGCGACACCTCGCGCAGGAGCTCGGGGTTCACCGGGAAGCGGCCGCGATCGAAGATGGGTCGGCCGAAGAAGTCGGTGCCCGACTGCGAGCGCGTGTCGCCGGTCGCGCCCATCAGCACCGAGTAGATCTTCACGCGCATCGCCTTCGCGAAGTCGGCGGCCTGCTGCGGCGAGACGTTGCCGGCGTTGGAGTCTCCGTCGGTGATGAGGACGATGACCTTGCTCTTGGCGCGCGAGCGGCGGATGCGGTTGAGGCCGGTCGAGATGCCGTTGCCGATGGCCGTTCCCCGGCCGTCCACGATCCCGAGCGAGAGCTCGGAGATCATGGAGCGGAGCACGGTGTAGTCGGTCGTCGGCGGGCAGAGCGTGAAGGCGTCGCGCCCGAAGACGACGGCACCGATGCGGTCGTTGAGCCGGCGGCGGATGAAGTCGTCGACGACGACCTTCATCGCCTCGAACCGGTTCGGCGTGATGTCGGCGGCCTGCATGGAGAGCGAGAGGTCGAGCACGAGCACGATGTCGATGCCCTCGACGTCGGTCTCCTCGCGCTGCGACACGGTCTGCGGGCGGGCGAGACAAAGCGCAAGAAGCAAAACAGCGACGGTTCGCATCCCGACCGACAGACCGCGCAGCAGGAGCGCCCGGCCGGGGCGCACGACGGCGAGGTCCATCCCGCGCGAGACGAGCAACCGTGGCGTGCGCAGGTGCTCGAGCCAGCCCATCGTGGCGAGCACCGCGGGCCCCGCTGCAAGCAGCAAAAGCGCCCAGGGCCGCTCGAAGCGCCACCGCGCGTTCTCCTCGAGATCCCACTGGTACCAGATCCACAGCACGACCGGGATGGCGCAGAGGAGCGTCCAGCCGATCGGCCCGAGCACGCGGCCCACCGTCAGGCGCGGGGGCGGCACGGCCGGCGGCGGCAGCACCGGCCGCTCCGTGCGGGCGGCGGGCCCGGATCGATCCGTGGGCTTCACGAGTCGTCTCCGCTTCGCCGGTCGTCGGGACCGATCGCGGCCCCTTCGTCGTCGTCGAGCGCGATGGGCGTGGGCGCGGCGGGCGGCGCCACCGCCGTGGACGCCATCGTGGCGAACCCACCGGGACGCGCCGGGGCAGGCCCCTCGGCGTGGCTCGGGGCGGGCTCGGGAGGCGGAGGCGTGGGCGTGGGCGGCGGCGGCGGCATCGACGGCCGCGAGTCCTCGGTCTCGGGGGGCGCGTTCGTCGGCGGCGGCACGACGAGCGGCCCGGTCGTCGGCTCGAGGACGGGCGCGGCGGCCGGCTCACCCCTCACCCCGGCCCT
>JADZFZ010000758.1 GCA_020854145.1 Deltaproteobacteria bacterium | reverse complement strand
GCTGGCCACTGGAGGCGCCGCTGGTGGAGCCGCGCACGTTCCTGGTGCGCGGATGCGCCAAGCGTGCGCGTCCGCGTTGCACCCTTGCACGCAGAATCCGCACGATCCCGCGCCGTCGTCAGGGTTTCGCGCCTGGCGCGCGGCTTGATATCCTCGCCCCGCATGGCGCGACGACGGTTCGGAAACGCACCTCGGATCAACATGGCGGCGACGGGCCCCGGCTCGTCGCCAGGCACGCGCCTGGGCAGCGCGGCGAAGCTCCTCACGGCCGCCGCCGTCGCCGAGGAGACCGTCGAGAGCGGCGTCCACACGAAAGACACGGTCCGCGGCGCGACGCCGATCGCCGAGCGCGCGGAGCTCCGCGACTCCACGCCCGACGATGCGCGCACCAACGACGCCCCCGACGGCGGGACGCTCGGCGGCATGCTCGTGGGTCGCGCCGCGTTCGTCGGCGTCCGTGGCGAGGCGCCGGTGATCGAGGCCGCCCGCGCGCTCGCGACCTACCGGCTTCGGGCCGTGGCCGTCATCGACGGCTCGAGCGTCGTGGGCGTCGTGACCGAGCGCGCCATCGTCCGACGCGTCGTCGCAGCAGGACGCGATCCGTTCCAGGTCCGGTGCGACGAGATCATGTCGGGCGACGTCGTGATCGCCTACGCGAGCGACACCCTCGAACGCGGCCTGCGCCTGCTCCGGGAGTCGGGTCGCAAGCACCTGATCGTCATCGAAGGCGAGGACGCCGCCGAGTGCAAGGTGCTCGGTCTGCTGAGCGCGCTCGAGCTCGTCGAGCGCACGTTCCTCTCGAGCATGCCCGCCCTGCCCCGCATCACGACCCCGATCCCCAGCGTCTGAGGGGCACGGTTGCGGGCCACCGAAGCCCGCCCCAGAGTCGGGTCATGTCTCCGATCGGCGCACCGCCGAGCGCCACTCTGGACGCGCCCGAGGCGACCCTCCGTTGGCTGGCGACGGTCACGTCCGACATCCGCATCGGCGACTTCAAGCTCGCCGAGGTGTGGGCCCTCGCCGCGATTGCCGCCCTCGCACGCCGCGAGCGGAGCGATCCAGCGTTCCGCACGCACGTCGACGACCCGTTCGTCGGCGTGACGTTCGACGAGAGCCCAGCATCGAAGTTCGCGTACGCGATCGGGATTGACCGCGTCATCCAGGGCACGGAGGGCGAGTGGCGGACGGACCGGGCGAAGACGGTGACGATGGCCCGGGTCACGCGCTTGCCGTCGGTCGAGCCGCTCGCGGCGGAGGTCGCACGGCTGCTCGTGACGGACGACGAGCTCGAAGACACGCGGCGCACCATCGAATACGTGTTGCGCGAGCTGCTACGCAACGTCCTGCAACACAGCATGGACCCCCTCGGCGGCGTCGTGGTCGCGCAACGCAGCGACCGCGGCTCGCACGCGGCGACACCCGTCATTCAGGTGGCGGTCGTCGACGACGGCATCGGGATCGAGCAGGCGCTACGCGGCAAGCACCCGACGCTCGTCGATGCGGAGGCTGCCCTCGACAAAGCGCTCTGGCCTCACATCTCGGGGACTTTCGAAGAAGGACAGACTGGCTCGACCTACAACGCGGGCATGGGGCTGTTCTTCATCGCCGAGATGACGAAGCTCGTCGAAGGTCGCCTGCTTCTCGCGTCGCGCGGAGCGACCTTGGCGCTCGAAGGAGATCGAGACCAAGTCGAGCGACACGGCGCGCAGCGGATGCTCCGGGGAACCGGGTACCCGGGAACGCTGGTGGCGTTCGAGATGCCCGAAGGGCTCAACGACTACGACGCGATGATCGAGACCATCAAAGGTCGAGCGCAACAGCGCACCCCGTCGCGTTCGACGTATCGCTGGCTGCGATTCGACACACCACCGCATGATGCCATTCGGACCGTGGTGTCGGTGGCGGCGGAGAACGTGGTCGCCGCGCAGCAGTACTCCGCGACGACCCTGGTGCCACGGATCGTCGAGCGGAAGATCGTGGTGCTCGATTTGGTGAACTTCGACTCGTGCACGCAGAGCTTCGTGCACGCGCTGCTGTTCGAGGCCATCCGCGTCGCGTGGGCTCTGAAGGTGCCGATCTACGTGGCGAACGCGCGCCCTGCGGTTCGCAGCAGCCTGGAGCTCCTGGAGAGCTACGCGCTCGCCGGCTGATATCAGTCGCCGACCTCCGAGGCGACCTCGCGGAGCTGCGAGCGGAGCAGCTCGTCGGGCATGACGGGGGAGTCGAGATCGAGGGGGGTCATCGCGAGCACGCGGCGCAGCGCGTCCGTGCGCTCGGGCGCGACGTCGCCGTCGTGGGGCAGCGCGCGGACCACGTCGTCGAGGCCGTCGTCGAGGCGCGGAGCGGCGTCGAGCTCGGCGGCGCGCATCAGCGGGAACGTCGTGATGGTGCCCATCGTGGCGAGCTCGAGGGTCGCGTTGGAGTCGTTGCACACGCCGACGAATCCGTAGCCGTCGGCGGGCATCCCCGCGGCCACCGTCGCGCGCTCGACTCGGTTGCGCCGGAGGTAACGACCCGACGCGTCGAGCGTGCGGAGGATCCGGTCGAGCGCGGCTTCGCCGTCGTCGGTGGACGCGACGTCGCGCGCGACGTCACCGGTCCAGCCGGGGCGTTGGCCGGTCTGCGCGAAGAACGCCGTTCCGGAGACTCCCAGATAGAACATCACGCGCGCGTCGACGTCGGGCCCCGAGATGCGCCACGCGTGATGGCTGTGGCCCATCGGGACGACGAGGTTGCGCCCGTCGGCGAGCGGGATCCCCGTGTCGAGCCAGACGGGCCACTTGGCGTCGGCGCTGCCGACCGCGAGCGACAGGAAGTTCGCGTACGTGCGCTCGTTGCGCACCTCGACGCGGTGGCCGCTTCGAACGAGCGCGGCAATCAGCGCGTCGGCCGAGCGAATCGACTCGCCGCGATACTCGACCACCGAGCCATTGTCGGCCGCGAGCGACGTGAGCGCCTGTGCGAGACGCTGGCTGTGCGCGACCTGACAGGCCGTCAACGCGCGATTGGGGAAATGCCCGTAGCGCACCTCCGGCAACGTCGGGTGCACGGGGGACGGCAGCGCGCGGTTCGCGGTGCAGGGCCCGAGCAACGTCGTCAGCTCACCCTGCGTCACCGCGTCGGCCTGCGGAGCGTCGGCCTCGAGCCCGCCGAGCGCGGGGCGCACGGCGCCAATCGCGCGGAGCGGGACCGTCGGGAATCGATCGAGCCCCGCGAAGTCCGAAGACGCCACGATGCCGTCGAGCTGCGCGCGGAGCCGACCGCGCAACGTCTCGTCGGGCACGAGCCGCGCGAGCTCGCCATCGGCCTGCGCGAGCAACGCGTCGAGCTTGCCCGATGCGCGGAGCTGAGCGAACAGCTGGCTCGCGGGGATCTCCGGTCGCGTGCACCGCGCGGTGCAGCGCGCTTCGAGATCGAGCGTGGCCTCGTAGGGTGCTTCCCCGAGCCCGAGGGACTCGTAGGTGCCCGCGATGATCCGATAGACGCCCGGCTCGCCGAGCGTCACGTGCAGCGACGCGTCGGTGCCATCGCCGGAGTCGTCGTCTTGCGCGAGCACGGCGCCACGACCCGGGATCGTGTCATCCCCGTCGCCCGCGAGCGGCCCCTCGACGACGAGGTACGCGTCGGCTCCGTCGCGCCCGCGCAGATCGAGCGCGAGCTCCATCGCGCCGTACGACTCCACGCGATACGCCGACAGCGCGCCATCGATCCGCACGAGCTGCGTCCCTGCCGTCTCGAGCGGG
>JADZFZ010000757.1 GCA_020854145.1 Deltaproteobacteria bacterium | reverse complement strand
CGCTCTACGACGACTCGGGTGAGCTCCGGGCGGTCGCGCGCGCCACGTGGATCGCGCTCGATCCCACGGCGTTCGAGGCCCACGCACGCGCAACCCGATGACGCTACGCGCGCTCGCCGAGGAATCGAGCGATGGCGCTCGCGTATCGCTCGAGGGCATCGAGCCCGTTCGGCACCTGGCGCCAGAGGCGCTCCACGTCGAGAGTCCCGTAGACGTGTGCGATTCGATGGCGGACCGCGGCGACACGCCCCAGCTCGGTCGCGAGGCTCGGCTCGATCACGCCGCGACGCGCGAGCAGAGCGAAAGCGTCGGCGTAGGAGCTCGGCACGCCCCATCCCTCGTCCGAGACGATGTGGAACGCGACGTCGATGGCCTGCTGCGTCGCAACCAGCAAGCTCATCGCGAGCGCGTCCTGCACGTCGATGTCCGCGCGGAACGTCTCGACATCGTCCGGGCGTCGTCGGCGTACTCGCTCGACGTGATCCCGGAGCGCGGAGAGGAGCTGCAGAACGAGAGCAGCGTCCGTCACGAGCGGCCCCGAGTCGCGGGTCGTTCCTGTGCGAGACGCTGTCTGAAACGCTCGGCGACGGGGTCGCGCAGAACGCGAAGGTCGGCGTGCTCGATGCCTGCCTGCGCGATGAAGCGCGACAGCTCGTGCGGCGGGTCGGCGACGATGGGCACGTGAGCGCAAGCGACCTGATAACGCAGCAACGTCGTCGCGCGGTCGAGCCGCACGAGGTCCACGTGCCGGCCGAGCGCCGACGTCAACCGCACCTGCAGATCGAGCTCGTCGACGAGCGGGAGCTCCGCGTCCGTGGGAACGATGCCGACGTCGAGGTCACTGTCGCCGCGAAGCGCCCCGCGCGCACCGGAGCCGAAGAGCACCGCGAGGCGCAGCGGCGGGCCGTCGCGAAGCGCAGCGCGCAGGCGCTCGACGATCCGATCGATGTCCATGGAAGCCAATCGAGCTTAGCCCAGACGCCCCGAGCGGTCGGATCCGTCAGGTCACGACCATCGGCTCGCGGCCGACGTCGGACGAGACCAGCGTGCGCTCCTCGCCGTCGATCTCGACGACCACCTGCAACCGATAGTGCGATCCGTACGCGGAGCTCGAGTCGCCGCCCGAGATGCTCGACCAATCGAGGCCCGACAGCGGGTAGCTCACCTGCATCGACTGCGAAGGAGCCACCGCGCCGTCCCACGGAACGTAGGTGCCCGTCGTGCTCCAGATCTCTCCGCCCCTCGGAGTGAGCGTCGCGACGCGGTCGCCGGTGCGCGCGTCGTAGAGCTCCACCGACTCGATCGAGAATCGCGATGCGCCGCCGCCCGGCCCCGAGGACAACGAGAGCTGGAGCGACGAGCCCCGGCAAGACGGGGGGCCTCCGCACGGGCCGTCCGCGCAGGCACCTGCGGCCACGTCGCCGGCCGCGCCGCCGCCGCAATCGTCGTCGAGCGTCACCGAGGCGATGGAGACCGTGACGCTCGAAGGCGCGCCCTGGCCGTTGCCGTTCCACGTGGTGGTGGTGGAGCCGCCGCTCACGAGCGCGCCGCCGCACGAGAGGGCGAGCCCAGCGGCGACGACGGAGATCAGCGAAAGAACGGGGCGATTCATCATGCGGGTCTCCTTCGGGCTACGACGGCTCGTCGTGCGTACCGAACGCGGCTCGCGCCGGCTCCTTACAGCATGCCTCGCGGGCGCTCCGATGCGCGAGGGTCGATCCGCTACCGTGTCGGCGTGAGCGACAGCGACATCGCGAGCGGGGCTACATCGCCTTGCTCGGGGATCGTGATCTCGCGCTGGGTCTGGCCGCAGCCGCCGGTGACGAGCACCCGATAGCTCCCGGCAGGAAGTCTGATTCGCCGCTCGAACCTTCTTGCGTCCGCGGCTGGCGGACAAACCACCCTGTCCACGCCGGGCATGGCCTGGGGATCTGCGAGATTGCAGGCCCGGCGCGCCGGGTCGCCGTCCACCGCGAGCAACTGTGCGCCGATCGCGGGTCCTCCTGCGGATTCGAGCCTGACCGCGATCGGCTCCGGATCACCATCGGGCCTCGCACGCGTGAGCGCCCCCGAGCATTCGGCGGTCACGAGGAGCTCGCGGTCAGGACCGAAGCGGAGGTTGCCCGTGTCGTGCGTCCCCGTCGCACGGGGGTAGCCACGAAGGTAGTACGTGTGAGCCGCGTCCCCGTGGCGGACAATCAGCGCATAGGCCGCGTCGCTCGGAATCGGCGGCAGGCGGAAGTTCCCCTGGGCATCGGTGGTGGTCACGACCTCGCCCAGCGCCGGGCCGTCGGGCATCCCAGGATCGCGGACCTCGACGCGCGCTCCGGCGATGGGTGCGCCCTGCGCCCCGACGACGCGGCCCCGGACGCGGAGCGCGGGACCGAAGTGCGTGGGCTCGCGAGGCGCGGGGTCGTCGCACGCCACCATCGCGAGCGTCGACGCGAGCCCGAAGCACGCGCGCAGCCCGATGCCATTCGTCCTCAACACCGGCTCGCAGCATACGCCCATACACGCGAACTGGCCTCCGAGCGGAGAGGCCGCATCGGCGGAGGCGATCAGGACGGCGAAGTCGCAACACGCCCGAGCGTCTGGCGAAGGGCGTGAATTCACGCCACCGCCCCTCACCCTGCCTCTCCCCGCTGCGCGGGGAGAGGGGACGCGCGTCGATGGGTGCGGGCGGAATTCGGGACCAGGCCCCCTCTCCCCGAATGGGGAGAGGGTCGGGGTGAGGGGCGAGCGCTCGACGAATTCACGCCACCGCCCCTCACCCTGCCTCTCCCCGCTGCGCGGGGAGAGGGGACGCGCGTCGATGGGCGCGGGCGTCAACGCGGTGGACCATGGACGGTCGAACGTGCCCCATCGCGGTCGAACACGTGCACCACGTGACGCACGACCGCGGGAGTGCACGTCGCGCGCGCATCGGGCGCCACTGGATTGTCCCATCCCCGGCATTGCCTCTCGGAGACGTCGAGCTCGATCGTCACGCTGCGTTCGTCGGACACGACGTCGGGCGTCGCCATCCTCCCGGGAGATGGTCTCGGTCCCACAGCGTCACCTCGGGTTGTTCCCCGGGACAGCCGTCAGGCGCGCCTCCCGCGGCGCGCGGCAGCGCAACGAGGAGCTGTCGCCAGTGCTCCTGCATCGCGGGATCCCGCGGAGGCAGCCTTCCTTCCATCGGAAGTGGCCCGAGACGTCTGCCGCTCGCGCTCATCACGAGCTGGACCGTGACGCCCCACGACAAGCCGCATGCATCGCAGCTCGACCCCTCCCGCTGATGGCCCCGACCCTCGCGGGCGGCGGCACAGAGCGGCTGCACTCCGTGCGAGTCCATGTGCAGCCACTCCGACCAGCCGTCGGCGTCGAGATCGGGAAGCCTCGGGTCCGACATGATGCGTCGGTCGTTCGCCGCCGCGCGCCGCGGCACCCATTCGAAGCGAAGCCGGTTGCCGGCTGCTGGGGTCGCAACCACGTACCCAGGCCCTTCGTCTCCCGTCGCCTCGCCGGATCCAGTCGGCCAGGACCACACCCTCAGCACGAGCATCTCGCAGCGGCCCTCTCTCGCGGGGATGCGCCTGTGGGACTGCGCGCCCGCGCACTCCGCCTGCTCGCCCCAGTCGTGTGCAAGACAAGCGCGCTCCTCGGCGCGGAACGCCCTGACGCCGCGGAGGAAGCGATGGAGGTGCGACCAGCGCGAGGGTGGGGCAGTCCCGCCGTCCGGAGGCGATGGCTCCGCGGCTTCGGGATCGAGCTCGCGCTCGAGCTCCGTCAGGGGCAGGGCATCGGCACACCGGGACGGCGCAGGCTGCGCAGCCGCGGAGCCCGGAGCCAACGAGACCACGATCGGCAACAGCCAGAGCACGGCGCTCGATTATCGGCCCATCGTGGCCTGAGAGCCCGCGATGCCGTAAGGCCGCGTCGATGAGGACGGGGAACCGAATCGCGCACGTGCTCGTCGGGCTCGTGCTAGGCGCGCTCGCTGCGTGTCGCGACGACGGTGGGACCTCCACGCCGCCGCCTCCGCCTCCGCCCGCGGACGGGGCCGTCGGTGCCGAGGACGGCGCCACGCCGGGGGACGACGCGGGTGAGGGCGACGCCGGAGCGCCCGCCGGGGATGCGGGCGGCGCGGGCGCGGAGCCCGTCGTGGTCGCCGCGTGGAACCTGCACAACTTCTCGACCTACGGCACGCGCGAGCTCCGCATCGATGCGATCGCGGCGCAGATCGACGCGCTCGACGCGGACGTCGTGGGCGTCGAGGAGATCAAGGTCGAGGACGGCACCGAAGGCGTGGGCCCGCAGGCGTGGGACGCGTTGCTCGAGCGCCTGCCGACGCACGACGGCGTCCACAACCCCTACGACACGTTCGACACGGCCGTCGGGCTGATCTTCCGCCGCGCCACCGCGACCATCGTCGACTACCAGACGATCCTCACGAGCGATCGCGACGCGTTCCCTCGGCCGCCGCTCGACGTCACCGTTCGCGTCGTGCGCGGCACGACCGACATCACGTTCCACGTGGTCGTCGTGCACCTGAAGGCGTTCGGCGACTCCGTCGAGCGCCGTCGCTCCGCGTGCGCGATGTTGCGCGCGTACATCGAGTCGCACCCCGATCGCGACTGGATCGTCATCGGGGACTTCAACGACGACCCGTACGATCCGCCCGCCGAGAACAGCTTCGTCGGCACTTTCCTCGACGCGGAGCCGGACTTCCACTTCGTCACCGCGTCGCTCCCGCCCGAGTCCATCACGAGCCTCGGCTACTACCACTACGTCGATGGCGTGCAGATCCGCGGCGAGCTGCTCGATCACGCCGTCGTGACCGGCTCGCTCGTGTCGCGGTTCGCCGAGGTGGTGCCGTCCATCGTGGCGACGGACGACCTCGACGCGTGGGAGATGACCCACTCGGATCACTTCCCGATCGTCGTGACCTTCGCACCGCTCGACTGAGGTCGCGCGAAGTGCGGTGCTTGCGCGGGCGCTCGAAGGCGTAGCCTCGGGGCATCGCCATGCCCCGGGCGACAGCGACTCTGCCCGCCTGCCCGACCGGCACGCGCGGTGCTGCGTTGTCGCGACATGCGCCGAGCTTCGTTGCCCGTTCTTCTCGTGCTCTGGATCTGTGCCTGCGCGAACGAGGTCGCCGAGCGAGGCGCAGTCGACTCCGGAACGGTGAGCCCTCCGACGGGGTTGCCGCCCCCCGGGCCTCCGAGCCCGATCGACCCGATCGACGCCGGCGGCTCGCGCGGCTTCGAGTCCGCGGCGCCCGTGACGCGCGATCGCCCGGACGCCGGCGTGCCTTCTTCGTCGGCAGACCCCCAGTGCGGCCCGTCTACGAGGGCCATGCTCGTGGATGGGCTCGCTGCCGCCGGCTCCGACACTCCGATCACCGCGGTGGTCCGCACCGTCGCCACGGACACGATCGAGATCGAGGACGAGCACGGCGACGTGCTGACGCTGACCAGCTGGGCCGCTGGAGATCTCTCGGCGTACTTCGCTCCCGGCACTGCCGTCACGTGGGAGCGCGACGCGCGGCGCATCCGCGGCCCGCGCGCCGAGGTCGCGTTGCTGGTGTTCAGCCTCGAAGGGCAGACGGGACCCGAGCCGAACGAGCTCCGCGTGCAAGCGTGGGACGTCGTCTGCTCGTTCTGGCGGGACTGCGATCTCGGGCATTCGGAGGTGGTGGTGCTGAACGTCATGCTCGAGTCGAGCGGCGACCGCATGCTGCTGCAGCCGGGCACGACTGCGCGCGTGGGCGAATGGACCGTCGCTCACGACGAGGTCATCGCGGAGCAGTGCGCGACCGGGCGCCGTCCGCCTTTCGAGAACCAGCTTCAGGTGATGCACGTGCTCGGGGAGTGAGCCGACCTCGTTGATCGCCACGCGCTCGAAGGTCATTCGACTGCCTGCTTGCACCTGGATCCCGCGTCCGAAGTCGGCGTTGCGCTCGCTGCCGAGCGTGTCCCGCACGACGAGATCCTCGACATCGAGCGTTGCGGGCGGCAGGGCCGCGCCTTCGAGGTCTCCGCGCACGAGGATGCCGGCGGCGCGGCTTCGCACGATGAGCGTGCGCTGCAGCTCGACCGACGTCCCGGCCTCGACGACGATTCCGACGCCGTGGTCGCCGGCGACGGCCACGACCCCTCCGTCGCGCCCCGGCACGTCCTCGGTCACGGCGCGCGTGTCCTCGATGATCACGTCCGATGCGACGATGTGCGCGGGCGTCGAGGTCGCGAGCGCGATCTCCCTGGAGCCGGTGATCGACACGCGCGAGAGCTCGAGCTCGCCGAAGACCATCGCGGCCCACGACACACCCATCGCCGGTACGCCGTTGCGGATCACCGCGTCTTCCACGCGGATCCGCCCCTCGAGCGAGGCACGCACCCCCGTCGTGTTGCCCTCGAGCGCGGCGCCAGTGAGCAGCTCTTCGGGCCAGCCGTCTGGAGGGCAGTCCGCACCGACGCGCGCGCAGCCGAGCTCACCAGGGAAATGGGCCTCGTCGCTCGCGGTGCACGGCTCGGGCTCGCCGGCGGGCCACGGGTCGCAGCGCGCCGGCGACTCGTCGTCCTCGCCAGGCACCTCGGTCCATCCCGGCCGGCACGGCGTCAACGCCGGCAATGCCGGAGGAGTCGGGTCGTCGGGCGCGCACGAAAGAGCCGCGTCGGTCACCGCTGCGTCATCGGGGACCGTGCGCGACGACCACCAGCGCGCGGAGCGCGATCACGACGTCGAGGGTATTCGGTCTGGTGCGACGGCGCGACGTGGCCCGACGATCATTCCTCCGGGCGCTCGCGGAGCGGTGGCACCACGATCTCGACCGGATGCGACTCCATCTCTCACGCAGGCACGCTCGGGCCGACTTGATCGCGGCCACTGACGGCGGGCGCGGGCGGCCGCACACTGCGCGGCGCGCGGCATAGTCGTCGCGCGCGACAGGAGGCTCGCATGAAGAGGCTGCCAGGTTGGGAGGCGCGCGCCGTGTCGGCGGAAGAGGTCGTGGCGCACGTCGGGAGCGGGATGCGAGCGTTCGTTCACGGCGCCGCCGCGACGCCAACCACGTTGCTCGACGCGCTCGCGCGTCGCACCGACCTCGAGTCCGTGCGTCTCTACCATCTGCACACGAGCGGGCCGTGCACCTTCGCGGCGCCGGAGCATGCGGGGCGCTTCTTCTCGGTATCCCTCTTCACCGGGCCGGCGCTCCGCAAGCCGATCGAGGAAGGGCGCGCCGACTTCATGCCGATCTTCCTCTCCGACATCCCCGACCTCTTTCGCACGGCGGCGATTGCCCTCGACGTCGCGCTGGTGCAGCTCTCACCCCCCGACGTCCACGGGCACTGCACGCTCGGCACGTCCGTCGACGCCGCGAAAGCCGCCGCCGACTCCGCGCGCATCGTCCTCGCCGAGATCAACGAGCGCATGCCGCGCACCCACGGCCGCACCATCGTTCCTTTCGATCGCATCACCGCCTTCGTCCACACCGACCGTCCGCTCGTCGAGCACGAGCCGTCGGTGCCCAACGAGGTCGAGTCGCGCATCGGCGAGCTCGTCGCGGGGCTCATCGAGGACGGATCCACCCTGCAGATGGGCATCGGCGCGATCCCGGACGCGGCGCTAACGCGCCTGCACGGCAAGCGCGACCTCGGGATCCACAGCGAGATGTTCTCGGACAACGTCGTGGACCTCGTGCGCTGCGGCGCCGTCACCAACCGGCTCAAGGCCGTGCACCCGGGACGCACGGTGACGAGCTTCCTCAGCGGGAGCCGCCGGCTCTACGACTTCGTCGACGACAACCTCACGGTCGAGCTCCATCCGTGCGACCGAACCAACGACACGGCGCTCATCCGGCAGAACCCGAAGGTGGTGGCGATCAACTCGGCCCTGGAGATCGATCTCACCGGACAGGTGTGCGCCGACTCGATGGGGCACCGCATCTACTCGGGCATCGGCGGTCAGATGGACTTCATGCGCGGCGCCGCGCTGTCCGAGGGCGGTAAGCCGATCATCGCGCTGCCCTCGACGGCTGCCGGCGGCAAGCTCTCGCGCATCGTGCCCGCGCTCAAGCCGGGCGCCGGCGTGGTGACGACGCGCGGTCACGTTCACTGGGTCGTAACCGAGCACGGCGCCGTCAACCTCCACGGCCGCACGCTGCGTGAGCGCGCCGAGGCGCTCGTCGCCATCGCGCACCCCGACTTTCGCGCCGAGCTGCGGCGCGAGGTCGCCGCTATCCGCCACTTCGATCTCGCGGGCGGCGCGGGCGGAGACTCGCGATGACGTTGACCATCTCCGAGATGCGCGACCGCGTCGGCACCATCACGCTCGCGCACGACGACAAGCGCAACGCGCTCAGCTCCGCGCTGATCGACGAGCTCATCGCGGACCTCGACGGGTTCGCGGCCCGCAAGGTGCGCGCGGTCGTGCTCCGCGCGAAGCCGGGAGCGAGCGTCTGGTCGGCCGGCCACGACGTCTCGGAGCTCCCGCGCTCCGGGCGCGATCCGCTCGCGTACTCCGACCCGCTCGAGCGCGCGGTGCGGGGCGTGCGCCATTTCCCGGCGCCAGTCATCGCGATGATCGAAGGGAGCGTCTGGGGAGGCGCCGTCGAGCTGGCGCTCTCGTGCGACATCCTGATCGGCACGCCCACTGCGAGCTTCGCGATCACGCCCGCGAAGATCGGCGTTCCGTACAACCCGGCCGGCATCCTGCGCCTGATGACGGCCGTGGACGCGGGGCTCCTGGTCAAGGAGATGTTCTTCACCGCACGCCCCATCGCGGCCGAGCGCGCGCTGCAGGTCGGGATGCTCAACCATGTGGTGCCGGGCGCGACGATCGAGGAGTTCACGTACGAGATGGCGCACCACGTCTGCACGCTGGCGCCGCTCAGCATCGCCGTCATCAAGGAGCAGATTCGCCTGCTCGCAGAGGCGCATCCGCTGAGCCCCGAGACGTTCGAGCGCATCCAGGGGCTGCGTCGCATCGTCTACGACAGCGACGACTACGCGGAGGGGATCTCGGCCTTCCTCGAGAAGCGAAAGCCACAATACCGCGGTGAGTAGCGCACGCGTGCGTCATCGCTGTCGCCGACGTACGCGAGCGACCTCGCTGCGGGGTCGGTGCCGGAGCTCACGTGGGACGCGCGCGAGCTCGTGCTCTGCGGGCTGCGCGCTCTGGTCGCGCTCGTCGCGCTGGTAGAGTCTTCCGGTGCGTCGAGGCCTTCGCGCAGCCGGGGTCACGGTCGGGCTCCTCTTGGCGCCTGCGCCCGCCGCGCTCGTCGAGGCGCCCGCGACGGCGCAGGGTGTCGCCGCCGCGCCGACCTTGCGCGATCAGCTGACGCAGGATGCGCTCTGGCGCGAGGCGTTCGCGCGACGCGAGCTCTGGACGTGGACGACGGCCGAGCAGGTCGCGGCGCTCCGCACGGATCCGCGTCTCTTGAGCCGCACCGAGTCCCCCACGCGCGGCGTGTCGGCCTTCGACCAGCGGGTCCGCGAGCACATGGCGCGCACGTCGTCACCCATCTCGCGATTGCTCTCGGCTCCCGGGCTGGCGCGCCGCCGGTTCGCGTGGACTGCGCCGTGGG
>JADZFZ010000756.1 GCA_020854145.1 Deltaproteobacteria bacterium | reverse complement strand
TCGGCGGCTCCACGACCGAGGTCGAACCGGAACCGGCCCTCCTGCTGGTAGCCGATGCCCTGCGGCGTCGCGACGTACAGGCGCCCTTGTGCACCGAGCACCAGGTCGTTCGCGATCCCGCCACGTACGCCGTGGGGCTCGCCCATGTTGACGACCTGTCCCTGGCCGAGGCGCGTCGCTCCGGACAAACCAGCAAACCAAACATAGCCGTCGCCGCCCATCTCGATGGACGTCACGTCGTCGGGAACCTGAGCGGCGCCTTCGCCGTCGGTCGCGGCGGTAGCACGCTGGTGGTGATAGACGATGGCCTCGCGCTCGGGATGGAGCACGGCGACCCCGCGCGAATAGGCACCTCCGCCACCCTCACGCGGGATCTTGATGCCCAGCCACACGCTGCCGTCGTCACCGAGGCCGGCGAACGTCACGGCGACGATGGGCGTCGCGGACGTGCGCTCGAAGGCGCGCCGCCATCTTCCTTGATAGCGATAAACCCGCAAGACATTCCCGTCACCCACGCGCGCCACCGCGACGGCGTTGTCGCCCCGTGAGGCGAGCGCGAGCGGGCGCACCGACGGATCGTCGTCGATCCCGGCGCGCGCGAACCATCGGCCGTCGAACCGGACGGTCGCGAAGTCCTTGGTGAGCAGCCACGTGCGACCGTCGCCGTCGGTCGCGATCATCAGCGCGCGATCGGTCGGCGCGAGATCGTTCGTGCGGTAGGTGCGGCTCCGACCGTCGGCGCCGATCACCGTCACGCCCCGCGCGCGCTCGGCCAGGAACACGGCCGGCCCGGACGCCCGCGCGAGCTCGATCTGACTCGGGATCGCGGCGCTCGAGGCGAGCAACCGGACATCGGGAGCTTCGAGGGTCGGACCACCCGACGGCACCTCGATGGAGGGCGCCGGCGGACGGATCGCGCGCATGGGATCGGCGCGGCGCTCCTGGCGCGGCACCGCCGACTGGGTCGGCGGCGGAGCGGGCGGGGCGCCGGCATCCATCGAAGCGACGCCCGCGTCGGCTGCTTGCGCGGGAGCTCCCGCGTCGCGTCCGCGTCGTCCGCGCGCCGGCGGCCCCGCGTCGGTCGCGGGCGGCGGCGGCGGAGGCGGGGGAGGCGGGGGAGGCGCGGCCGGCGCGACCTCGGCCCAGCGTACGCGCCAGCTGCGCATCCCGTTCGGCTCCGACGCGGCCGTCGGCGTGAGCGACTGTCCCGAGCCCCCTTCGGTCGAGATCGTGTAGAGGCCGCGCGACGTCACGAGCGTCGGCGTGTTGCGCACGTCCGCGATCGCCACGAGCGCGCCCTGGACCTCGGGCGCCGCGTACGCGTACCAGCGTTGCCCGTCGTAGAGCCCGATCACGCTGCCGCCAGGGCCTTGCGTGAGCGCCACGAGCTTGCCGTCGCGCATCGCCACGACATCGCGGACGTACGCTTCGGGGATGCCCGAGGCCGGGCCGTGCTCGCGCACGATGCCGTCGTTCGTCACGAGCATCAGGCCGCGATTCGTGGTCAGCACCCAGACGCCGTCGCCCGTGCGGACGAGCCGCGTGACCGCGATGTCCTCCGGGAACCGCTCCCATCGCGTGCCGTCGAAACGTGCGAGACCATGCGAGCCGCCGAGCCAGACCTTGCTCCCGGCCTCGCCGATCAACGCGGTCGCCCGGCCGATGTCCGGGGGCGCTTGGGGCGCCGCCAGCCAGACGCCGCCGACGTGGTGCATCAGCTCGCCGCCGATCGCCGCCCACGCGCCGTCCTCGCCGTCGGTTGCCACGGCGGTCGCGTCGTCGCTCGGCATCCCGTCGGCCCGCGCCGTTCGGCTCGCCTCTCCACCCGAGATCGGGTGAACGAGCACGCCGCGGTCGGTCGCGAGATAGAGCTTGTCGCCGCTGACGACCAGATCGCGCACCGTGTCGGCGTCGGTGAAGACGAGGGCGGATCGGTCGAGACCGAGCGCGCGATACCCCTCGCCCGTCGTGCGTTCGGACGATGACGAGAACAGCCCGCAGGCCAGGCCGAACGCCGAGAGTGTGGTGACGACGAGCAGCGCGGCCAAACGCGCTGCCGGTGCTCGACCCCTCACCCAGCCCACCTCGCATCGAAGGGAGATGGCGCCTCTCGTCGAGGGTCGGGTCATGGCTACGCCTTCGCGCGCGGCGGTTTGACGCCGAGGAGCTTCGCGACGCGCAGGACCCCGGGACGCGGCAGCTCCGGCATGCGGCGCTCCACGATCGCGCGGGCGCGGGCGTGCGGCTCGCCCTTGAGCGACGGAAGGATGACCTCCGCCCAGCGCGGGAGGTCGCGCTCGCTGCACGTGGCCAGGGCCTCCTCGAGCACGGGTCCGAGACGCCGCTGGTACGCGACGCTCGCCGCGCACAAGCCCGCGAACGCGCGCACGAGGGCATCGCGCACCGCGGGGGCGCCGACCGGGAAGACCTTCAACAGCGCGTCGAGGTGCTTGGCCACGCGCGCGGGGACCGCGGGCGCGGCGACCGCGAGCAACGTCGATGCGACCGTCGCGGTGCGCGCGTTGGTGGAGCGGATCGCGGCGGCCAGTCCGTCGGCGCCGGGACCGAGCAGCTTCGGTGACGCCGCCGCGATGATCTCGAGGACCTTGGCGACGTCGACGCTGACGGCGGTCTCGCGTTCGTCGAGGTGCTTGACCAGGATCGCGGTCGCCTCGGCGTCCTCGCGTGCGAGGAGGTCTTTCGCGAGCGCTTCGTTGATCGCGTGATCGCGCTTGCCCATCGCGCAGGCGAGCCGGCCGAGGATCTCGCGCGTGCGGCCTTCGGCGTGCGCGATCGCCTGCGGAAGCCCACCTCCGACCGGCAGCTCGTCGAGGATCGCGGCCTCCGCGTCGAGGGCTTCGGGCAGCGTCTCGTCCTCCGGCGGCACGTCGCGCAGCGCGGCGGCAGACGACGCGTCGTCCGTGTTCGTCGGCGCCGTCTTGCGATCGGCCGCTTTGCGTCGCGGCTGTGTCTGGGTGCTGCCCCGAGCCATGAGTCCTCCGATAGATGCGCGGCCGATAGAATAGTCGGGTTTGTCGGCCACGCGGGTCACACTTCGACGGCCTTCGCGATTCGCGGGAGCGAGATCTCGTATCGGTACCCGATGCCACGGTGGCCGTCGTCGAACTCTTCGTGCTCGAACCGCACTCCGGCGTTGCGGAGCCGATCGGCGAGCACGCGCGTGCCGAGCTGCAGATGCCACTCGTCGCGCGTCCCCGCGTCGAGATAGAGCAGCGCGAGCTTCTTGAGGTGCTCGGCGTGCTCCGGCGCGCGCACGACGGGATCGTGCGCCTCCCAGACCCCCCAGAGCTCCCTGTCGATCTCGCCGGTGCCGAGATCGAACGGGAACACCGCGTGCGGAGGTGGCAAGCGCAGGTCGGGAGCGTAGGCGCAGCCAGCGGCCACCATGAACATCGTCGCGACCTGATCGCTCGAGTGCTTGGGCAGGAGATAGAAGGATTCGAGGAACTTCGCGAGCCCGCCCGCGCGCTCGATGGTCATGACGAAGCGCGGCACGTCCGTCCGAACGGAGAGCTCGAAGTAGCAGTCGCCGGCGTGGCTCGCGCACGCACCGAAGACGTCCGGACGGTCCATCACGGCGCGGAGCGCCCCGAAGCCGCCCGACGAGCTGCCGAGGACACCTCGAGCCTCGCGCTTCGGGATGGCGCGGAACGTCGTCTCCACGGCGGCGACGACCTCCTCGCAGAGGTGCGTCTGGTAACGGCCGAGGGCCGGCGAGTCGAGATACTGGCTGCCGCCGTAGCGTGTCATGCAGTCGGGCATGACGAGGATGCACGCGGGCGCGCGTCCCTCTTCGATCGCGCGATCCATCCGCTCGGGGAGGTTCGGGGTCCACGCCGTGTGGTTGAGGAAGGACCAGCCGCTCGAGGCGAAGCCCGCGAGCGCATAGAGCGTCGGGTAGCGGCGCCGCGGCTCGTCGCTGTAGCTCGGCGGCAAGTAGACGGGAAACGTCCGGCGAGCGGGATCGCCGAGTGGGTTGTCGGAGAGTGCCCGCGATTCGACGGTCAGCACCTCGATCCGCCCGCGCATGGGGGCGGCACCATAGCACCCCTCGACCGGCTCGGGGCACGCACCTCGCCCCGGCTGCCCGGCGGCGCATCCCGCAGGATGCAGGGCACGGCGAGGTCGGCTACTCTTGCCAGGCTCGTTCTCGCATGACCGTCCCGAGCGTATCTTTTCGTTATTTGCTTGTGATGGCCAGCTTGGCCAGCGCGTGCGCGAGCGGTCGCGGTGACTCGTTCGGCGTCGATGGGGCCGTCATCCGCGACGACGGGGCAGCGCGTGACGGCGGGCCGACGCCGCCGCCGACCGATGGTGGCGGGCTCGACGCGAGCGTGCCGCCGCGTCCCGAGGCCGGGCCGCCCGGCGGAACGGACGATCCCGACGACACCTTCGCCGACACCAACGGCGACGGCATCGATGGCGACGTCGCGCGCGCCATCTTCGTGGCGATCGGCGGCAACGAGCGTGCGGCCGGCACGATGGACGACCCGATCGGCACGATTCAGGCCGGGATCGAGTTCGCGGTCGCCCTCCGGAAGCCACACGTCTATGTCGCCGGCGGAACGTATCAGGAGACCGTCTCGCTTCGCGGAGGCGTCTCGATCTTCGGCGGCTACGATCGTGCGCGCGGTTGGGCGCGGGCCGCCGGCAACGAGACGGTCATCCTCGGGCCGGAGACGGGCGCGCTCCGTGGCGAAGGTGCGCTCGGCGGCGCCACCGTCGATCGCTTCACGGTGCGCTCGGGCGATCCACGGGAGCAAGGCGCGAGCAGCATCGCCGTCCTGCTCGAGGGCGCCAGCACGGTGACGCTTTCGAATTTGCGTGTTTTCTCGGGCGTCGGGATGCCCGGGCGGGATGGCACCGACGCGCGCGGGATGGGCGCTGCGGGCATGATGGGACGCAATGGCGCCAACGGCTGCGAGGACAGCACGTTCTTGTGCGACAGCTGCAGCCGCCCGACGCCGGGACCGGGAGGTCCGAGCCCGTGCGGCGCCAACGGCGGCGTCGGAGGCACGGCCGGGCATCCGGACAACGGCGCGCCCGGCATGGGTGGCTCCGGCACGCGCATCGTCGTCAACGCGATGGGGATGCCGATGCCGATGCCCGGTGCGGCAGGCGGCCCGCCCGGGACGCGTGGGACCGACGGGATGCCCGGCGAGAACGGGATGCCCGGTACGGCAGGCGCCGCGTTCGGTGAGTGGATGGACGGCGCGTACGTCCCCGCGGACGGGAGCGACGGCGGTGACGGAGGCCACGGCGGCGGAGGCGGTGGCGGAGGCGGCGGCAACGGCGGTGACGCCGACTGCAACAGCTACGGCGGCGCCGGCGGCGGCGGAGGCGGCGGCGGGTGCGGATCCGATGGCGGAACCGGCGGAGGCGGTGGCGGTGCCAGCCTCGGGATCGTGATCGATCGATCCATGGGCGTGACGCTGCGTGCGATCGAGGTCACGACGAGCGCGGGCGGCATGGGCGGCCGCGGCGGCGCGGGTGCCGAAGGGGGTGGCGGTGGACCCGGTGGACCCGGCGGCGGCGGCGAGGACGACAGCCAACCCGGCGGTGGGGGCGGCAATGGGGGTGCGGGCGGCCGTGGCGGCGCGGGCGGCGGGGGAGGTGGCGGTCCCAGCATCGCGCTCCTCACGCTCGGCGGCGCGATGGGCGTCACGGTCACCGGCCTGCGCGCCACGCTCGGGATGGGAGGCGCCGGCGGCGCAGGCCCGATGCCCGGGATGGCCGGCCAGTCGTCCGAGCGCCTCGACCGCTAGAGGGCCCTTGTCGTGGCTCTTGCTCGTGTTGCTGAACGCCTGCGCGCAGGCGGAGGGCAGTCAATCGATCGATGGTGCGTTGCACGATGGCACGGTCCGCGACGCCGCCGCGGACACGTCGCGCGCCGACGTGGCTCCGATGGGCGTCGATGCCGGTGGCGACGCGGTTGCGCCGACCCCGACGCCACCCACGCCACCGCCACCACCGCCGGATGCTTCCGTCCCGGGCGACGCGGGACGTCTCGATCCCGGGCTGGCTCTTCCGGACCCGGGCGGGATGATCTGTGCGATGCCCGGGAGCCTCGTCGAGTGCGCGGGAACCGCCGAGGTCTGCCGGCTCTACTCGCCGAGCGAAGGCCGCTGCGAGAGCTGCGTGAGCTGCGGCAACCTCGATGCGCCCTGCGCGGCGAGCAACGAGTGCGACATCCTGTTCATGTGCTTTCTCGGCCGGTGCACCAACTTCTGCCACCTGGGCACCTTCGAGTGCGGGCGCGTCGAGGACTGCCTCGACGTCGGTCACCCGACGATGGGCGTCTGCCTGATCCGCTGAGCCGAGCCAAACTCCCGGGTCACTCGGGTGCGGTCGGCGCCGCATCGCCTCGGTCGTCGTCGTCGTCGGTCAGCCGCCGCATGGCCTCGCGCCTGCCGCCCTGCGGGAAACGCGCGAGGTAGCGCTCGGCCGTCGCCCTCGCAGCTTCCATGCGCCCGGTCGCGACGAGCAGCCGCGCGCGCAGCGCGAGCGCACGCTCCTCGAGCGGCGATCCGGTCTCGTCCGCGCCGCTCGCGTCGAGCGAACGGAGCGCTCCAGGCGCGTCGTTCGAGCGATCGCGCCGCAAGGTCGCCGCCAGATAGCCGGCCTGCGCCCGCGCCGAGCCGCCGAGCTCGCGCGCCGCGCGATCGTACGCGTCGGCCGCGTCCTCGTGACGGCCGAGCGCACGGAGCGCGTCGGCTTCCAGCATCCGCCACGCGCCGCCCGCCCGCAGCCTCGCCGCCGTGAGCGCGCGATCGGGCTCGCCGTCTGCGAGCCATCTGCGCGCCTGCGCGATCGACTCGGAGCTCGTGACGTCCACCACCGTCGTGCTCGTCTGTCCCCGCGACGACGCTCCGCGCGCTCGCGGGTCGAGCCCTCGCTCGGCGCGACCGGCGACGCCCGCAGCCCGGTCGTCCGAGACCGCGTGCTCGTTCGAGCCACCGGTCGCCACCGTGGACGTCGCTGCGCCGTCATCCGGCGCGCGCGGCGCGGCTTCGTCGCGTCGGGCCAGCGGGGTGGAGGCGACGGGGTCCTCGCCGCTCGATGTCGATCGCCCGCGCGCCCGCGCCGATGCAGCCGCCATCCCCTCGCGCGCGAGCGGAGCCGATGCGTCGAGCGACTCCTCGCGTCCCCGCGACAATCGCCGCCCCGCACGGAGATCCCAGCGGCGCGAGCCCTCGAGGACCTCGACACGACCCTCGTAGACCTGGACGTCGACGTCGTCGCCCGCGCGTCGCACCGAGAACACCGTGCCGCGCACGCGGACGGTCGTCCTGCCGCTCGTCACCTCGAAGCGCTGGTCGTCTCGGAGCGCGCGCACGTCGAAGAGCACGGCACCCTCGTCGAGCACGACACCGCGCGCACGCGCGTCGATCTCCAGCATGCGGAACCGCGCGCCCTCCGTGGCCGTGACGCGATCTCCCGTCGGGAGCGACATCACGAGGGGCGCGGCGCGGCCCTCGCCGCCGTCCACCATCCGTGCGAGGGCACCACCACCGAGCGCGAGCAGCGACACGGCCGCCACTCCGACTGCCCACCGCGTGCGTCGCTTCGACGCGGCGACGCTCCGCGCGGCCGCCTCCGTCATCGCCCGCGCGACGCGACGCGAAGCGTCGTGCTCGTCCATCGCCGGCAGCGGCGCCTCGGCGGCGCGCTGCGCCAGCCCGTCGAGCCATCCGAGCCCGTCGTCGTCGTCGTCGTCGTCGCGCGCCGTCATCGCGCCTCCCGATCGGCGAGCGGACCGAGGTACGGATCGTCGCGAAGCAGCGACGCGAGCTCCTGACGTGCGTGCATCAACCGCGACCGCATCGCCTCCGCGCTCGTGCCCTCGATCTCCGCCGCCTCGTGCGGGAGCAGCCCCTCGACCGCGCACAGCACGAACGCGACCCGACGCTTCTCCGGCAGCCGCTCGAGCGCGCGATAGAGCCGCCTGAGCGCTTCACGTCCCGTCGCGCGCGCTTCGGGATCTCCTTCCGGCCCGGCCGCCGGGACCAGCTCGAGCGACACCTCGGCGCGTCGCTGCTTGCGCCCCCACGCGCGACACGCAGCCCGCAGCACCACGCGATGCGCGAACGTCGTCAGGCGCGAGCGTCCCTCGAAACGAGGCAACGCGGTCGCGAGCTCCGTCAGCGCCTCCTGCACGACGTCCTCGAAGTCCCCTCGCGGCCCGACGAGCCGGAAGGTCCACGCGCGCACGCGCGGCAGCAGCAGCAGCAGCAGGCGCTCGATCGACGCAGGGTCGTTGCCCGGCGGCTCCACTTCGTCGAGCGAGACCGCGACCGCCGGTGAGGGGCGCGAGTCTCGCGCTCCGGCGACGAGCCGCAATCGCGCCGAGGAGCTCAGAGCGGCAGCTCCAGCGCCAGGGCAGCCCACGCGACCGGCACCAGCTCTTCGCCGTCCACCTGCGCCGTGCCCAGCGCGAAGCGCAGATCGAGCGCGAGGCTCGACGACAGCTCCCAGCCCCAGCCGAAGAGCGCCTCTGCGGTCCATCCGTAGAGCGCGCCCGTGACGTAGGTGCCCGAGCTCTCGCCGAACGCGCCCCCGCTGCTCGCACCGACGAAGCTGTCGCGCGCGTCGTCGGAGATCACGACCACGAGCCCGGCGTGCAGACCGAAGTCGAACCGCCCCGAGCGTGCGCGGCCCGCACGGAGCAACGTGCCACCGAGCGTGAAGGCCGGCTGCAGATCGTCGGCCCACACGAGCGCCACCGACGCCGTGGGACCGATCCGCCACGCATCGTCGATCCATCGCGACACGGTGGCCTGCAGCGCGCCTGCCACGCCCGCGAACATGACTGCGGTCTCGAGGTTCCAGCCATCGCGCGGGATTCTCGGCAGATCGCTCGTGTCGAGCGTCGCATCGACCGCCGGCGCGGAGCTCGCCGCCGCCGAGCGCGCGGCATCCGCAGCGCGCGGAGGTGCGATCGGTGGGGCCGGTGGCGGGGCCGCGGGCGGTGCGACCGGGGGCGCCGTCGCCGCCGCCATCGTCCCGGGCGCGCCCGCCGCGATCGCGACCGATCGTCCCGGCGCATCCACGTCGACGGCGATGCGCACCGTGACCGGAGCGTCGTCCTCGCCCTCGCGGCCCGCAGCGATCTCGTCGAGCAGGCTCGCGCCGACCAGCGCGACGACCCTTGCCTCCACCGTGGCGAGCGGCGCGGGCAACGGCGCGTGGCGGACCGTGTCGTCGTCGACGCCGACGGCGCGCACCGACGCGCCGCCGCCGACGGCCGCGCTCTCGATCCACACCGTCGCCTCCGCACCGACCGCGCGCGCCGACTCCTGTGCGCCCGCCGCCCGCGCGAGCGGCCCGCCCGGATCGGACGGTGGGGCCGTCACGAGCATCTCGAGCCCACGCGCCGCGAGCTCGAGGCGGACGGCCTCCGCGATCTCCGTCGCGCGCTCGGCACCGAGGATCACGACCACGCGCCGGCCGGCTTGCGCCTGCGCTGCAGCGCACACCCCGAGCACCACCGACACGACGGCCGCGCCCCGAGCCAACCTCCCCAACGTCGTCATCGCGCCTCCCATCGACCTGACCTTCGTGGCGGCGCGTGTCCACGGCGTTGCATCCGCGAGCGTCGAACCCGTGCGTAATCTCACGTCTCGTGCCGATGCCGCGTGCCCGAGGCGGTCGCGATCCACGCGCGCAACCCGCAGCGATAGAGGTGGAGCAGGAGCGCGACGCCGAGCAGAGCTGCGGCGCATGGCTGCACGACGCCGTGGTCGTGCGCGCCGTCGATGTGCGCCACGAACGGAGCGCTCGGCCATACGTGCTGGACGGCGAAGGTCGCGCCGATGCCGAGGGCGACCGCGGCGAGCGACGGCCACCCTGCTCGCGACGTCTGCGCCCGATCGAACGCCCCGCCCCGCCGGACGCTGGCGATCAACATGGCGCAAGCCGCCGCGGACGTCGGCAGGCCCCGCGTGGTCAGCGCCGCACCGACGGGCGTCGCAAGCAGACCGTCGGGAAGCGTGGCGACCGCCAGGAGCATCCACACCAGCATCATCGAGGGCAGGTGGCCCGCGCCGCCGAGCGCATCCGCCGGGACGATCCCGTGCATCAGGCCGGCGAGCGCGATGCCGAACGCGAGGCTCGGCGCGTTCGCGTGCAACGTGCGATCGAACGCGTACGCGATGCGCGACGCGAGCGCACGCCTCGGCTCTGTGTCGGCACCCGGTTCGGAACCGGCCTCGCGCGTCCCGGTCGATCGTCCTTCACCGCCTTCGGGGACGGGGGGCCTGGTGGACGGCACGAGCGCGAGCGCCGTCGCCATCACGACGAGCCCTGCGACGCGTGCGAGCACGAACGACCCGCCGAGCAACGCGAACGACGCGAGCACGGTGACCGGCGCGAGCTCGCTCGGACCCCGCGCCTGCGCGGACCGACGCAAGAGCCAGACGACGGTCGCAATCCGACCGCTCGAAGGCGCATCGAGCGACGGCGCCCTCGTCGTCGCGCCGATCACCGCGCTCGCGACGAGCCCTGCCAGTGCCCAAGGCGAGACCGCGAGCGCGACGTCGAGCATCGCGTGCCCGATGCGCACGACCGTCGGCAACGCCTCGTGCCCGTGCCCTGCGGCACCGGCGGGATCGTGCCCGTGGTCGTGCTCGTGCGCTCCGAGCGCCAGCGCCCCCACCGCGATCGCGAGGCCACCGACGAGCCCCGCGAGCTCGAGCATCCGCTCCGAAGTCGTTCGCGGAGCGTCGCGACCGAGATCGTGCGTCAGCACGTGGAGCAACAGACCCGAGACGATCGCCGCCGTCCACGGACCCGCAGCCTGCAGCCAGGTCGAGACGAACGTCGCACCGAGCGCGATGCCCGCGAGCGTCGCCACCGCCAGCCAGGCCGCACGCACCAGGCCCGGCCGCCAGGCACGCGCGCCGGCGCCGGCGCCCACCGCGCCTTGCGAGAAACGCAGCACGACCAGCGCTGCGACCGGCACGGTGTGGAGCGACAACGCGAGCGCCGCGTCGAGGCTGGGCTCGTCTCCCGTCGCGTAGTGATGGAGCGCGACGCCGTCTCCGACCTGATGGAGAAGGAGCGCTCCGAACGAAAGCTCCGTCGCGAGCCTCGCGGCCGTCGCCGACGGCGCGGCCTTGGCCCCGTGCGTCCGATCCGCGCCGGGGCGCCCGTGCTCGTGCTCGTGCTCGTGCCCGTGCCCGTGCCCGTGCTCGTGCCCATCCTCGTGCTCGTGCTCGTGCGTGCCCAGCCACGCTCCGCCGATCCGCTCGATCAGCCAGGGCGCCGCGAGTGCTCCAGTAAAAGCGAAGAACGCAACGACGCCGAGCCCG
>JADZFZ010000755.1 GCA_020854145.1 Deltaproteobacteria bacterium | reverse complement strand
CGTGCCGGCGGCGAGGCGCGACGGAGCCTCGCGCGCGGGCGACGCACGCACTTCCTCGGGCTCGGTGTCACCCCCCCGGGGGCGATCGGTCATCGGCGGGGTGCACCAAGGCTAGGGCCACACCGCGCCCGCGTCGACCCCGCGGGAGATCGCGCCCAGCCATCGCGCACCCATCGCCTGCCGTCCGTGCCGTAGCGCCGCCCGACGCCGCTGGATCGCGTCGCCCCGCTCCGAGCTACGATCGACCCGTGAAAGCAGACGTCCTCACCGGGCTTCACGACCGCGGCACGTTCCAGGCGGCGGTCGAGCTCGAGCTCGCGCGTTGCCGTCGTCATCACGACGTCTTCTCGATCGTGCTCATCGACATCGACCACTTCGCGATTCTCAACCGCACCCACGGCCACCTCGCGGGCGACGCGATCCTCCGACGGCTCGGTGCAATCGTGAGAGGTCACCTCCGGCGCGACGACGTCGCGTCACGGATCGGCGGCGAGGAGATCGGTGTGCTCCTTCCGGCCCACGACCGCGTGGCCGCGCTGGTCGTCGCCGAGCGGCTCCGCATCGCGGTGGAGAGGACCACGTTCGCGTACGACGACACGCCGATCCCGGTGACGATCAGCCTCGGGGTCGCGACGCTCGCGCCGACCGACACCGACTCGCTCGCGCTCATCGCGCGCGCGGACGAGCGCCTCTACCAAGCGAAGCACGACGGCCGCAACTCCGCGCGAGGCTGATGGGGCGACAGGCAATCCCAACCGAGCCTGTGCGAGCTCACCACGCCGACGCCCGCCGAATGGGCATGACCCAACTGCGCCGTCGTACGCGAACGACATCGAGCGCGAAACGACGCCCGAGGACGTGACCGACCGAACGAAACGCGCCTCAGAACGCTCCGGCGTACCACCAGCGCGGGTTGCCGTAGGCGCGACGCGCGCCGATCCCGTCGAGACGGCTCGGCGGGATCGTCCCGAGGATCGCACTGCCCACGGTGCAGTCCGCGTACATCATGACCGACTGCGGGTCGAACTCGGTCAGCGCGTGGTACGAGGTCAGGTCGTCGCAGTACCGAGGCGCCGCCTCGCCGCGCTCGTGCTCGTGCCGGAACCCGAGGATGTGCCCGAGCTCGTGGAGCGCGAGGTTCGTCGGGATCCCACCGGGCGGCACCTTGAGCATCTGGAAGTCGTGGCCAGCCGACGGGAACGCGCCGCTCGCGTTCGTGCTCGAGTGGTGGGTCACCCAGAACTCGATCTCGCCGCTCCAGCGCAGCCCGTTGTTGCATCCGGCCCCGTCGAGATCCCGCCGATGACGGAAGTGGATGTCGGCGACGCCGTTCCACATGCGGGCGGCACGGTCGACGTTCGCCATCACCATCGCGAGCTGCGGCGCGGTGTAGCCGTCCTGGGCGCGCCCCCAACCGTCGTCGTAGCAGTAGTCGATGGTGGCGCCGCCGCGTCGGTCGTAGTTGCCCACGCTGCTGGGGTCGTTCGCGATCAGCGCCCCCTGCGCGCGGGCGACCGCGGCATCGTCCTCTCCCAGCGTGTCGAGGTAGTACTCGAAGAGCTCGGCCTCATCGACGACGATGTCGCCCTCGACGAGGAAGGCGTCGGTGTCGCCCTCCCGGAAGCGCTCGCGGAACGCCTCCCACGAGCCGTCGTCGCCGACGGGTGCGACGCACCCGGCAGCGCCGAGCAAGAGCAGCCCCGCGACCATGGGGATCCTGGCGCGACGCATCGGCTCAGCTGCCGGACCGGAGGGTCACGCGCTGGATCTGGCAGGCGCCGCCGACCACGTCCGTGCGCAGCTCGACCTGGCGGCCCGCGAGGAGCGCGGCGGTGAGGATCGTCTGGTACTGCTGTCGCTGCTCGGCGGCGCCCGAGAACGTCGCGTAGCTGTCGTCGGTCGCGCCGCAGCCGAGCGCGATGCGCGTGCCCGAGCCGTCCTCGAGGCGGACGAGGATGTGCTCGGACGGCACGCTCGCGACGCGAAGCTCACGAACGAAGCCAGTGGTGTT
This sequence comes from Deltaproteobacteria bacterium, assembly GCA_020854145.1. Taxonomy (GTDB): domain Bacteria; phylum Myxococcota_A; class Polyangia; order Polyangiales; family JADZFZ01; genus JADZFZ01. The sequence continues at coordinate 1,196 of JADZFZ010000755.1, read as the reverse complement.
GGTCGCCACTGCGCTCGCAGGGTGCGGCGCTAGAGCTGCAGCGCCCAGGAGGGCGATTGCGCCAAGGGCGAAGCGGAGGGTGCGGCTGAGCGAGGTCTTGGTGTTCGGCATGTCTTGCACTCTCGAATCGATGAAGGGTTGTCGGACGCCAGGCGTGCGCGTGCCGTCACGACGACGACGTCGGCGTGTCCGAGGCGCGGCTGGTGCGTGATTGCACCGGGCCCTGCTCGGCCTGGCGGCGCCGCATTCTCAACCCGCGTGCCACCCGCAGCTGACGGCGGTCGAGCCCCGACGAATCGCCACGAGAGGCGCGGAGATCACAGCAACGGGCACATCCGCGCGGCGCGAGCCTCGCGCGTCGCGCCCGCGGCCCATCGACGCTCATGCGCGATGAGGCAACTCTTGCGCGCCGAGTTTGCCGCGTTCAGCGCTCGGCCGCACCGCGGCCGTGTCGGACGCGCGTCGGAGGCGAGAATTCACGCCACCAGCCCCTCACCCTGCCTCTCCCCGCGCCGCGGGGAGAGGGGACGCGCGTCGATGGGCGCGGGCGGAATTCACGCCCTTCACTGACGCTCGGGCGTGTTGCGACTTCGCCGTCGCCCGCTGGCCGCAGGCTCGGGCTCACTCGGAATTCGGGACCAGGCTCCCTCTCCCCGAATGGGGAGAGGGTCGGGGTGAGGGGTGAGCGCCCAGCGAAATTCGGGACTAGGCGCGCTCCCCGAACGGGGTGTGGTGAGGGCATCAGGACAGCCGGCTCAACTCCTGGCAGCCACGTGTCAGCGAAGGAACCGACTCGATGTTCGTCGCACAGAGCGAATCGGCCGCCACCTTGCGTCGCTCCGCCGGCTGCCTGGGGTAGTCGGTGGTCTCATCGGCGTGGCCGCCGCAGAGTGCGACGATCCAGGTCTCGACATTGCGGCGAGGGACGACATGCGCGATCCGCTCCGCATCGCGGCGTGGGTCGGCTCCGACTTCGTCGAGCTTGGAGGCGAGCTGCTGATGACGGTTTTCGACCGTTCCGACATCGGCGTCGATGACGACGATCAGGCACGCGCTCGTATGGTTGGCCCGAGCCCGCTGGGCGCGAACCTCGTTGGGATACTCCTTCAGGACATTCGAGTAGGAACCGACGATGTTCGAGTGGATCTGCCTGCGGTTGTAGCCACGTCGACGAGTCAGATACCCATAGACGAGCT
>JADZFZ010000754.1 GCA_020854145.1 Deltaproteobacteria bacterium | reverse complement strand
TCGTCACCTACAAGTTCGACGAGAGCGGCATCACCTATTGGGTTCGATTCTTCATCGACGACAATCAGCGGCGCGACATCATCGACGGCAACGTGCGCGACCGGATCTGGCACGCGATGTCGCGCGCGAAGATCGAGCTGACCTACCCGTCGCGTACCCTGCACCTGCACGAGGTCACCGAGGAGACCCGCCGTCTCGCGGACGAGGGCGCACGCGGGCGCCGCCTGGCCGATCTCCGCCGCATCGATTTCCTCGCGCAGCTCCCCGAGAGCGCCGTCGGATTGATGGCCGAGCGCGCGCGTTCGCTGCGATTCGCGACCGGAGAGACGGTGATTCGCCAGGGCGACCCGGGCGAGACGATGTACGTCGTTCACGCGGGAGAGCTGGTCGTGCGCGTTCGGGATCCGGAGACGAACGCCGAGACGGAGATTGCGCACCTGGGCCCCGGCGACTTCTTCGGCGAGATGTCGGTGCTGACGGGGGCGCCGCGCCGCGCGACCGTGGTGGCGCAGTCGAGCTGCCAGCTCTACGAGATCGGCCACGACGCGTTCCACGACGTCCTGAAGGATCACCCCGATTTCGCCGACGTGATCAGCAGGGTCGTCGGCGAGCGACGCACGTCGATGGTCGTCAATCGTCCGCTCGAGTCCGAGCAATCGACCGCGCCCGCGAACAGCGATCTGCTGCAGAAGATCCGCAGCTTCTTCAAGCTGTCGGGGTGAGCACGGTGACTTCCACGGCATCTCCTGCGCGCGTCGCGGTCCTCCAGATGACCTCGACCGCCGACGTCGAGCGGAATCTCGCGACCGTGGAGCGCCTGGTCGGCGAAGCGGTCGAGCGCGGCGCACGATTGGCCGCCGTGCCGGAGGGATTCGCCTATCTCGGTCCCGAGGCCGGCAAACGTGCAATCGCGGAGGCGTTGCCGCCGCTGGCTGGCGGGGGCCTCGGCTCGCCCGCCGCGGCGGGCCCCGACGCTCCGGTGCTCGCGCGAATGTCGCGGCTGGCGCGCGAAGCGGGGATCGAGCTGTTGCTGGGCGGATTCTGGGAGCGCGCCGAGGATCCCGACTCGCCGCCGTACAATGCGTGTCTGGTGATCGACGCGGGTGGACGATTGCGGGCCAGATACCGAAAGGTCCACCTCTTCGACGTCGAGCTCCCCGACGGCAGCACGATTCGCGAATCGCAATCGACGTCCGCGGGTTTGCCCGAGGCGGTCGTCGTCGATTGTGCCTGCGGTCCGGTCGGGCTCTCGGTCTGTTACGACCTGCGATTCCCCGAGCTCTACAGGGCGCTCGTCGATCGCGGCGCCGAGGTGCTCGCGATCCCCAGCGCGTTCACGGCGTTGACGGGGGCGGCGCACTGGCACGTGCTGCTACGAGCCCGCGCCATCGAATCGCAATGTTGGGTGCTCGCGCCCGCACAATCGGGCGAGCACTTCCGCTCCGTCCGCAGCGACGGCCGCGAGCAGGTTCGCGAGTCGTACGGACACGCCCTGATCGTCGATCCGTGGGGAGTCGTGGTCGCGGAGGTGCAGGGAATGGGCGAAGGCGTCGCCGTGGCCGATGTCGATCCGGAGCGCACGCGATCGGTGCGCGCGAAGCTCCCTTCGTTGCGACACCGCCGCCCCTGGCCGTCGCCATGACGAACGGGAGACTCACGACGCGAGCCGCGGCAGCTCTGGCGTGCGCGCTCTCGGTCGCCGCCTGCGGCAGCTCGGGCGCGAGATTGCCGTTGGCGAGCGCGCCGCGCGTCGATCCTGCTCGCGTCTTGCTCGACGTGCTCGCCGAGCGTGTGCCGTCGTTGAGGGCACCGTCGGAGCCGAGCGACGAGCTCGCGCGCGCCGCACGGGCGGCGCGTGGCCCGGCGCGTGTGGACGCGAATCGTCGCCTCGCCCTCGCGCACCTCTCGGAGGCCGAGTCCGCGGACGAGCGCGCTGCGCGCCGGCACCGAAAGGCGGCGGCGCGTGTGGCGCAGGACGTCGCCCGTCGGACCCGCGACGCGTGGGTCGCCGCGGAGATGGACTTCGTGTCGCTGCTGGCCGCCTGGCGCGGGGGCAACGCGCGCGAGGTCGAGCGCCGCGGAGAAGCGTTCGTCGAGCGGCGCGGCCGCGATGCGTCGGAGCTCGCGCTCTTCGCGTGGATGGTGCGCGGTGAAGCGGCGCTCGGGGCCCAACGCTGGGACCAGGCCGCCACGGCCTATCGCGTCGTGCTCGGGCAGCTCGACCATCCGCTCTACGCGTTCGGGCTCTGGCGCACGGCCGCCTGCTACCGAGGGCTGGGACGGGCCAGCGACGCGCGTCAGGCGCTGATCGAAGCCGACGCCATCGGCGATCGACGCGGGGTGCATCGCGCCGCGCGCCAGGTCGCGGACGCCGCCCGCGCGGAGCTCGGGCTGCCGGCTCGGCGCGCATCCCACGAGCGACAGGACGAGTAGCGGCGCGGGCGTCGCGTTATCGTTCGCTCGTGGCAGAAGCGGTCGTGTTGCCCTCGGTGGGCGCCGTGCTCGGTGGCCGTTACCGGCTCGCGGAGCTGATCGGCACCGGCACGAGCGGCGCCGTGTTCCGTGCGTTGCGCGACGACGGTCCTGCGTTCGCGATCAAGGTGCTTCGTCGAGATGCGCTCGCGCACGACGAGCTCCGGCGTCGTTTCGAGCGAGAGGCATCGGCGCTGAGCACGCTGACCCATCCGAACGTGATCGGGGTCCTCGAGCTCGGCGAGGTCGAGGGCGCACCCTTCCTCGTGATGGAGCTGCTCGAGGGAGAGACGCTCGACGCGCTGCTCTCGAGGGAGAACCTGGCGCCGGAGGTGTCCGTGGAGATCGCCGATCAGCTGCTCGCGGGGCTCGCCCACGCGCACGCGCACGGGATCCTCCATCGCGACGTCAAGCCCGCCAATGTCTTTCTCGCGCGCCAACCGTCGGGCGGCCGGATCGCCAAGCTGCTCGACTTCGGCCTCGTGAAGTTCGGGCACGGCTCGGCGTTCGGGGTGCACACCACGCTCACCGAACGGGGCGCGATCCTGGGGACGCCCGCGTACATGTCGCCGGAGCAGGTGCTCGGAAGGGAGGTCGACGCGCGCACCGATGTGTATGCGGCAGGCGTGGTCCTGTTCGAGCTGATGACGGGCACGTGGCCCTTCGTCGAGGAGGACGTCACCGACATGTTTCGCGCGCACGCTCGTGATCCGGTGCCCGCGCTCGGGAGCGTGCGTGAGGGCCTCGTGACGCGCCCCGAGCTCGACGCGCTCGTCCGCAAGGCGATGGCCAAACGTCCGCCGGACCGGTTCGCCGACGCGCGCGAGATGCGCATCGCGCTCGCACGGGTGCCGCGGCCCGTCGCGCGGCTCGGTGGGTGAAACCGGCCCGTGTCGTCCGACCCCGCTCCGCGCGAGAAGATCGACGCTTCGGCCTGGGTGGGCCGCGTGATCGACGAGCGCTATCGCGTGCTCGAGCTGCTCGGCGAGGGCGCGATGGGCGCCGTGTTCGCCGCAGAGCACCTCGGGCTCCGCAAGCAGGTCGCGCTCAAGGTCGTGCTGCCTCGTCACGCGGGCGACGCGGAGCTCGCCGCACGTTTCGCGCGCGAAGCGATGCTCACCGCGCGACTCGAGCATCCGCACGTGGCGAGCGCGATCGACTGCGGCTCGCTTCCGGAGGGTGGCTCGTATCTCGTGGCGCGGCTCGCGCGCGGCCAGAGCTTGCGCGCCTGGATGGCGGAGCGTCGTGGATGGCGGCACGCGCTCGTGATCGGTCTGCAGATGGCCGACGCGCTCGCGGCCGCGCACGAGCAGGAGATCGTGCACCGGGACCTGAAGCCGGACAACGTCGTCGTCGACGAGCGCGGCGACGGCGTGCCGCACGTATGGGTGCTCGACTTCGGCATCGCGCGCGAGGGCGCCTCGGCCGGCGCGCTCACGCGCGTCGGGACCATCATGGGCACGCCCGGGTACATGGCGCCGGAGCAAGCCGTCGGTCAGCCCGTCGATGCGCGGGCGGACGTGTACGCGCTCGGCGTGATCCTCTGGGAGGTCAGCACGGGCCGGACGCTGTTCGAGTCGCGAGAGCTGGGCAAGCTCGTCGAAGCGCAGCTCCTGTCCACGGCCCCGCGTATCTCGACTCACGTGCCCGACGTTCCCCGTGCGCTCGACGCGCTCGTCGCGCAGATGCTGGAGAGCTCCAAAGGTAAGCGTCCCGCCAGCTGCGTGGTGGTGCGCGACGCACTTCGTGCGATCGACGGCGCCCGCGTGTCGGCCTCGCTCGCGCCGACGGCCATCGCCGCGGCCGCGCCGACGCCATCGCATCCAGCGGGCCGATCGAGCGCCGCACTGGCCGAAGCGAGCGCGAGCCCGACGTTGCGCGAGGACGCACCCACGGCGGTCGCGCGCTCGAGCATTCGTGGCGTCGCGGACCGCCCACCGCTGTGGATGATCGGTCTCGCGGTCTCGGGGTTGATCGCGGTGCTGGCGTTGCTCGTCCCCGTCTCGTGCGTGGTGTCGCGAACGTGTGCGGGTGACGGGTCGCCACCCATCGCCGTGCCGGTGTTGCCGCGCCCCGCCGAGGCCTCCGCCGAGCCGGCGCCGTACCTGGCGGCGCTCAGGGACTACGAGACGGCGACCGACTGCGACGCACGCAAACGCGCCATCAAGCGTGTCCGACAGCTCGGAGATCCGCGCGCCCTGCCGGAGCTGGCCCGGATCGCCGCCGACCCGAGAGCCGGCTGCACGTCCGGAGGTCGAGACGGGTGCAATCTCTGTCGCGAGATCGAGAAAGCGATCGAGCGACTGTCCCGCGGCCGCGACGACGACCGCGAGGACGAGCCCGATTGAGTCAGCGAACGAGCGCCAGGGCCGTTCCCACGATGCCACCGATGGCGATGGCAGCGACGATGATGGCGATCGCGCGTCGATCACGGAAGACGGGCGTAGCAGGCGCGGCGATCTCGCGGGCGGTCCCTCCTGCGGGCGAAAGCGCGGGCTGCACCTGGATCACGAAGTCGCTGACGCGCGTCGCATCGGCATCGACGAGATCGAGCGTCCGTATCGTCGTCATCGCCTGATCGTCGACATCGGTCGGCACGACCGCGGGCAGCTCGAGCGGGGTCGTCCGGTCGAGCAGGTCTCCGAGCGCGCGGAGATCCGCGAGCAACCACGCGGCGCTCGGGTAACGTCGCGCCGGGTCGCGCGCCATGGCGCGGCTCACGATCGCGTCGAGCCGATCGGGAACGTCGGGCACGAGGTCGCGCAGCACCGCCGGCTCGCCGCGGACGATCTGCGCGAGCAGCGCGAAGAGGTTCTGCTCGTCGAACGGCTTTCGACCTGCGAGGAGCTCGAAGAGGATCACCCCGATCGCGTAGACGTCGACGCGTTCGTCCGGCGTCTCGTTCATCGCGTACTCGGGCGCGATGTAGTGCGGCGTTCCGAGCACTGCGCCCGAGACGGTCAGCTCGGTCAGGCCGTCGACGCCTGGTGTGATGGGGCGTGCGATGCCGAAGTCGAGGATGCGGACTCGGGCTCCGCCACCGTCGCCCGGGACGAGGAAGACGTTCTCGGGCTTGAGGTCGCGATGGAGGATCCCGGCGCGATGCGCGTCGGACACGCCCTGGCAGAGCTCGGCCACGAGGCTGATCGCTTCGCGTGCCTCGAAGCGTTCGACGCGCTCCAGCCGGCTTGCGAGCGTCTCGCCCTCGAGGAGCTCCATCAAAGCGTAGGGCGTGCCGTCGTCGAGGGTGCCGGCGTCGTAGGTCTCGACGACGTGCGGGCTCGCGATGCGCGCAGCGACGCCGACCTCGCGAACGAAGCGAGCGGCGAGGTCGGGCTCTCGGGCTAGCGCAGGGTGTACGACTTTGAGCGCGCGACGGTGTCGCGTGAGCGTGTGCTCCACCTCGTACACGCTGCCCATCCCGCCTCGACCGAGCCGCCGGACGACGCGCAGCTTCCCGAGCAACACGGTTCCCGGCTCGAACGGGGCGTCATCGGCGACCCCCGCGAGGTCGGCGGAGCTTCCAGCTGGAACCACGCCCGAGGCGGCGGGCTTGGTCGCCGGCGCGAGCTCGTCGTGATCCCGCTCGGCGTCCTGAGTGGTCGTCGAGAAACCGAAGGGAGGAACGTCTCCGGTCCCTTCCTCGGTATCTCGGAATGCGTCGCGCGATGCCGACGGAGCTTCGTTCGAGCCGCGACTGGACAACGTCGGTTCCCCCCTGCCCGCAGAACGATGAGCGGGGCAACGCTACGACGGACGAACGACTCCGCAACCTGCGGAGCGCGACGACCCGCGCCCCGCTGGCTCATCGGGGAGGATGGCGCGAGCCGAGCTCGAGCGATCAGCGACCGCGGCGCCCGCGTCTCGTGCGGGCCCAGAGGAGCGCCAACACCACGAACGCGAGCATCCCATCGGGGCGCGGACCGTCACGGCCGCCGGCTGCCGCGACACAGCCTGCGCCGCCCGCGACGCCGCCGGGCGGAACGTCCGGAGTCGCACAGTCGTCGTCCGCGGCATCGATGTCGCCATCGCAATCGTCGTCGATGTCGTTGTCGCAGACTTCGTCGGCGCCGGGGTTGACCGCGCGGTTGGAGTCGTTGCAGTCGCGACCCATGCCCATCTCGCCCGGATCGCCGCAGTCGCCGTCCATGTTCGCGTCGCGACCATCGACGCAGTAGCCGTCTCCGTCCCCGTCGTCCGAGGGCGGCGGAGGCGGAGGCGGCGGCGTGGCATCACAGTCGGAGTCGTCGTCGTCGATGTCGCCGTCGCAGTCGTCGTCGATGCCGTTGCGGCAGTCCTCGGTCGCGTCGGGGCTGACCGCGTCGTCATCGTCGTCGCAGTCGTTCGGCGGCCCCGCCTCGCCTTCGTCGTCGCAGTCGCCGTCGGCGTTGTCGTCGCTGCCGACGGGGCAGAAGCCGTCGCCGTCCATGTCGATCGTATCGGGATCGGGTGGTGCGGCGCATTCGTCGTCCGCGGTGTCGATGCCGCCGTCGCAGTCGTCGTCGATCCCGTTGGTGCAGATCTCGGTGGCGGCCGGGTTGACGGCCGCCATGGTGTCGTCGCAGTCGTTCGGTCCCGTGCCCTCCTCGGGATCGTCGCAGTCTCCGTCGTCGTTCAGGTCGCGACCGACGGCGCAGAAGCCGTCCATGTCGCGGTCCATCGTCCTCGCCGCCTCGTCGGGATCGAGGTAGTCGAGGACGCCGTCGCCATCGGTGTCGGTCCGTCCCTCGATGCGGTCGGGCAGGCCGTCTCCATCGGAGTCGAGATCCAACCGCGCAGGGATCGCGTCGAGATCCACATCGCCGCCGAGGAGAGCTTCGTCCGACGTCTCGGTCGCGGTGGGGATCGAGTCGCCATCGTCGTCGGGGTCGAGGTGGTCCGACGCCCCGTCGGCGTCGGAGTCGCGGCTGATCCCGCCGGGCCGCTCGTCGCGCGTCGGGATGCCGTCGCCGTCGTCGTCGGGATCGAGGTGATCGGGCGCCGCGTCCGTGTCGGTGTCCCGGTTCGTGCCCATGGGCCGCTCGTCGCGCGTCGGGATGCCGTCGCCGTCGTCGTCGGGATCGAGATGGTTGGGCATCCCGTCGTCATCGGTGTCGGTGTCCATGCCGCCGGGTCGTTCCATCGGATCCGTGAGGCCGTCACCGTCGCTGTCCAGGTCGCCCATCGTGGCGACGGTGAAGGTCGCGGAGTCCATCGCCATCGCGCCTGACGCGTCGCGTGCGGTCGCGGTGACCGTGTGCATCCCGTCGGCGAGGGGGGCCGGCGGCACGTAGGTCCAAACGCCGGTGGCATCCGCGGTCACCGTGGCCGTGCCACCCCCGTCGATGGTGATCGTGATGGTCGCGCCTGGGCGCGAAGTGCCCGTGATCGTCGGTGTCGGGGGCGTCGTCGCTCCGTCCGCCGGCGCCACGATGGTGACAGCCGGGCCGATGATCACGCCTCCCGGCGGGATCTCGGTGAGATCCGGCGCGCCCGTGTTGCCGTCGTGGCACATCAGGTCGGCGTTGAGCGATCGCGCGTTGCTCGACGAGCCTGCCCAGACGACGGTTGCGTCGAGCGGGATGCCTGCCGCACGCATGTCCGCGATGGGCACGGCCACCGAGATGAAGAAGTCGTCGTTACCGCCGAGCATCGAAGGCGCCATCACCACCTGCGAGTGCGTCGCCGCCGGGTAGACGTTGAGGGTGGTCTCGGCGACGTCGCTCGGGTCGCCGATCATCCGCATCTCGTCGTTGCGTGCGAGCACGACCTCTTCGGGACCGGCGATCCCGTCGACCAGGATGATGAACTCGTAGGTCGTCCGATCTCCGTCGGTGTCGAGCTCGAAGCCCCAGCCGAACGGCTCGAGCTCGTCCATCCCGCGACGCGGAGTGTCGTCCAGCCTCATGCGGAGGAAGAGGAACACTCCGTCGTCGGCGTAGAAACCCGCGGGGCTCGCGGTCTCACCCACGATGTCGCGGCCGCCCATCGCAGAGGGCGCGTCGCGCACGGGATCCGTCGCGATCCCGGTCCCGCAGACGATGGGCGCCCATGCCGTCTCGGCAGGGAACACGGGCACCGGCTGCGCGGATGCAGCGGCCGGGATCAGCAGGCCCAGGGCCCCCGCGAGGACGACGGCGAGCCGCGAGCCCGGAAGGACAGCGCCCGGTGAGCCTACGAGACGCCAACGTTCGATCCGCATGAACCCTCCGACGAAGCCAAGACGAACGACTCACATGAGTCGCCGCTTCGGGGGGGATTCGTGATCGAACCCGTCAGATCCAGCGTCAGCGGACGCCTCGCGCCGGTCAGAACTCGCCGCGAATGCCGAGCAGTCCGCCGCCGTGCAGTGGTGTCGCGCTCACGTGCGAACGGCTCCGATGCCTGCGCGGTCCAACGGATACCGCGGCCTGCTCCTCGGAAGGCGTGTTGGGCGACACCACGACCAGCGCGACCGCCGTGGCGAGCGCCGCGATTCCCAGGCCCAGCGAAACGTCCGAGATCACCGCGTCGCGTGTCTGGGCGTCCGATGCGCGGCGGCCTCGCGCTTGGAGAGACTCGAGCTCGGCGGAGCTCGAGTAGTCGCCCGCCTCGATGGCTGCCGCGGCGTCGTCGAAGTCACTCTGCGACGACAGCGCAGCGACGCCGAACCCAGCACCGACGGCGACGAGCACGATGCCTGCCCCGCCTGCGATCCAGGACGCGGTCGGCACACGATCCAGCAAGCCCGACTCCTGGCGAGGCGGGGCGGACGCCGGGGGCTCGGTCGGCTCGCTCGAGTCGGCGCTCGCCGCGGCTGCGGCTTGGCCGGGTGTGACGCGGGGCGGCTCGGGTGCCTCCTCGGATCCCGGCGGGCGCCAAGGTGTGCGGGTGTCGCCCGTTGCTCGCACGGGGGTCGCGGCTGCGGACGTCGCAGGCACCGGGCCAGGGGTGGGCAACGCCGCAGCCACCGATGCGCCCGCGACGCGCACGTTCGCCAGCTCGCCCGGCGTGACCGTGATGCGCACCGTCGCCGTGGCGCCGCTGTCTCCGCGAAGCTCGACCACGTGCGGTCCGGGATCGACCTCGATCGGTTGCGCGAGGGGCGCACGTCCCGCCTGCTCGCCGTCGACGAAGACCATCTGCCCTTCGGGCGTGGCGGTGATCGAGAGCCGCGCGATGCTCGCCCGCGCCTCCGCGAGGGCTTGCTCGATCTCGGTGCGACGTGCGGCCTCCACCGCGTCTCCGCTTTCGCTGAGATAGCGGACGAAGTTCGGCACCGCCTGCGTCGGACGTCCGAGCCGCACGTAGCAGTTGGCGATGTTGACGAGCACGCTCGGATGCGGTCGCGCGGTGTACGCGGCGCGAAACGCGTCGAGCGCGCGAGCCCAGTCGCCGCCGTCGTAGTAGCGGAGCCCTTCGGCGAACCGTGCACGCGCGCGCGCGGTGTCGCCCCCCGCGTCTTGCGCCGTCGCTGCGAGCGGATGGAGCGCGATGGCCATCACGGCCGTGACCGTGATGGCTCGAGAGAGGGCAAGGAGTTGTCGGGTCACGGGCTCAGTAGGGGTTGGTGGTCACGAATCCCGCGCCCCGTTTCGTCGGTCTGCGAGGTGCTGCGGGGCGGCTCGGCCGCTCGACCGGCGGTCGGCTCGGGCGTGCGACCGCGGGCCGCTCGGGTCGCGCGACCGGTGCTCGCACCGGCGGCTGCACGGCGGCGACCGGCGCGGGCGGCGGAGGAGGCGTGCGACGCAGCGTCAACCGGACCGACAGCTCCTCACGGTCGAACGTGACCGAGCGCGTCGCCGGTTCGTAGCCCTCGAGGCTCGCGCCGATCT
>JADZFZ010000753.1 GCA_020854145.1 Deltaproteobacteria bacterium | reverse complement strand
TCGACGGGCGCGCCCAGGTCACACTTCGCGTCGATGCTGCCGGCCGCGTCCCCGCCGGGCGACCCGGAATCGCCCGGTGGCGGCGGCACGCCCGTCTCGACGCCCGCAGAGTCCGGCGGATCGAGCGACACGGTCCGGGTGCACGCGGCCAGCACGATGGCCAGCGCGGCCGATCTCACCGACTGCGACCTCACTCGGTCTCCGCTCGGGAGCCGCACGCCTCGGCGTCGCCCAATCGGCAGAGCGCGTCGATGGCCGAACGACGCAATGCGCCCCGCGGGTACTCCGACAGATATCGACGGTACGCGGCCCGCGCGCCCGTCGCGTCGCCGAGCCTTCGCTCCAGCAATCGCGCCTGGGCGAATCGCGCATTGCCGCCGGCCGCCGTACCACGCCCCGTGGTCGCCGCTCGTTCGTAGAAGCCTGCCGCCGCACGGGCGCCGCCCGTCGATTGATGGCTCTCCGCGAGCAGCGTCCATGCCTCGACGCGAATGCCGGTCGGGCCGCCGGACGAGCCAATCGAGCCGAGCTCCGCGCGAGCGGCCGCGTGTTGACCGCGCTCCAGCAATGCGCGGGCAGCCGCCAATCGCGACCGTGGATCCGGAGCCGCGGATTGCGGAGCGTCCTCTCGCGACGGCGCCACGGAAGCGGGCGGGAAGCTCCCTCGCTCACCCCTCGCGGCGACCCTTTCACCCCTCATCCCGACCCTCTCCCCATTCGGGGAGAGGGGGCCCGACGGCGAGCTCGGCGAGCGCTCGCCCCTCTGCGCGACCCTCTCCCCATTCGGGAGAACGGAGGGTGTCGGCGAGTTGGCCGCCAGTCCCACCGGGGACGGAATCTGCGTGAGCGGAGGGGGCGAGACCCGAGCAGAGCTCGCGCTCCCCGCCGCCGGTGCGGCGCCACGCACGAAGACGTCGTGACCCGGTGTCGCGTCGCGCGGGCGCCCGCTCCGATCGGTCACGCGCACGCGCCCTTCGCTGACGCTCACCCGCGTGCCCTCGGGAACTACCTCGACGCGGAACACGGTTCCCACCACGACCACGTCCGCGTCGCGGGTCCGGATGGTCACGCGGTCTCCGTCGCTCGACGGGTGGAACGCGACGCGTACCGAACCCGCCAGCAGCGAGACCCGGACGTCGCGCGGATCGAGCGACGTGAGACGCATCGCCGACGCGCTCTCCGCCGTCACTCGAGCGCCAGCGACCTGCATGCTGGCGACCAGACCGGGCGCGGTCCGCAGCTCGCCGCCCTGCGCGATCTCGGCCGTCGCACCGCCCGCGCCTTCGAAGCTCACGACCGCGATACGCGGCGTGGCCTCGATCGATGGAGCCGAGTCGCGCGTTCGCCACGCGACGATGAGCGCGGCCACACCCGCCGCGACCACCGCGCCCGCGAGCGCGATGGGCATCACGCGATGCGAGGTGACGCGACCGGCGCCCCGCCGAGCCTCGATGCCACGCGCCATGCGCTCGCGCGCGAAGGGGCTCGGTGCCTCCGGCGGGCTCGCCGACAGCTCGTCCGCCACTCGTTTCCAACCAGCTCCGCTCGTTCGCTCGTCGTGCGCGGTCATCGCACCGCCTCCTGGGCTTCGCCCTGCGCGATCGCGGCGTCGAGCCGTTTGCGCGCCGACTTCAGCCGCGCGTGGAGCGTCGAGATTCCCACGCCCGTCATGCTCGAGATCTCCTGCAACGTGTAGCCCTCCACCTCGTGGAGGACGAAGACGGTCCGCGGCCCCGGCGGCAGCGCATCGAGCATCGCTTCCGCCGCGCTGCGCTCCACGCTCCGATCGGGCGCCGCCGGAGCAGCGCCGAGACCCACCCACTCGAGCACCGCGCCCCACCGGGAGCGACGCCACCGTGCACGCGCCTGATCGAGCGCCCGGCGCGTCGCGATCCCGAGCAGCCAGGTACGCACCGAGCTACGCCCATCGAACCGTGTCGCACCCTCGAGCGCGGCGAGGAAGACCTGCTGGACGACGTCCTCGACGTCGCCGTCGGTCGGCCCGAGGATCCGCGCAACGTGACGATGGATCGTCGAGACGTGGGCATCGAACAGCAGCCTCGTCGCGCGCCCGTCGCCCGCCCCTGCCCGCTTGAGCAGCGCCACGTCGTCGGTCTCGCTCGCGCCGACGGCCCGAGCGTCCCGTTTCATGGCTCCGTTCGAAGTGAGGGTGGGCTCCACGGCTCCTTGGATAGCCAACGCTGCCTGGTGCACGTCCATGTGTCGCCCGCAGTCCCGACGATTTCCAACTAAGTTGCTGCGGGTCACGGCCTCACCCGCCCTCCGAGCACGACCCACGGCGTCACGGCGTCTTCCAGCAGGATCTCCCTTTCGCCTCGAATGAACCGAGCGCGCTGGACGAGCGCGTCCACGCCGCCTTCGACGACGACCTCGAAGGGGCCCGCCACGCGATAGGCCGCCTCCAGCGTTCCGCGGAAGCCCGCGTCCGAGACCGTGCGCGAGACTCCTTCGCTCGTGCTCGCGGTCCCGAGACGCGCCAGCGCGCCGCCGGTCACCGCGAACGACAGACGCCCGACCACCACCGGCCGCAACATCACGCGCATCGCGAACGTGACCGCCGTGTACTCGACCGTCAGCTCGGGTTGCTCGACGACCACCGGAACGAGCGACAGGTCCGCCTCGATCACCGCGCACTGCCCCACCACGCAAAGCCCGAAGCCGATCCCAGGACCGAAGAGCAGATCGCCTCGTTCGAGCGAGATTCCGCCCAACATCCGACCGAAGATGACCGGACGCGCCATGACCGTCCGCGGTCGCGGGTCGTGCCACGTGCTGACGCCGAGCCCACGCGGAACGTCCGGCAAGCGGGTACGCTCGAAGACACGCGTGCTGCGCTCCTCGGCTCGCGCGGGCGGCGACGCGTCGAGATCGATCAGCGCCTCGGTCGCCAGCACGACCGCGCGAACGATGGCGTCGGCCTCGCTGTCGCCGAGCTCGACGACCGTGCGCAGCTCGGTCCCCTCGGTCGAGACGAGCGTCACCGCCAACCGCCTGGGCTCGGCGCCGTCCGCGATGGGTGGCGTGCCGCGATCGTCCGCGAGCAACACGTCGCGCGCCTCGGCGCGATAGGCACCCGCCGGATCGCCGACACGCACCGCCACGGCTGCACGAATCCGCATGGCGCGCGCAACGTCGACGCACAACGCGGCACGCTCGGCGGAGCAACGCAGCCGGTACGGGCTCGGAGGCGTCGCACGACTCGGGCGCTGCGCCCACGTCGGCGCGCTGCAGAAGGTGCTCGCCACGAGCACGAGCGCCACCCCCCACGGGGCCGTTTGGCCCCACCGCGCGCGCGCCCGACACGCGACCTCGTCGCCCATGGGGTCAGTCAACCGTATAGGCGCCCCTCGAACTACGCCAGCGGCTCCTCTACCTTCGGGCCATGGACGAGCCTTCGAAGCTGCAGCGACTGGGTCGGGTGCTCGCGATGGTCGTCAACACGATCGAGCGGGAGAAGCTGCGCCCGCCGGCAATCGTCGCGCTCAAGGCCTTCGTGGAGGCCGGCCACGTCGAGCTCCGCGGCCGTACGCGGGGTGGCAAGGTCGGTGTCCTCGTCCGGTTCGACGAGAGCGCGAGCGAGGATCCCGAGCACCATCTGACCGCCATCGTGGAAGCGATGACGGCGCTCGCTGCGAAGGACCCGCCCGATCCGACCTCGCCGTAGAATGCGCCCGCATGCGGGACATGGCGCAGCTTCGGATCCCGTCGTGGCGGTCGTGCGCGCGCGTCGTCGTCTCCTTGTGCATCGCGCTGAGCGCGGCGTGTGGGGGTGCACGACGGCTCGACGGCCCGACGCCGACGGCGCCCGAAGACGAGGCTCTCGTGTACGTCAACGCCCGCGTCCTCACCATGGACCCGGCGCACCCTCGGGCGCGCGCCCTGCGAATCGCAGGTGGACGCATCACCGACGTGCTCGACGCCGACCCGCCGGCGTCGCTCTCCGGCCGGCGCATCGATCTGCGCGGGGCTGCGGTCCTTCCTGGTCTCGTCGACGCGCACCTGCATCTGCAGAGCCTCGGCGCCGCCGACGCGGAGCTCGATCTCGACGGCGCGCGGACGCTCGCGGAGGTGCTCGATCGCGTGCGGCGCGCGACGACGGAGACGCCGCACCCCGCGTGGATCCGTGGGCACGGATGGGACCAGAACGACTGGTCGGACCACCGAGGCTTCCCGCCGCGCGAGGCGCTCGATCGCGTCGCTCCGGGCCGCCTCGTGTGGCTCGAACGTGTCGACGGGCACGCCGTGTGGGTGAGCCCGGCGGTGCTCGCGCTCGCGAACGTCGACGCGCGCACGCAGGATCCTCCCGGCGGCCGCGTGGAGCGCAACGCGACCGGCGAGCCCACGGGAATCTTCGTCGACAACGCGATCGATCTCGTCGCCCGCCACCTGCCGCCGCCGTCCGCCGACGAGGTGCGCGAAGCCGTTCGCCGCGGCGTGTCCCGCTGCGTGCGCGCGGGGCTCACCGGTG
This sequence comes from Deltaproteobacteria bacterium, assembly GCA_020854145.1. Taxonomy (GTDB): domain Bacteria; phylum Myxococcota_A; class Polyangia; order Polyangiales; family JADZFZ01; genus JADZFZ01. Next base: position 27,444 of record JADZFZ010000753.1, on the reverse strand, counting down.
TGCACGACATGGGCACGACACCGGAGTCTCTCGCGGCGCTCCGCGCGCTCGAACGCGAAGGCGCGCTCGACCTCCGCGTGACCGCGTACCTACGCGCGCCCGAAGACGACGACGCGTTCGAAGCCGCGCTCGCCGATCCGCCCGATCGTGAAGGGCTGCTCCGCGTCGTCGGCATGAAGCTCTTCGCGGACGGCGCCCTCGGCTCGCGCGGCGCTGCGTTGCTCGCGCCCTACGACGACGCGCCGGACTCCTCCGGGTTGCTCGTCGCGGAGCCCGACGTGCTCGCTTCGCGCGCGCGCACCATCCACGCAGCCGGTTATCAGCTCGCGATCCACGCGATCGGCGATCGGGGTGTCCGCGTCGCGCTCGACGCGATCGCTGCCGCACAAGCGGCCGATCGATCGCGACGGCATCGCATCGAGCACGCCCAAGTCGTGGCGCCGGCCGATTTCGCACGCTTCGTCGAGCTCGGCGTGGTCGCGAGCATGCAGCCGACGCATGCGACGAGCGACATGCCCTGGGCCGAGTCGCGCATCGGCGCCGAGCGGATCCTGGGCGCCTATGCGTGGCGCACGATGTTGTCGCGCAACGTCGCCGTCGCGTTCGGCTCCGACGCACCCGTCGAAGGCGAGCTCCCATGGCTCGGCGTCTACTCTGCGACGACGCGCCAGGATCCGGCCGGATCCCCCGCCGGCGGATGGCACCCGGAGCAACGGCTCACGATCGCGGAAGCGCTCGCAGCCTTCACGCGCGGGCCCGCGTACGCGACGGGCGACGAGCGGCTGCACGGGGTCATCCGTGCAGGCGCCGTCGCCGATCTCACCGTCCTCGACCGTGATCCCACGACCGTCGAGCCCGCCGAGCTACGCACCCTCCGTGCGTTGCGGGTCGTCGTCGCCGGCCGCGAGAGGCAGTGACCCGTCTCAGCTGCACCCCATGGAGTTGCCGCAGTTGAGGCACTTGTAACAAGCGCCGTTGCGCACGGTGATGTGTCCGCACACGTCGCAGAGCGGCGCGTCGCCCATCATCTCCGACAGCTGTGCGTCGAGCGCGTGCCCCGGCGACGTGTAGTCCGCCCGCAGCGCCTTCGTGGGCTCGGGCTGCGCGTGCGCGTGCGAGACCGCGGAGAGCGGCAGCTCGACTTGCTCGGGCTCCGTAGGCGAGCCCGCGGCGACCGCAGCGTCGCGATGCGCGCTCGTGTCCGTCGGCGCCGAGAGCGCCTGCAGCACGTCGGCGGGCGGCACGTGCGCCAGGTCGTAGCGGCGCAGGTACTCCACGCCGAGCACCCGGAAGATGTAGTCCACGATCGACGTCGCGAACTTCACGTTCGGGTGGCCTTCGACCGGGCCCTGCGGCTCGAATCGGGTGAAGGTGAACTGGTCGACGAACGACTCGAGCGGCACGCCGTGCTGCAGGCCCATCGAGATGCTGATCGCGAAGCAGTTCATGAGCGACCGGAACGCCGCTCCCTCCTTGTGCATGTCGATGAAGATCTCGCCGAGCCTCGAGTCGTCGTACTCGCCCGTGCGCAGGAAGACCTTGTGCCCGCCGACGCGTCCCTCCTGGGTGAAGCCGCGACGCTTCTTCGGCAGGCGCCTGCGCGCGAGCTTCGTCGGCGCGCCCGAGACGCTCATCGCCATGGGTTCCGCTGGCCGAGCCGGCGTCAGCACGATCGGCGCCGGCGCGTGCTCCTTCGGCTTGTCCTCGGCGGTCGGCTCCGCACCGCCCGACGCCAGAGGTTGCGAGGCCTTGCAGCCGTCGCGGTAGAGCGCGACGGCCTTCAGGCCGAGCTTCCAGCCCTGGTAGTAGATCTCCGCGACGTCGTCGACGGTCGCGTCGTTCGGCAGGTTCACGGTCTTCGAGATCGCGCCCGAGAGGAACGGCTGCGCAGCGGCCATCATCTTGATGTGCGACATCGCCGGCAGGAAGCGCTTGCCTCTTTTGCCGTTTCGATTCGCGCAGTCGAACACCGCGTAGTGCTCGTCCCGAAGATGGGGCGCTCCCTCGATCGTCATGTGGCCGAGCACGTGCTCGCTGGCGTCCTCGATCTCGGCGTTCGAGAAACCCAGGTGCCCGAGCAACGAGAACGTCGGCTTGCTCGCCGTGTCCTTGGAGATCCCGAGCCGCTCGAAGGTCGCGTCGCCGAGCACCCACGGCAGGAAGGCCTGCCGGATGTCGAACACGCCCGGGAGCGCCTCCTCCGCTCGCTCGATGTCGGCTTCCGTGAGCCCCTTGTCGAGCAACGCCTTGCGCGACACGTAGGGCGCACCCAGGAACGTGTTCGAGCCCGTGACGTAGGCCAAGATGTCGGTGATCTGGTCCTCGCGGTACCCGAGGCGCACGAGCGCCGGTCGCACGCTCGCGTTGATGATCTTGAAGTAGCCGCCGCCGGCGAGCTTCTTGACCTTCACCAGCGCGAAGTCGGGCTCGATGCCCGTCGTGTCGCAGTCCATCAAGAGACCGATGGTCCCCGTCGGCGCGAGCACGGTCGACTGTGCGTTGCGGTACCCGTGACGCTCGCCGAGCGCGACCGCCTCGTCCCAGTCCTGGCACGCGGCCGTCACGAGCTCCGGCGGGCACGCGTCGCGATCGATCGCGTACGCGGCGTCGCGATGGCGACGCATCACGCCGAGGAACGGCTTTTGATTCTTGGCGTATCCTGTAAACGCCCCCTTGCTCGCCGCGATCTCGGCCGACACGCGGTACGCGTGCCCGCAGAGCACCGACGTGAGCGCCGAGCAGATCGCACGTCCGCGGTCGCTGTCGTACGGGATGCCCGAGAGCATCAGCAGCGTGCCCAGGTTCGCGTAGCCGAGGCCGAGCGGCCGGTAGTCGTGGCTGTTCTTCGCGATGCGATCCGTCGGGTACGACGCGAAGTCGACGAGGATCTCCATCGCCGTGATGAAGACGCGCACCGCGTGGCGGTAGCCCTCGACGTCGAACGTCCCGTCGTCGCGCAGGAACTTCGTGAGGTTGAGCGAGGCGAGGTTACAGGCCGTGTTGTCGAGGAACATGTACTCGCTGCACGGGTTCGAGGCCGTGATGCGATCCGTGTTCGAGCACGTGTGCCACGCGTTGATCGTCGTGTCGTATTGCACGCCGGGGTCGGCACAGGCCCAGGCGCTCTCGGCGATCATGCGCCAGAGGTCGCGCGCCTTGAGCGTCTCGCAGACCTCTCCGGTCGTGCGGAACGTCGTGCGCCAGACGCCGTCGGTCTCGACCGCGCGCATGAACTCGTCCGTCACGCGCACGCTGTTGTTCGAGTTCTGACCGCTGACCGTCTTGTAGGCCTCGCCGTTGAAGTCGGCGGCGAACCCGGTCGAGATGAGCGCCTTCGCTTTGCGCTCCTCGCGCACCTTCCAGCGGATGAAGTCGACGATCTCGGGGTGATCCATGTCCAGGCAGACCATCTTGGCCGCGCGACGGGTGGTGCCGCCCGACTTCGTCGCGCCCGCGGCGCGATCGAAGACCTCGAGGAACGACATCAGCCCGCTCGACGTGCCGCCGCCCGACAGCTTCTCCTGCCGGCCGCGCAGACGGCTGAAGTTCGTGCCCGTCCCCGAGCCGTACTTGAAGAGACGCGCCTCGCTCTTGACGAGGTCGTAGATGCTCATGAGGTCGTCGTCGACCGATTGGATGAAGCACGCCGAGCACTGCGGGCGGGCGTACGCGTTGTCGATCTCGCGCGTCGTCTGCTTCGCGTCGTCCCACGCGTAGAGCCCGCCGGACCCGTGGATGTTGTAGCGGTGGAAGAGGCCGCAGTTGAACCACACGGGCGAGTTGAACGCGCCCATCTGGTGCACGAGCAGGTAGCTCAGCTCGGCCTCGAAGGTCTCGGCGTCGCTCTTCGTCGCGAAGTAGCCGCCGCGCTCCTCTCCTGCTTCGCGGATGGTGCGCGCGATGCGGACGATCACCTGCTTGACGCTGGTCTCGCCGGCCTTCGGGTCGCCGCCGATGCCCGCCTTGCGGAAGTACTTCGACACCACGATGTCGGTCGCGAGCTGGCTCCAGCTCTCGGGGATCTCGGCGCCGCGCATGCCGAAGACGACCGAGCCGTCGGGGTTGGTGATGACGCTGTTGCGCTTCTCGTAGCGAACCTCGTCGAGCGGATCGATGCCGGGTCGCGTGAACCGTCGCTGAATGGTGACGCCCGTAGCCTGAGGCGCGGGGCCCGATCGGGGACGTCGCCGACGATCCGCGGCCGGCGCATGCCCCGTGCTCGCAGCCGGAGCCTTCTTCGCAGCCGACGCGGCCGCCGTCACTCCACCGCCCCCACCCGTACGCGTCGTCCTGAACTCGTCCATCGGTCCTCCACCACTCTTGCGTCAATCACCAAAGACGCAAAGTCCCCTGATCCGGGCAATCACTTCGAGCTCGTCCTCGGCTGCGACCGCCACCACCCGTTGCCTCGCACGACGACATCGACGGGAGCACGACGTGGGCTGCCGAGATCGGCTCGTTCGAGACGATACGATCCCATGCAGGCACGCGCCCGCCCCTGCCGAGGTGGGGCCGGTTGTAGTGCGCACGCCTCGGCCGTGTCAAGCGCCCGACACAATGGATGGTGGGGGTAACCTGGGGAAAACCACAACAACCTGTGGAAAGCCCGGAGGATCCTGGGCAGACGGCACTGTACGGATACACCGGCAACCGGGGTGGCCGCCGATCCGTCGCGCCCGGAGCCGCCCGCCCCGTCACCTCGGGCGGCCGCAGCGCATCTCCTGGCGTCCACGCTCCAGGCCGAGGAGACTGGCTCGGCCCACCGGGAGCCACGGGGCCCTTGGACAACAAACAGCAAATAAAGAAAGAGACGATCGAGGCGCCCGCTGCATCTCCGAGCCCGAGATCCCGAACGCGTTCGTCGCTCTCCACGGGTGCGATCGCGCTCCTCGTCGGCATCGCGTCGTCGTGTCTGCTCTGGCCGGTGCTGGTCCGTCTGGGAATCGAGCCCACCGTGGCCGTGCCCGTGCTCGCCGGGTGGCCGGTCGTCGTATGGGGGCTCGTCACGGGGTTGAGATCGTTGTTGCGCTTGCGCGGCGATCGCGACCGGCGAGCGGCCACCACGCAAACGGAAACATCCGCACCTCGCGACGTGGCGACGGACGCGGAGGAGCGCGCCGGGCGCGGCGAGCGCGGGTGGATCGTCGAGCTCGTGGCGCGCAGCGATCGTCGTGCCGCGCCGACCACCATCCGTGTGATCGTCGAGCGCTCGGCGCGTGAAGGCGGCAGCCCGTGGGTGCGGGGGTCCCACGCGCTCGTGCGCCGCGGGCTGCCCCCTCGGAGCGGAGCGCTACCCGACGCGGTCGCGGAGCGCCTCGCGTCGTGGCTCGACGGGGAGGTGCCGTGGGCGCGGCTCGAGGGCGAGTGGGCGACGCCTGCGCCGGACGCGCCTCGAGGCCTCGCCGTCAGCCTCGAGCTCGCGCGCTTCGGTGATGGCGAGCTCCTCCACGCACGATTGGAGGAGTCGGTCGAGGCCTCGCCGCGCGATGCCCGCGCGTACTGGGTCCATCGCGCTCTGGCGCAGCTGCTCGATCTGGGCGCCAAGGCCCCGTGGCTGCAGATCGACGTCCGTGGTCGCGAGGTGCGCTGGTCCGCGACCCGCCCGAGCGAGCCCGGGTTCCGTCCCAACGTCGGGGGGATCTCGTTCTGGGCCGGACCGGACGAGCGCGAGCCCGACGAGATCGTCGTGGTGCTGTCGGCCGCGCGATCCGAGGACGGATCGACGCCCGCCTTCCCGCAGCCCATCGCGCGCAGGGCGGGATTCGTCGTCGCGCTCCCGGCACGCGGCGCGGCGGGCACGTCGGCGCTCGACCTCGACCGAGCGGCTCCGAAGCGACCCGGCGCGTCCGTGGAGCACCGCGGCGCGTGGGCCCGCATCGAGGGCGACTCGGTGACCTTCTGGCTGCCTACCGTCGTCGGCGTCCACGCGGCGCTCGTTCACCGCGCCCTCGGCGTCGGGACCGAGCCGTCGTCACGCGTCTAGCCGCCGTCCACGACGTGCGCGCGACAACGCGGCTGCAGCGAGCAGCACGAGCAGCAGGACGAAGCGGCCGCCCGGTCGCGTGCCTGGGCCGGTGGCGCTGCAGCCTTCGTCCTCGCGCAGCGGCGTGACTCCCCCTCCACCCGGTCCGCTCGCGTCCGGGCGCGGCGCGCCGCCATCGGGCTCGACGACCACTCCCGCATCGCGCGCGGGCGGAGGGCCTCCGTCGCTCCCCGGCGGCGGCGGCGTGGGCGGCGTGGGCGGAGGGGGGGGAGGCGGCGGGCTCGACGCCGGCGAGACGCGAAGCGCGTCGTAGACGATCTGCGTGTTCGTGGAGCCGGGCTCGCCGGTGTTGTCGCCCGAGTAGACGTCGTGATCGCCGCCCGCTTCGAGACGGAAGGTGCCGAGGCTCTGGAAGCCGTCGACCGCCGTCTGATCGATCCGAACGTCGGTCGATCCGCCCGCGTGGCGAATCGTGTACCCCGTCATTCGGCTCTCTGCGTAGTCGGCTTCCGTGAACACCTCGAGCACGTACTCGCCGCTCGCCGCGACGGGCACCCGCCACCGCGCGAAGTTGGAGGCCGTCGCCGAATCCGTGGCGTGCGTCCAGATGAGCGCACCGGCGTGGCCCGCCGACGCGTGCCGCAGATAGGTCGGGTTGCCGCCTCCCGTGAAGCACGGGCTCGATTCCTCGATGATCCCACCCTCTGCAGGCAGCGGATCACACGTCGGCACCACGACATCGTCGTACCAGAACGCTTCGCCCATCTCGTCGAGCATCGCGCGCGCGGCTTCGTCGTAGTGCGCGTAGCGGCTCGCATAGACGGAGCAGCGGCCCTCGAAGCAGCCGTTGTAGTAGGACGTCACCGTCCGAATCCAGGTCGGGTAGTTGCCGTCGCCGATGCGCACCGCGTTCATCCACGCGAGCGCCTGCTCGCGGGTGTCGACGCCCGCGATGAACTCGGAGCGAATGACCATCGCCACCACGAAATCGACGGCCGCCTGGGTGTTGCCTTCCACCGTCAAGACGCGGTCGCCTTCGCGCGCGAGCGTGTCGTCGTAATCGCCCGCGTCGAACTGGAACATCCCGAGGCCGCCCTGGCGCAGGGAGCACGCGCCGTCCCCTGCGCCCGCGATCACCGGACCCCCTCCGCACGACGACGACGCAGGGCCCATGCACGCCCACATCGCCTCGCTCCAGCAATGCGCGAGCCCGGTCTCCGCCTGCGCGATGCCTCCGAGCAGCACACCGTTGCTCATCCCGACGGCCGCTGCCGAATCGCGAATCAGCGTGGCGCGTGCCAGCCGCTCCTCGCGCGTCAGCATCGAGACGATTCGCCCGATCTCACCTTCGTCGCGGGCCTCTGGAGCGCACGACGCGAGCACGACGAGCACGACGGGGTGAGCCCAGACGCGAAGAGAACGAGCGGTGCTGCGCATGGCGCAAAGCGTGGCAGGAAGGTGCTGCCGAAGAAAGCACGTCGATCGATGGGACTGGCTGGCCGACCCCTGGGCAGCTCCCTTGGCTCGGTGGGAGAAACCATGGAGCGCTCCTATGGACTCGGGCGCATTCGCGGCTCCGTGGAGCACGGGGTGATCATTCGTCGCACCTCCGCGACGCGCGAATTCCCGTGGGTTCTGCAGAGCCTCGCAGTGGCACATGCGCTGCAACCGGTGGCCGCAGACGCGCGCCCCTTCCGGACGCGTGACCGTGCCGAGCGACCCATCCCTCTCTGTGGGCCGCGCGGTGGAGGGACTCATGCGCTCTCGTTCGACACTCCTGCTCGCCGTGCTGCTCGGCGTCCTGGCGTCCGCCGGATGCATGGACTTCACGAGCCCGGCCAGCGGCGGCACGCGAAGCGACGACCTCGACGACGACGGAGACGATGGCGACGATTCGCGGCCCGACGACAATCGCGACGCGGGCCGACGGCTCGCGCCGCCCTTGCCGGCCCCTCCGGGTTACGACGCCGGCCCGTCGAGCACGCCGCCGCCGCCGCCGCCGAATCAACCTCCTCCGCCTCCGGGATTGCCCGACGCCGGCGGCAGCTCGACGCCGCCACCCCCACCCGCGCCTCCCCCGCCTCCGCCCGCCGACGCGGGGCCCTCTCCGGGGCTACCGGGCGGAACCACGCCGTTCCCCTCGGGCCCTTATGGGTTCCGCCGCGGCGACACGATCGACAATCTCGACTTCACGACGCAGGACGGCACGCGAATCACGATGGAGCAGATTCGGTCCGATCCCACCGTCAAGGCCATCATCTGGGCATCCGGCGCCATGTGGTGCGGAGCGTGCCGTGCGGAGGCCGAAGAGCTGCAATCGGTCTACTCGCGAATCGGCACGCGGGGCGTCTACATCATGCAATCGATGTTCGAAGACTTCGACGGCAGCCCGGCCGACGAGCGGACCGCGCAAGCGCTCGCTCGCGAGGTCGGGGCCGATTTCCAGGTATTCGCGGAGCCGTCACCTCCCCACTACTCGGGGGGTGCCATTCCGACGATTTGGGTGATCGACGCCGAGACGATGGAAGTCGTCAGCTTCGAGATCGGTGGGGACCCCGGTCTCGAGGACACCGCGCTCAACGTGGTGCGGTCGTCGACGAGGAGGTGAACCGTGCGTGCGCGAGCAATCCCTCTCAAGAGGGTGATTCCCTTTTCGCTCTCGTTGGCGCTGTGCGCGCTCGTGTTGTCGGCGGCGATGCCGGTCGCGGCACGCGTGGGCGCCCGGCCCCCCGATTTCACGCTCCGCAGCGTGAGCGGCGGCCCGTGGCGAGGAACGTTCCGACTGCGTGAGCACCTCGGGCGGCGGCCCGTCGTGCTCAGCTTCTTCGCCACGTGGTGCCGTCCGTGTGAGGTGGAGCTGCCGCTCCTGCAGGCCGCCCACGAGAGGCACGGCGACGACCTGAAGATCGCCGCGATTGCCATCGACGGGCCCGAGTCCGCCTCCGGGATTGCCAGCATGGTTCGCCGATTGCGCGTTCGATTCCCGGTGCTCCACGACACCGATTCCTCGGTGACGTCCCGGTACAATCCGCGCCGGAGCGTGCCCTTCCTGGTCATCATCGATCGCGAAGGCCGCGTTCGTCACGAGCGCGACGGATTCTCGGTCGCCGACCAGCGGCGATTGCCGCGAGCGCTCGATGCGCTCGTCGATTGACCGGACGCCCTCTTCGCAAATCGATGTTGCCGTGCGCAGCGACACGCGAAGAGGCGTCGCGAATGTGGAGGTGCGTCCGCCCGTGACCGGGCGACGCGGGCTGCGTCGATTCTCGGTGCTCCTCGTCACGCTCGTGCTGAGCACGTCGTCCGGCGCAATCGCACAGATTCGCCACGACAGCACCGGCCAGGCCGTGGACGACGAGCGCGCTCCCGGCGCCATGGGTCTCAGCCCGGAAGAGGCGCGCGAGCGGCGCGAAGAGGAACGCGAAGAGCGAATGCGGCGGGAACGCGCCCGCCAGGAGCGATTGCGCCAGGAGCGACTGCGCCAGGAGCGATTGCGCCGCGAGCGCGAGGAGCGCGAGCGCGAAAGGCTCGAGCAGGAGCGTCAGGAGCGAATTCGCCGCGAACGCGCAGAGCGCCGCCGCCGTGAGCGCGAGGAGCGCGAACGGCTCGAGCGCGAAGAGGAAGCGCGCCTCGAGCGCGAGCGACGCGCCCGCGCCGAGCGCCGCCGACGACAGCGGGAAGAGCGCGAGGCACGCGAGGAAGAGGAGCGCCTCGAGCGCGAGCGCGAGGAGCGCGCCGAGCGGGCGCGCGAGCGGCGCGAGGAACGCGAGCGCCTCGAGCAAGAGCGCCAGCAGCGCGCGGCACGCGAGGCCCGCCTGGCCCGCGCCGAGCAAGAGCGCGCGCAACGCGAGCGCGAGCGCGCCGTTCGTCTGAGGCAGCAACGCGAGGCGGAGGAGCTCGAGGCGCGACAGGAGCAGGAGCGCCAGGATCAACGAAGGCGACGACCCCGCGCGACCGATCCGCAGGAGCAGGACGACGAGGGCGACGAGGACGACGTCGACGAGGAGCCCGCCGACGAGGAGGCCGAGGAAGAGGATGCCGAGGATTCGCCGTCGCCTCCTCCGGCCACGGCTTCCCGGGATCGCGGCGAGGACGAGACCGAGGAGTCGGACGGCGATGGCTGGGCCGACGAGGATGCGCCCGACGCGGAGGACGACGACGACGCGGGGGGCGACGAGACCGACTCCGACGACCCCGAGACGGCGGACGAGTCTCCGCGAGCACGCCGGACCCGGAGACGGGGCGAATCGGCTCGTGCCCGAGGCCCGGGAGAGCCGAGGCCGACGCGGTCCCGACGCGATCGAGGAGACGAGGACCGCGACGACGACGACGACGACCGCGATGACGACGACGGCGACGACGACGACCGCGACGACGACGACGATTCCATCCCCATCACGTTCGGCGGCTCCTCCACGCTGATCTTCGAGCGACGCGCGAACAACGGCGACGACGACCCCACCGACGACAACTACTACGATGGCATTCTCCGCGCCCAGGCCGCGCTCGAGATTGGCCGCGTTCGGTTGAGCACCCGCGTCGACGGAGCGCTCTTCCTCGACAATCCCGAGGGGGCCGATCGCAGGAACGACATCCGCCCAGAACGTGTCCTGCTCGAAGGCGACACCGACCTCGGTCCGCTGACGCTGCGTGCCGCCGCCGGCGACTTCTACGCCCAGATCGGCCGCGGTCTCATCCTCTCGCTCCGGCGCGTGGACGAGATCGGCATCGACACCGCGTTGCGCGGAGGACGGATCGAGGTCGGCGGACGCGACGGCGGCTGGAATCTCCAGGTGATGGGCGGCCTCGCGAACCCTGCGAACCTCGACAACCAGCGTTTGCTCCACGTCGAGGATCCGAACGACTTCATCGGTGGGACACGCGTCGAGGCGCGGCTCGAAGGCGCCACGCTCGCGCTGCACGGTGCGTGGGCCCGCGTCGGCGAAGCTGCGGACGAGGAGCTCGGCGCCGACCAGACGTGGGCGTTCGGCGGCGAGGTCGAGACCACGCTCCGCGACGTGACGATGGCCGTCGAGCTCGATTGGCAGGCGCGACGCAGGAGCGGCGAGGACGAGCGCGGATTCGCCATCTACGGAACCGCGTCGGCGCCGATCGGTCCGCTGACGCTGCTGGCCGAGCTCAAGCACTACTCCGAGTTCGAGGTGATGCGCGGCAGCATCCCGACGAGCGGCAGCGCGGCATTCGCCTACTCGGCGCCCCCGACGGCCGAGCGCGTCGACCAGGAGGTTCTCGACAACACGGACGTCACCGGGGGGCGATTGCAGGGAGATCTCGCGGCCGGCGACGCAACCACGCTCACCTTGAGCGGCGGCCTCTTCTACAACCGCTTCTACGACCGATGGTTCAGCCACGTCTTCGGCGGCGGCGATCATCGGTGGACGAGCGGAGCGTCGCTCGCGCTCCACGGCGGCTACCGGCGCGAATGGGACGTCGAGAACGGCGACCTGACGCGTGCCATCGCCCACGGCGAAGCCGACGCGACCATTCCCGTCACGCGCGACTGGTCGGCACACGGGACCGTGCGACACGAGTCCCACGTCGAGGTCATCGCGGACGAGCGCCTCGTCTATCACCGGGGCACCGCGACGCTCGAGCTCGATTATCGGCATCAGATCAGCTTCACCGGCGGGTTCGAATGGGACACCCACGGTCAGTCCCCCGATGCGCCGCAGACGTTCGGCTTCGGCCTCGTGACCTGGAGCCCCAACGACATCGTCTCGCTCCGGCTGCTCGCCGGCACGCAACGCGGCGGGCTGAAGTGCCTGGCCGGTACCTGCCGCGTCTATCCCCCGTTCGCGGGTCTGCGCATGGACCTCTCGGTGCGGTTTTGAGGCTCCGCTTCTCGCTCGCGTTCGCGGTGCTGTTGCTCGCGGGCTGCCCGTTCGGAGAGGACGAGGGGGGGCTGCCGCGTCTCGGGCTGATGGACGGCGGCGGCCGACTCGACCGCGATCGGGACGACCGCACGGCACCCCGCGACGACGACCTCGATCCGACGCTTCCTCCGCCCATCACGCCGCCTCGCGACGGGGACGCGGGACCCGACGACGAGCTGGTCCCACCCGAGTACGTCGATGGCGGCGCGCCCGGCGCGGATGCCGGCGACGACGAGTTGGTACCGCCGGACTTCGCCGACGGCGGAGCTCCGGCCGCCGACGCGGGACCGGGCTCGCCTCCCGCGACGCGCTGCTACGAGGAACCGGTGTTCCCGTCCGCCGACGTCTCCGATCTGGTGAGCGCCTACGGCGGGTCGGACTGGAAGGACGACCTCATCTCGATCGTCGCGCGTCGCTGGCCGGGTGGGGAGCGTCTGCTCGAGGAGCAACGTGACGACAGCTACTTCGATCGGTTCTCCGACTCCTCTTCCTGGTCCGGCATGATGGAGGAGCTCGCCACGCTCGTGCACGAGGAGACCCACCTCTTCAATGCCTATCACGCGCAACGCGAGGGACGCTCTCATTCGCTCTACGTGCGCGGAGACCTGATCGTCTATCCCCCTGCGATGGAGGGGTTCGCGCGCTCGGAGATCCACTCGATGGTCACCGTGCGCCCGTCGAGCTATGCGAGCCTCTATCTGACCGGGGAGCAGGGCCGCCGCGGCTTCGTCGCCCTGCTCGACGAGGCCTCCTGCTACATCAACGAGATGGCCGCGCTCGCCGTGCTCGGCGACCAGTATCGCGGCTCCGGATTCTCTTCTCGGGACGGCTCGGTGGCGTTCCTCTATTACATCGAACTCTATCTGCGGCGTGCCCGCGAGGCTCACCCGGAGTTCTGGGAGATGGCGCGCGCCGACGAGACGATCCGCGAGCACCTGCTCACGCAATGGCTGCGTGTGCACTTCTTCCTGCCGCATTCGGATCGATTCTCTTCGCTCGGCATCTACGACGGCGATTTCCGCGACGCGATGCACGAGCCCGAGAACGTCGCCGAGCTCGAGATGTTCCTAGGCGTCCGCCTGGGCGACTCGCCCTGCGTGCTCTGAAGCAGGCTCGTAGCCGAGGTTGGGGCGGAGCCAACGCTCCGTCTCCTCGACGGTCGCGCGCTTGCGACGCGCATAGTCTTCGATCTGGTCGCGATCGACCTTGCCCAGCGAGAAATAGCGAGCCTGGGGATGCGCCAGGTAGATCCCGCTCACGCTCGCGGCCGGCCACATCGCGAAGGAATCGGTCAACGTGATGCCGACCGCGGGCGCGTCGAGCAGCGAGAACAGCGTGCCTTTCTCGGTGTGATCGGGGCACGCGGGATAGCCGAACGCGGGCCGGATCCCGCGAAAACGCTCGTGGTGCAGATCGTCGAGCGTCAGCGATTCCGGATCGGGGTGACCCCACTCGGCGCGCACGCGACGGTGCAACAGCTCCGCGAAGGCTTCTGCGAGCCTGTCGGCGAGCGCTTTGACCATGATCTTCTGGTAGTCGTCGTGCGCCCTCTCGTGCTCCGCCACGAGGGCATCCAGACCGATTCCCGCCGTCACGGCGAAGGCGCCGACGTAATCGAGCACCCCCGAGCCGAGCGGCGCGACGAAGTCCGACAGCGCCAAGTGGGGCCGGTCGTCGGGGAATGCCTGTTGTTGCCGCAGCATCGGGAATCGGCAGCGCTCCCGGGCACGGGTGTCGTCCTCGAAGAGCACGATGTCGTCGCCGTCGGAGGCCGCCGGCCAGAATCCGTAGACACCACGATGCTGGAGCCGACCGTTGGCGACGAGCTCCGCGAGCATCGCCTTGGCGTGAGCGAAGAGGTCCCGCGCCGTCTCGCCGACTTTCGGATCGTCGAGGAGCTTCGGGAAGACCCCGGGCAGCTCCCACGTCGTGAAGAAGAATCGCCAATCGACGAGCTCGGCGATGTCGCCCAGGGTCACGCCCTCGACGACGCGCCGTCCGAGGAACGCGGGAGCGGCGACGGTCTCGGGCCCGAAGGAGGCACGCAATCGGTTCGAACGGACCACCGTGAGCGGGACGAGCGGCTTCTCCTGCTTGCGCGCGAACAGCGCCCGTAGGCGCTCCTGCTCCTCGCGATTCTGCGCGTCCAGGGATTGTCGCTGTGTCGCGTCGGCGAGCGCAGCGACCACCGTCACTGCGCGCGACGCGTCGAGCACGTGCACCGTCGGCGCGGAGTACATCGGCGCGATCTTGACGGCGGTGTGCTGGCGGCTCGTGGTGGCGCCGCCAATCAAGAGCGGGATACGGAAGCCCTGTCGCTCCATCTCGCGCGCCACCGACACCATCTCGTCGAGCGAGGGGGTGATGAGCCCGGACAGACCGATGAAGTCCGCCTTCTGCTCGATGGCCGTCCGCAGGATGCGCTCGCAAGGCACCATGACGCCGAGATCGACGACGTCGTAGCCGTTGCAGCCGAGCACGACTCCCACGATGTTCTTGCCGATGTCGTGGACGTCGCCCTTGACCGTGGCGACGACGATCTTGCCTTGCGGCGCACGTGCCTCCGCCGCTGCCTGCCGCTCGGCCTCCATGGCGGGCTCGAGAAACGCCACGGCGCGTTTCATCGCGCGGGCGCTCTTGACGACCTGCGGGAGGAACATCTTGCCCGCGCCGAACAGGTCTCCGACCGTGCGCATCCCGTCCATCAGGGGGCCTTCGATGATGGCGAGCGGGCGCGGGTACTTCTGCAGGCACTCTTCTAGGTCGGCCTCGAGGAAGTCGAGCAGGCCGTGGACGAGCGCGTGCGACAACCGCTTCTCCACCGTCGCGTCGCGCCACGACAGATCGACCTCGCGCTTCTTGCCCTTGCCCTTGACGCGTTCCGCGTGCTCCACCAGCCGCTCGGTGGCGTCGGGCCTGCGGTCGAAGAGCACGTCTTCGACGCGCTCGCGCAGCTCGTCCGGGATGTCCTCGTAGACCACCAATTGGCCGGCATTGACGATTCCCATGTCGAGACCGGCACGGATGGCGTGATAGAGGAAGCACGAGTGCATCGCCTCGCGCACGACGTTGTTGCCGCGGAACGAGAACGAGAGATTGCTGATGCCGCCGCTGACCTTCACTCCCGGGCAATGCTCTTTGATGAGCCTCGTCGCTTCGATGAAGTTGAGCGCGAATCGATTGTGCTCTTCGATGCCCGTCGCGACGGCGAGCACGTTGGGATCGAACACCAGGTCGAGCGGATCGAAGCCGGCTCGCTCGGTGAGCAGCGCGTAGGCGCGGCGCGAGATCTCCACCTTGCGCTCGACGGTCTCGGCCTGGCCCTTCTCGTCGAACGCCATCACGACGACTCCGGCGCCGAACCGGCGGATGACCGAAGCCTTGGAGAGGAAGTCTTCCTCACCCTCCTTGAGGGAGATGGAGTTGACGATCGGCTTGCCCTGACAACATCGCATGCCCGCCTCGAGCACGGACCACCGCGAGCTGTCGATCATCACGGGGATTCGCGCGACCTCCGGCTCGGTCGCGATGAGGTTGAGGAAGCGCGTCATGCACGCCTCCGAGTCGAGCATCCCTTCGTCCATGTTGACGTCGAGCACGTTCGCGCCGCCGCGGACCTGATCGAGCGCGACCTCGACCGCGGTGCCGAAATCGTTCTTCTTCACGAGCTCGGCGAATCGTGCGCTGCCGGTCACGTTCGTGCGCTCGCCCACCATCGTGAAGGTGCCGTCCGGGCGGAAAGTGTACGTCTCGAGGCCCGAGAATCGGCTCATTCGCGATTGCGGAGCCTGCAGCTTCCTGGGCGGCAACGACGACACCGCCTCCGCGATGGCACGGATGTGCTCGGGAGTCGTCCCGCAGCAGCCGCCGACGATGTTGACCAGCGCGTCCTCGGCGAATCCGCGCAGCAATCGTGCGGTGGTGGCGGGGTGCTCGTCGTACTCGCCCATGGCGTTGGGCAACCCCGCGTTCGGGTAACACGAGACGAGCACGTCGGGCGCCAGGCGCGAGAGCTCCGCCACGTACGGGCGAATCTCGGTGGCGCCGAGGGAGCAATTGACGCCGATGGCCAGCGGCTTGGCGTGCTCGACCGATGCCCAGAAGGCATCGAGCGTCTGCCCGGACAGTGTTCTGCCGCTCTTGTCGACGATGGTGACCGAGAGGATCACGGGCACGCGCGCGCCGCGCTCCTCGAAGAGCTCCTCGAGCGCGACGATGCAGGCTTTGCAGTTGAGCGTGTCGAAGACGGTCTCGGGTAGCAGCAGATCCGCGCCGCCGTCGAGCAGACCGCGCGCCTGCTCCTTGTAAGCGTCCTTCACCTCGTCGAACGTGACCGCGCGATAGGCCGGATCGTCGACCTTGGGCGACAAGCTCAACGCCCGATTGAGCGGGCCCATGGACCCTGCGACGAATCGCGGCTTGTCGGGCGTCTTCTCGTTCCACCTCGCGGTCGCCTCCCTCGCGAGCCGCGCCGCGGCGACGTTCATCTCGTACACGAACGGCTGCAGCCCGTACTCGGCCTGCGCGATGGACGTCGCGGTGAACGTGTTGGTCTCGACGATGTCGGCACCCACGGCGAGATACGCGTCGTGGATCCCGCGCACGACGTCCGGCTGGGTCAGCACGAGCACGTCGCTGTCGCCCTGAAGGTCGCTCGGATGATCGCGGAATCGGTCGCCGCGAAAGCCCGATTCGCCGAGGCGGTGGCGTTGCAGCATCGTGCCCATCGCCCCGTCGATCACGAGGATGCGGCGTTCGAGAATCGCGCGGAGCGTGTCGGAGACGTTTCGGGACATACGGATCGTTCGAATTTCCACGCGCCGCGGCGCAGGTCAAGGCGTCGGCTATCCTGCGCACATGCGCCGCTCCACGGCATTGCTCGCGTCTTGCGTTCTCTTCGGTCTGCTCGGCTGCTCGTGTGATCGTTCGAGCTGGCCACCGCCGTTCGGGACGCGACGCTCGGTCACGCTGCCGCGTTCGGCTCCGCCGCCGGCCACTCCCCCGAGCGTGACGCGCCCGCGCCCGACGGGGCCGCTGCCGTCGTGCGCCGAGCTGCCGGAGGTACCCTCGTTCCCCGGCGCGGAGGGTTTCGGCGCGGTCGCGCGCGGCGGACGATGCGGGCGCGTGATCACCGTGACGACTCTGGCCGCCGACGGCCCCGGATCACTGCGCGAAGCGCTGTCGGCGCGCGGACCGCGGTACGTGGTGTTCGCCGTCAGCGGCGTCATCGACGCGATCGCGGCGATCGAGCAGGGCCATGTGACGCTCGCGGGTCAGACGTCGCCGGGTGGCATCACCGTGCGAGGCATTCGGCTGGACGAGGAGTCGCGCGACGTCGGCGGCACCAACGAGGAGGTCATCGTGCGGCACGTGCGTTCGCGGCCGAACGGCTTCGAGGGCGGGCTCGACGACGCGCTTCGCATCACGCACGCGCGTCGGGTCATCGTCGATCACGGGTCGTTCGCGAGAGCCCAGGACGAGTGCGTGCAGATCTCGCAAGCGCGTCAGGTCACCGTGCAGGCGTCCATCTTCGCGGAGACCATCGGCGAGCATGCGCAGTTCGGCGGCATGCTGATCAACTACACGGATCCGCCGGCCCACCCGCTCGACGAGATCTCGATCCACCACGACGTGTGGACGCGAATCGGAGGGCGAATGCCCGAGGTCTCGCGGGAGAGCCCGGCGGCGCCCAACAGCTTCTTGTCGCTGGAGCTGTCGTGCAACCTGCTCTGGGGCCCGGTGATCGGCGTCTGGGTCAAAGGACGGAGCGAGATCCCCGTGGATGGCCCGATTCATTACCGCCTCAATTGGGTCAACAACTGGATGCAGGCGGGGCGCTACCGCGGCTTCATGATGAACGACGAGATTCTCGCCTCGGATAGAACCAGCATCTTCGTCGCCGGCAATCGTCACACTGCGTTCCCGGATTGGCGTGATCTCGACCTCGTGTACTGCTGCAACGATCTCGACCGGGGCGGCCCGAACGGGCGCGCTCCGGCTGGCCAGCTGAGGCGGGACAGGCACCCTTTCCCGGTGATCACGTACACACCGTCGGACCAGCTCGCGACCTGGATGGTGGCGAACGCGGGGGCATTCCCGCGCGACGCGCTCGACCAACGGTTGATGGCCGACATTCGTGCCGGGCGAATCGACGAACGCAGCTACGGGACGGCGCACGTCGACGACGCCGAGCGGCTGTCGTTCATGCCGGGCCCGCCGCCGGCGCCGCCCCCCGACGCCGATCGCGACGGCATGCCCGACGAATGGGAGCGGGCGCACGGGCTCGATCCCGCGCAGCAAGACCACAATGGGACCAGCGTCTGCCGGCAGTCGCTGGGCTACGACGGTTACACCAATCTCGAAGTGTACCTGAACGAGCTCGCCGACCGTCGCGTCCGCGAAGGGCGCTAGACCCAGAACGAGCGATACGACGCGTCCCACTCACCGTTCGTGCCGAGCGCCCGTGCTTGCGAGGGCGGTCGAAGCACACGATCGCGTCCTTCGACTGCCTTCCTCGCTTCGCTCGAAAGGCGCTCAGGACGAACGGACTCCGGAAGATGCGCTTGATCTCGGGCTAGAACGCACCTTCGAGGAAGGCGCACGCGATGTGCCCGGGGCAGCAGGCGTCGACGCCGACACCCGTCTGGTCGGTGTGGATGCAGACCTTCGGGCCCTGGCTGGGATAGTAGTAGGCCCAGAAGAAGCACATCTCGTCGTTGGCGCCTTCGCCGAACCCGACACGCGAGGAGCTGAGGTTGTTCCACTCGCACGTGAAGTGGAACCCTCCGCCGGGTGGAACCCGGAATCCCGCGCCGTGATAGACGGTTTCGGGCTCGTCCCAGTACCAATCGGGCACGTCGTAGACGGGAGTGTCGGGTCCTCCCCTGCCGGTGGTCGTGCCGACGTACATGCGGGTTCCCCATTGGTGGGTGTGCCCGGTGATGGCGAAGATGCTCACGTCGCCGAGACCACGCGGCATCGCGAAGTACGTGTCGAGGCTCGACGTCGAGCGCGCGTCGATGCTGATGTCGGGATTGCCGATGAAGAGAAAGTCGGCTTCGTGCACGAACGCCGTCTCGGGCATCGTGATGAACGATGCCGTCGCGCTGATCTCCTGGTCGCCGCCCGACGAGTTCACGAAGTGCATCTCGAGCCGGATCATCTGATTCGGGGCGAACGTGTAGCCGACGCCTTCCGGCAGCGCGATCGTCTCGTCGGCAATCTGCGTGATCGCCAGCGGCGCAGACTCGTCCCCGCCGAGCGTCCCGACGAAAGGAGTGCACGGATAAGGATCGATGCGCTCTTCCGTGTCGGCGACGCGATAGACGATCAGATGGTGCGAGTACGCGCGGAGCACGTTGTGAATCTGGTTCACCCGGATCTGGCTCGGGTTGCCGAGGCGCCTCGTGACGCAGAAGGTGTCCTCGCCGTTGGGGACGACGAGCGGGCCCCAATCGACCGAGAAGGTCTCACCACCGGGTGGAGGTGGCGGCGTGGGGGGAGGCGGAGTGCCCGGAGGTACCGGCGGAGGCGGAGTGCCCGGAGGTACGGGCGGAGGCGGAGTGCCAGGCGGCGGAGGTGGAGTGCCAGGCGGCACCGGCGGAGGCGGAGTGCCGGGCGGCGGAGGCGGAGTGCCCGGCGGCGTGGGGGGCGGCGTGCTCGCGTCGTTCCCGCTCGACGCACCGTCGTCGTCGCCGCACGCGGCGGGCGCCAAGCCCACGAGGAAGAGACAGACCAACCACGAGCGAAAAGAGCCGCGCATGGCGGGCGAGCGTAGCACGCAGCGCTGGTGGCTCGAATGGTCCACGACAACGCCGTGAGGCTTCCGGCTCGTGTCGGGGCTTGTGGGATCCTGTGCTGCTACGCAGCCCGTTCGAGCGCCGGCGCGTCGTTCGACGGCTCAGTGGATTGTTGCGCCGCAACACCGGTCTCCGGCAGCCGCCGCGCCGGAAGGACGATGGCGACGTGCACCACGGCGAGCAGGCCGATCGCGAGCGCGAAGCCGCCTTCCTGAGCCGCGATGCCGACGGCCATCGGGAGCAGGAAGCCCCCGATCTGTCCCACGAGCATGAGCAGGCCGAGGGCGGCTCCCGCCTTCGCGGGGCCGACGCCCGGAAGCTCGAGCGGCAGCATCAGCACGAGCGGTGCGAACGCGCCGCCGCCCAGCGCGCCCAGGGCCAGGAGCGGAGCCCTCAATGTTGCAGGTGCGAATGCCACTGCTGCAAGTGCGAACGCGGCCACCACGGCGCCGAGCAGCACCGTCGGCTTCCGGAGCCCGATACGGTCCGACAGCCAGGGCCCCGCGAAGTTCGCAACGCCCGCCGAGCCGAGCCAGGCCGCGACCGTCAGGCCGGTCTGTGACGGCGACAGCCCCGACTCGATCAACGCACGAGGGAGATACCCGAGCAGCGCGAGGTAGCCGCCGAACAGCAGGAAGTGGATCGCGGCCACGTTGCGCACGCCCGCGTTGCGGAGCAGCCGCAGCCCATCCGCGACCGACGCGTGGCGCGCGAGCGTCGTGCGGTCGCGCAGCAGCACGAGCCACAGCACGCCCGCGAGCGCCATCGCGAACGCCGCCACGATCATCAGCGGACGCCAGCCGCCCACGAGCGGAGCCAGCACGGTGCGAGCGACGAGCACCGTCAGCGCCGTCCCGAGCGTGTAGGCCAGGAGCGCGAGGCCGTTCGCGCGTGCGAGACGATTGGCCGCGACGTGCCCCGCGAGCGCCTTCGGGATCGAGGGCGCGACGAAACCGACGTGCATGCCGAACAAGAGCATGGTCAACGCCAGAGCGAGCGGCGAGAAGGCCCACGCACGCGCCGCGCACGCGAGGGCACCCGCGAGCATCGCGACACCCGCGACCCTTCGAGGACCGAATCGGTCGACCGCCGCACCCCCGAAGGGCGACGCGATCGCGATCCCGAGCGCGGCCGCACCCCACACGAAGCCGGACTCCGCATGCGACATCCGGAGCTCCGTCGCGACGAGCGGCATCGTGGCCGGCAGGACGGACCACCCGAGACCGCCGCCGATGCCCTGCAGGGTTGCCGCCATCCCGGTGGCGAGGACCGGACGCTGTGGAACGATGATCACGAAGGCCTCCTCGTCGCTCATGTTGCACTGCAACATCACGAACGCCGCACCCATATGGGATCCGAAAGATGATGTCAAGCACGACGATGGTGCGTCGCAACACGCGCGCGACCGGTGCTCTCGGCGAAGGGCGTCGGCCGGCCGGGACGGCACCCAAGGCCGACGACCGCGCGTGACATCACGCAACCGGGCCGGTGCTCGCCATCGACTACCCTTCGCGTGTGAGCGGGATCGGCAAGCTCCTGGTCGACCCATGGTACTGGGTGCCTGCACCTCCCGAGGATCCGCTCGGCGCACGCTCGCCGGAGGTCATCGCCGATCTGCTCGAGACGATCGCGTTCTTCGTCGAGCGCTGGCACGAGACGGTCGTCGAGGGGCTCGAGAACGTGCCGGACGGACCCGCGCTCCTCGTCGGCAACCACAACGGCGGCACGATGGCACCCGACATGTTCGCGTTGATGGTGGCTTGGTGGCGCCGGCGAGGCGTCGAGGAGCCCGCCTACGGCCTGATGCACGATGCCGCGTTCCGCCTCGTGCCGGTCGGTCGAATGTTGTCGCGCCTCGGCGCCGTACCCGCGCACCCGGACCACGCGAGGCAGCTCCTTCGTCGGGGCGCCAAGGTTCTGGTCTATCCCGGCGGCGACATCGACGCGTATCGACCGGCGGCCAGACGCGGCGAGATCGTGTTCGGCCAACGCCGCGGCTTCGTGCGCGTCGCGCTGCGAGCCGGGGTTCCCATCGTGCCCGTGGTCTCCGCGGGCGCGCACGATGCGCTCTACATCGCGACCGACGGCCGCGAGCTCGTGCGCAAGACCGGCCTGAAGAAGCTGCTTCGCATCGAGGTGCTGCCCGTCTCGTTCGGCCTTCCGTGGGGCGTCTTCCTGGGCACTCCGCCGTACTTGCCGCTGCCCGTTCGCATGAAGGTCCGTGTGCTCGAGCCGATGCGATGGGAGGGCGGCCCCGAGCTCGCCGACGACCCCGACGCGGTCCTGAGGCTGCGCGAGGAGGTGCGCGAGCGGATGCAGGCGGCTCTCGACGAGATGATTGCCGAGGGCCGATGGGGCCGAAGGCCGCTCTCGGGCCTGTTCGCCCGCGAGCGGACGGGGCGCGCGTAGGCTCGGGGTCAGCCCCGCGCGCGGGTGACGTCCTCGGCGTGCCCGCACGCCGAGGCGAGCGCCCATCGGCGCTGCAGCGGCGAGGCTTCGTCGAACGACAGCGTGTGCGCCGCGTAGCGGAGGAGCGCCACCGAGAGCTGCTCGGGATCGCGATCCTCGTGCACGAGCCTACCGCCGAGGGCGCGCAGCCAGCGCACGACGCGCCACGCACGAGCGAGGGCGGGCGCCGAGATCCCTTCGAGCGACTCGGGCAGCGCGTCGCCGAGCTCGGTCACCGCGCGGAGCGCACGCGTGATCGAGAGCGCAGCGGCCAGCTCGTCCTCGTCGCGAAGAGGCGTGAATAGATAGAGCACGTCGTTCTCGAGCTTCGCGAGGTCCTTGAGGACGTGCGCACGCGCCGTGTGGAAGAAGTCGATCAGCCAGACGTTGTCCCGCGCGTCGAGGAGCACGTTCGCGCCATTGAGATCGCCGTGGACGAAGGAGACGTAACGCTGCTCGCCCGGTCGAGCACGCATTGCAGGGAGATGGTGCTCGTAGAATGCGCACAGATTCTCGACCTCGTACCCGCCCGGAAACGACAATCGCGCGGACCCGGCCGCCGACTCCCCGACGATTGCCGTGACGTTCTTGCGGACACCGGCCGCGAATGACGGCGAGAATCGATAGTGCTCGAGGAGCGGAAGGCGCTCGAGCTGCGCGACCGCATAGAAGCGCCCGAGCACGTCCTCGAGCGCGGCCGAAAGGACTCGAATCAGGCTCTCCTCGGAGACCCCATCCTCGAACAGTCGTTTCAGCGTCCGGACGCGCCCTTGCCCCATTGCGGCATACGAGTACTTGAGCCCTGCGCGCTCGCCGAGATCGACGAAGCCGCGGACCGATGGAGCATCGTTGCCGAGCACGTCCTCCACGCGCTCGAACGACGCCCGCTCCGTGGCGACCAGCGCGCGCGGGCCGAGCTTCGCGACCGATTGTGCCTGCACGTGGCCGAGCGAGTCCCACGACGCGACGCGAAGCACGCGCGCCCCCGAGAATCCCCCTCCCAGCGGCTCGAGCTCGAGCCGCGCGCTGTCGCGGTAGAGGCACGCGAGAATGTCGTGATCGACCTCGGAGATGGGCTCCGCGGCCTCGGCGGATGCAGCGAAGCCGATCTTGGGCCGCGACGTGGCGGCGACACTGGACAATCGGGGTGCGCCGGCCTCCGGCACCAACCATTGCGCCAGCTCGCCGACCGAGTCGAAGCAATGGACCCCGAGCAGGCGGCGGAGCTGCTCGAGCGCATTGAAGTGCTGAGTGCGCGACGAGCTCGCGGTGAGCGCGCTGCAGGTGGCGAGATGGTCGATCCCGAGACGCGTCTTGAGGTCGTAGAGCAGGAAGGAGACCTTCGCGTCGGTCCACACACCGACCACGGCGACTCGACAATCCGCCAGCGCCTCTGCCCTGCCTACCATCGGCTCCTCCTGCGGGAAGAGGGGGTGTGGCGGAGAGGTCGAACCGAGAACCTCCGCGAGCACCTCGGGCAGGCGTGTGCGCTCGAAGTCGTTGAGGCCCGATGCCTCCACGATGCGCTCGTTCGGGCGCAGGTCGCTCTCGAGGTCGAGCACGAGCCGTGCGCCCTCGGTGTCGCGGAGGCAATGGTCGCCGAACGTCCGCAGGTGGTCGCGTTGCGCCGGATCATCCGGGTCGTGCCAGTCGCGGATGTGAACGATGGCCAGATCGTCGGCCGACTGGGCGCGCGCCCACGCGAGCATCTGCGCCACGGGCCCCGATCGCGGCTCGTAGCCGAGCAGCCTTCGCGCCTCCGAAGGCCCGACGTGCAGCCGGTTCGGCACGGCCTGATCGGGCCCGAGCACCGCGGCGAAGTCGTTCTGGAGACACTGGGTGAGCAGGAGCGCGCGCGCCATCGCGCGGGATCCTAACCCCGGACACATCCGCGAGGGACGCGTTGACAGTGGTGGCGCGCTCCGTCAGCACCAGGGCATGCGACGAGCGCTCATGGTGTGTCTCCTGGCGACTGCGACGGCCTGCGGGGCATCCAAGTCCGGCGGTACGAGCGAGGCCGACGGGGCCACGCCTCCTCCGGTGCCTCCGCCCGGCGATGGCGGTGGCCCGACGATCGACGGCACCGTGCCCGTGCCGCCGCCGCCCGGCGAGGGTGGGACCCCACCGCCCGTGCCGCCGCCACCGGTGCCGCCGCCGCCCGATGGGGGCGCGTGCGCGGAGCTGCCCGACGTCCCGGCGTTCCCGGGCGCCGAAGGTTTCGGCGCGATCTCGCGCGGCGGGCGCTGCGGTCAGGTCATCCACGTCACGACGCTCGCCGGCAGCGGCCCCGGGTCGCTCAACGCGGCGCTCGAGACGCGCGGTCCTCGCTACATCGTGTTCGACGTCAGCGGCGTCATCGAAGCCCCGGCGCATTTCGTCCACCCGCAGGTCACGATCGCCGGCCAGACGTCGCCCGGCGGCATCGTCGTGCGCGGAATCCGGATCAACGAAGAGGGCCTCGAGGTCGGAGGCCTCAACGAGGACATCATCGTGCGCCACGTGCGCTCTCGTCCCGCGGGCCGCGGGCTCGACGACGCGCTCAGGCTCACGTACGTCCGGCGCGCAATCTTCGATCATTGCTCCTTCGCGCGGGCCAACGACGAGTGCGTCCAGATCTCGTACGCGAGCGACATCACCGTGCAGAGCTCCATCCTGGCCGAGACGCTGGGCGACCACTCGATGTACGGCGGGATGCTGGTCAACTACAGCGACCCGAGCGACTACGAGCTCCAGAACCTCGCCATCCACCACAACGTCTGGACGCGAATCGAAGGACGCTTCCCCGAGCTGTCGCGCGAGAGCGACGGCGCGGGCGGCACGACGCTCAACCTCGAGCTGTCGAACAACCTCCTCTGGGATCCGCCCATCGGCATCTGGATCAAGAACTCGACGGAGGTGGGCAGCGACGAGCCCATCTATTACGCGATGAACTGGGTCAACAATTACCTGTTCGCCGGCGATTATCGCGGATTCATGATGCTCAGCGAGATCCTGCAATCGGATCGTTCGTCGCTCTATCTCTCCGGGAATCGGATGAACGTGTTCCCCTCGTGGTCGGATCTCGATCTCGTCTATTGCTGTAACGACCTCGACGCGAGCGGGCCCAACAGGCAACGCCCGAGCGGCGAGCTGCGCACCACGCGTCACCCGTTCCCCGAGGTGACCTACGTGCCCGCGACCGACCTGCCCGCGTGGATGGCGGCCAACGCGGGTGCATTCCCGCGCGATCCCATGGACCGTCGGCTGATGGATCCGATCGGCGCGGGTACCATCGATCCGACACCGCTCGGGAGCTCGCCCAACGATCCCGACGAGCCGGCGTTTGCCACGCCGCCCGAGCCTCTCCCGGACGCGGACCGCGATGGCATGCCGGACTCCTGGGAGCTCGAGCACGGGCTCGATCCGAGCACTCCGGATCACAACGGAACCGGAGTGTCGATGGTCGTCTTCGGGTATCTCGGGTACACGAATCTCGAGGTCTACCTGAACGAGCTTGCCGACCGGAGGGTGGCGGAGGGACGCTGAGCCTCGATGGGGGCTCTGCTCGTCGCCGTCGTAGCTGGCTGCCTGTGGCCGGCAGCGGCGGTCGCTCAGGACGCGGGGGCGATCCCGAGCGCGGCCGACGCGACCGCTCCGAGCAGCGACGCAGGCGCGCCCACGCAAGCGGATGCTGGGAGCTGCAGCGGCCCGGAAGGCTGCGAATCGCCCGATGTCGAGGCCCTCTACGACCGGGCGCTCGACGCGCTGGTGGCGGGCGCGTGGGACGACGCTGGGAGGCTGCTCGACGAGGTCGCGACGCGAGCGACGACGGCAGGACGCCGCAGCGCAGCGCGCGATCTCGCGCGCGAGGCGCGCGAGAGACACACGGCGATGCGCCGCACCGATGGTGCGCCCGGCCCGAGGCGAGGGGCGCCCGACGGCAGCCTGGACGCCTGGATCCCGCCACCGAGCACCGCGCCGGACAGCGGCGAGAGTCGGGCGCCGACGCGGGTGGCTCCGAGCCGCGAGCCCGCACCCGCAGCACCCGAGCCGGAAGGCAACGGGCGGCTCGCGCTGGTGATCGGAGCGACGATCTACGGGTTGGCCGCCGCCGGGCCCCTCACGCCACTGTCGCTGGACGTGGACGACACCAAGGGGTTCCTCGGGCTCTATCTGCTCGTGGCGGGAGGCAGCTTCTTCCTGCCCTTTCTCCTGACGCGCGACGCGGATGTGCCCTGGGGCGCCACCGCGCTCGGGCTGAGCGGCGCGGTGCGCGGGCTGGCGCACGGTGCACTGCTGTCGCTGCTCCTCGACGACGGTAGTGACGAGCAGACGATGTTCGCGAGCATGCTCGTCGTCAGCATGCTCGAGCTCGGCGTCGGCTATCTGTGGGCAGACCAGACGGACATGACGGCAGGAGAGGCGCACGCCGCCTATCTCGGCTCCGACGTCGGGCTCGGGCTCGGTCTGGGGCTCGGAGTGATCGCCGTGGGCGACGACGTCGACCTCGAGCGGGATCCCGGCGTCGTCGTGGCCGGGTTGGTCGGCGCGGCAGCAGGCGTCGTGGGAGGCCGGCTGTTCGCGAGCGCGCGGTCGTGGACCTGGGGAGACGCGGAGCTGGTGCAGACGACCTTCCTCGGTGGGCTCTACACGGGACTGACCACGATGGTCGTGCTCGGTGTGGAGGACGTGCGCGCGCTGACGTCGGCGGCCATCGTGGGCTCGATGGGTGGGCTCGTGATCGGAGACCTCCTCACGAGAGGTCGCGACGTGACGACCGGGCAATCGATCGGCGTCGAGCTCGGGATGTTCGCAGGCGGTTTCGTGGGTGCCGGGCTCGGATTCCTCGCCTTCTCGGACTCCGATGGCGATCTGGACGAGGTCGGAGCCCGTGCGATGCTGGGAGTGAGCGCGGCGACCGCGATCGGCGGGCTCGCGCTGACTTACCTGTTGCTCGACATCGACGAAGAGCGACCCCGACCACGCCGACCTGCCGGTGCCCCCCGCGGCGAGCACCCGTGACCCATCGCGCCATCTACGCAGCACCGTTCGTCTACGACCTCGCGTTCTCGTATCGAGACATCGACCGTGAGCGCACCTTTCTCGCCGACGTCTACGAGCGGCGCCGAGGTCGCGGGCCGGCGAGCTTCGTCGAGCTGGCCGCCGGTCCCGCACGACATGCGCTCGCCTTCGCTGCGATGGGCATCCGAAGCCACGCGGTCGATCTCTCGCCGGAGATGGTCGCATACGGCCGCGAGCTCGCGGACGCCCGCAACGTCCATCTCGCGTACGAACGAGGCGACATGCGCAGCTTCACGCTCGAAGCTCCCGTGGACCTCGC
>JADZFZ010000752.1 GCA_020854145.1 Deltaproteobacteria bacterium | reverse complement strand
GGCAGGCAATCGGCGTTGCTCAGGCAGACGCGGCTCGAGTAACACCGGCCATCGGACTCGCAGTAGTAGCCGAGGCCGCACTGGCTATCCGAGGTGCAGCCGACCATCCC
Organism: Deltaproteobacteria bacterium; assembly: GCA_020854145.1. GTDB lineage: Bacteria > Myxococcota_A > Polyangia > Polyangiales > JADZFZ01 > JADZFZ01. The sequence continues at coordinate 19,560 of JADZFZ010000752.1, read as the reverse complement.
CGGATAACACCGGTCGTCGGAAGCACAGTAGTAGCCGGGGATGCAGTCCGAGTCGCTGAGACAGACGGCGACGTCGGGGTAACAACCGCGGTCGGAAGCGCAGTAGTGGCCATAGGGGCAATCCGCGCTCGAGTTGCAGCCGCCGCCGCTCATGTCGGGGTAGCAGCGACCGTCCGAAGCGCAGTAGTCGCCAATCTTGCAGTCGACGTCCGTGGCGCAGGTCGCGACGTTCGAGTAGCAGTTGCCGTCCCAGCCGCAGTAGTAGCCGTAGCCGCACTCGGAGCTCGAGGTGCAGCCCGTCGTGCCGGGATAACACTGGCCGTCGGACGCGCACACGTACCCGCTCAGACAATCGGCGTTCGAGGCGCAGACCACGCGATTCGAGTAACAGCGGCCATCCCAGCCGCAGTAGTAGCCGTAGCCGCACTCCGCGCTCGAGGTGCAGCCGGTCATGCCGGGGTAACACTGCCCATCGGAGGCGCAGTACTCACCCGCGAAGCAGTCGGCGTCGGTGCCGCACGACACGAGGTTGGCGTAGCAGCGGCCGTCCCAACCGCAGTAGTAGCCGTAGCCGCACTGCGTGCTCGACGTGCAACCGGTCATCTCCGGGTAACACTGCCCGTCGGACGCGCAGTACTCACCCGCGTAACAGTCTCCATCGCTGCCGCAAGAGACCAGGTTGGCGTAACAGCGGCCGTCCCAGCCGCAGTAATAGCCGTACCCACATTCATCGCGCGACGTGCACGAGGTCGTGCCCGGGTAGCAGCTTCCGTCACTTGCGCAGACGTATCCGGTCGGGCAGTCGGCGTCGCTCCCGCACCCGGCCAGGTTGGCGTAGCAGCGGCCGTCCCAGCCGCAGTAGTAGCCGTATCCGCATTGCTCGCTCGACGTGCAACCGACCATGCCCGGATAGCAGCCGCCGTCGCTCGCGCAGTAGTAGCTCGTCGGGCAATCGGCATCCGACCCGCACGACGCCGTGTTGGCGTAGCAACGGCCGTCGTAGCCGCAGTAGAACCCGTAGCCGCACTGCTCGCTCGACGTGCAACCGGACATGCTCGGGTAGCAGGATCCGTTCAAGCACGTGTAGCCGGCGCCGCACTCGGCGTCGCTCGTGCACAATGCGATCTGCGAGTAGCAGCGACCGTCGATGCCGCAATAGAGGCCCGCGCCGCACTGAGCGTTCGACGTGCACCCGGTCATCGACGGGTAACAACGTCCGCTCGCACAGAACTCACCTGCGCCGCATTGGGCGTCCGTCGAGCACTCGGCGCGCACCGTGTAGCACTGCCCGGTGATGCTGCAGTAGTTGCCGGTCGGGCAATCCGCGGCAGTCCGGCACGTCGGTCCCACGGGTGGAGGTGGAGTGATCCCCCCATCGCCGTCATCGGTGGTGATGATGCAGCCGGAGAGAAACGCCGTGACCACGAACGTAAGAATCCATCGACCGTTCCCCATCCGACACCTCGCGACAAAGGGCGGACGGATAGCGCCCGCGCTGACGATGGTACGCCATGCGCGTCGGCCGCACCCCCTTCCGTGCACGGAAGGGGGCGATCGAGTTGATTTGCCTCAGCCTCGGCACGAGGCCCGGCGAGCCCGGCGGACCCCTCAGATCGTCAGGGTACCCGTGCGGATGAGGTACGCGAGCTTCTCGCGCTGCTCCTTGTCGAGCATCGCGTGGATGCGTTCGAGGGCTCGGACCACCGCGTCGCGGAGGCGCTCCGCGATGCGGACCCGGTCGCTCGCGATCGCAGCGACCTTCGCGGCGTCGAAGCTCTCGCCCGCGAGCGCGTCCGCGAAGCCCGAGACGGTCCGGCGCTCGTCGACGGCGCCTTGTGCGCGCTCCGTCTTCAAGTCGCTCAGGATCCGCGCGAGCTCGGCGACCTGCTTGTCGTCGAGGTCCAGCCGATAGGCGAGGAAGCGGAGCGGACGGCGGACGCCGAACGTGCCCCCACCCGGGTCGCCGTCTCCGCCGAAGCCCTGGGTGTGCATGCCGTCGTGACCGCAGCTTGCCGACGTACCACAACCGTGCCGACGACGTGCGCCGGCCCACCAGCCCATGAAAGCGGGATGCATCTTCTCTTCTCCTCTCGCCGGGGCATTCGCGCCCAGCGGGTCGTTCGAGATGCGGGCACGTGGCCTCGCACCGTGAAGGCATTCTTGCGGCCGCCATCTCGTGGCGTCAACCGGTCGTGGGCCGCCGCGCCTCGACGAGGACGTTGGCGAACGGGGTAGAGCCCCACATCGGCTCGACCGTGACCTCGAGGCCTTCTTGCTCGCACAGCGCGACCAGCTCGGCCGCCGGCCTGAAGACCAATCGCTCGCCGCGATTGAACCGCAGCGTGGTGAACACGCGCTCCTCGGCGCGCGTCGCCCAGCTGCGCCAGCCGCGTGCATCGTCCATCTCGCGCACGAGCAAGGTTCCTCCCGGGCGAATCGCACGACAGGCGCGCGCGAGCACCTCGTCCTGGGTCGCTTTCGGCAGGTAGTGAAGGACGTCGAGCACGAGCAGCGCGTCGCACGAGGCAGGTGGCAACTGCGCCTCGCGCACGTCGGCACGCTCGAACGTCGCGGACAGCCCGGCTGCGGCGTCACGCGCGTCGCCGAGCTTCGTCTCGTCCCAATCGATGCCCCGAACGCGCCGCGTGGGGTCGAGCACCGCCAGAAGGACGGCGGTCTGTCCGCGGCCGCATCCGAGGTCGATCACGTCGCCGCCGGCGGGCGCACGCTCCGCGACCGCGCGTGCCACCGGATCGGTGCGGAGCTTCGATCGAACGTAGTGATAGGCCGCTCTGCGACCGCGCGCGTAGCGCGACGCCACGTCGTCCATCGCGACCTCGATGGGCTCGGGAGGCCGCCCTCGACGCCGTCGTCGAAGCACGACGTACGTCAAGGCGCCGAGGAAGCCGCCGAGCAACGCTCCTTGGACCACCGAGCCCAGCAGCAACGCGGAGAAGAATCTCTTCGGTCCTTCCTCCGCGAGCTGCGCGACGCCGACCGGCAGGAAGCTTCCTTCGAGCAGCAGATGCCCAGCTTGCACGCTGCCGAACACCAGGAACGGCAACAAGAACGGGTTGGAGACGTTGGCCGCCAAGTACGTGGTCGCCGTGTTCAGGCGAAAGATCCAGCACACGATGACTGTCGCGAAGAAGTGGAACGGGATGATGGGCAGGTGTCCGATGAAGATGCCGACCGCGACGGCGAGGGCGAGCCGACCAGGGCTCGTGTGCGACTTGACGAGGTGCTGCCACAGGGAGCGCGCCCACGCGCGGGGTGACCAACGCGCCAACATACCCGTCATCGCCGGTCTCGAGCGCATGCTGGCTGGCGGCGGTCCATGGGTCAGCCGATGCTCTGGTAGGCGCGTGCGATCGCGCTGCCGACGACCGCGCGAGCGACGGGCGAGCCCGGAGTGGCTGCCTCGAGCGTTCCTGGCTTGCGTCGCTCGAGCGTCGCGAGGGCCTCGACCACGCAGGCCATCGGTGCAGCGCCGACGCGCTCGGCCATCGCCGCGACCATGGCCATCGCGCTCTGCATGGGACGTGCTTTCGCACGCACTCCGGGCCCCGCGATGATCGCGGCCGCGAGCAGCGCCGCGTCGTGGCGCGCCTGCTCGTCGCAGAGCTCGACGAGCGGTGCGAGGCTCGCCTTGCCCTTGCTCGCCGCAGCGTCCATCGCGGCGCCGAGCATCAAGCCGTTCGTGAGCGGCGGACGGCCCTTGCGAACCCGGTCGGCGACGTCCTGCGCCGACAGGGTGCCCGTCACGAGCCCGACGGCCAGCTCGCCTTCGGGCAAGTCGCGCGAGCTCCACAGCGGCGGGATGCTCGGCCCCGAGCTCGAAGGAGCCCGGCCCGCGGCGCTGAGCGCGATCGCATTGGCCTTCAGGAGCCGATGGATCCGGCGTCCCGTCGGCTCGCCCTGCCAGGTCGGGAGCGACTGCACCACCATCCGCGATCGACGTGGATCGGACGGCACGACTGCCAGCGCCGCCCGCAGCGATGGAGCCAGAGGCGCCCGCATCGAGAGCACGACCTGATCGAGCGTCTGCAGGCTTCGCGCGAGCGGATCGAGATCCACCTCGAGCGCGGCGGCGACGGCAGCATCCGAGTCGGCGCGCGCGAGGCGCGAGCCCGGCAGCGGGGGAGCGGCACCCGCGCGCGCGAGCGCGAGCATCTCGTCGTCGCCGACGTCGGCGCAGTCCCACGCGATGGACAGGAACCGCGCCGGGACGACGGCCGCTCGAGTGCCCCGAGCCACCGCGAGCAGCGAGCCCACGAGCCGCTTCACGAGCCCTGGCGCGCGGCCCGCACGCGCACCGATCCAGCGCGCCAGCAGGATGCCGTGGGCGCCCACGGCTCCCGAGACCATCGCCGCCGCGAGCTCGTCCTCGTCGACGAGATCGCCACGCGCGACGACCTCTCCGAGCCACGCGGCGAGTCGCGCTTTGCCGGTCAAGACCGGGCTCACGGGCAACGCCTTGCTTCGCGCGACGACGCGCACGCAGGCCTCGATCAGCTCGCTCACGCCTTCTTCGTGGCCTTCGGCAAGACGGCCGTCCTCCATCTCGGGCGCACGTCGCGCGAGCCCGACGGCCAACCCGATCCCCGCGTCGGACGACACCGACGTCTCGTCGAGCTCGCCGAGCACGCGCGCGACCTGTTCGGGTGGGAGCACCATCCCCACGAGCGCCGCGCCTTCGGCATCGAGGCTGGTCCCCGCCTCGACGAGTGCGCCGGCAGCATCGTCGGCCATCACGCCGCCCTTCTTCATGGCGCCGAGCAACCACGCATCGCCGGCGGGCTCGCTCGCGGCGCGTCGTCCCGCGCGTTCGCGCACGTCGGGGCACGGGTCGCACGCGAGCTGGCGTTGGACCTCGTCGTCGATCCCGCCCGTCGCGCACGCCCGGCGCACGCGCCGGCTCGTGTCGCGCGCGAGCGTCCTGCGTAGCGAGCCCATCGCGATGCGCGCCGCAGCCTCTCGCAGGAGCGGGTCGTCGCTGGCTGCCCACGTCTCGAGCGTCGGCGCGTCCGGGCCGAGCCGCGCCAGCCACGGACGGTCGTGCAACGGAGAACGGGACGGCCACCGTGCGGCGCGCGTGACGGCGTCGGGCGATGCGTTCGGATGGAGCGCCGCGTGGAGCACGTAGTCGGGCACGTTCGGATGTCGCAGCGCGACGGCGTCGAGGAGCGAAGCGCGCGCGTGGGCGTGGCGCACGAGCAGACCGTCGAGGACGCCGACGGGATCTGCCTTGAGCGCCTCGAGCTCGGGGTCGACGTCCTCGCCGTCGCTCGTGCGGCGCCGGCGCGCCTCGCGCGAATCGGGTGGGGGCGCATCGGGGTCCGTGCCCACGGCCGCGCCCTCGTCCTCGATCCGGCGACCGATCGCATCGAGCACGTCGCTCGTGACGCCCGCGCACTTGACCAGCTTGTGGAGCGCCTCGAGGTCTCCTTCTTCGGCGAGCGCGACGTTGACCTCCGGCGCGTTCGCCGCAGGGTCCGCGAGCAGCGCACGCAGAACGTCGCGACCGAGCATGGGCGACGCAGCATAGCAACGGCGTCAGGGGGTCAGGTTCGCCCGTCATGCGAGCTCGACCACCCGTCCGAAGGGAGGCGGCTTCGCCGGCGGCGCGACCACGACCCACAACACGTCGAGTGACGAGACCTCCGACGCGGCGGGAAACGGACCGTCGAGATCCGTCACGTACACGACGGTGAACCGTGCGCCCTCGCGCCGTGCGTCGCTTGCGAGCTTCGTCAGCGGCGACCGGAAATCAGTGCCGCCGCGGCCGACGATCTCGAAACGCTCGAGCACCAGCTCGGCGGGCGACACGACGGAGTCCTTCGTGATCGTGGCGTCGCACTGGACGAGCCGCACCTCGTCGAGCCCTTCTGCGCTCGCGGCGGCCGCGATCCCACCGAGGGCACGCGCGAGCGCCGATGCGGGCACCGAGCCGCTCGTGTCGAGCACCGCGGCGAGCCTGCCGACGGGCTCGACCTTCCGCCCGGGCATCGTGACCACCCACGCGTCGTCGGGGCCGAGCTCGAGCATCGCGTGCACGGCGGCCAATCGGCGCGACGGTCGGAGGAACGTCCGTCGCGTCCGGACGATCCCTGCCATCGCGCCTTGGAGCACGGCCTCCCACCGCGGCGGCGGCTCGATGGTCGCGCGGATCCATTCCTTGCCCCACGCGGGCAGCTGTCCCCATGTCTTTCCGCCTGCGTCCACGTCCGCTTGGATCGCCTCGGCGAGCCGGAGCTTCCATTGCACGTCGCGCTCGTCCGACGCCGTGATCGAGTCGAACGACGGCAGGCCGGGCAGCGGCAGTGTCGTCGCGTCTTCGTCCGAGTCCTCGCCGTCGCTGCCGCCGCCCCCGAGCGGGGGAGGTGCGATGGAGGGTGGGGGAAGGCCCGGCGGATCGGCGAGATCCCACTGTCCGGTCGGGGGCGCCGCGCGCGCGTCGAGCAGCTCGAACACCGTCTCCGCGGCCATGCCCTCGGTCACGCCCGGAGGACGATCGATGGGCAGATCCTCGAGCGACGCGGCACGAACGAGCGGATCGATCGCCAAGTCGTGCGCGCGGTTCCAGCGCGCGCCGTCGCGTCCTGCCGCGCGGCGGATGGCACGCAGCGCCGCGTGCAGCGTGAGATGCGCGAGCCGCCCGCACAGATACGCGAAGGGGAGGTTGGCGACCGGCTCGGCACGAACGAGCAGACGATCGTCGGGCAACAGTCGGAAGGCTTCGGTTCGCTCGGAGGGCTCGACCACGAGGTAGCGCGCCAGCACCCCGAAGAATGGACGCTCGCGTAAGAGCCAGATGCGCGCCGCAGCGATCTTCTCGCGAGCGAGCTGCTTGGGCTCGACGGTCGGCACGCCGTCTACCTCATGTCGTCTTTTGCTCTTTGCGATACCGCTGGAGCTTGAGCACCTCGACGAGCACGCTGCCCGCGGTCGTGCGAATCGTCGTGTCGAACGCGCGGAAGGCGTCGGTCGGAAGCGGACGCGCGAACGCCGAGTCGAGCGCCCACGCGGCAATCTCTTGCGATTTTTGCCCTATCCTGCGAATCGCCTCCGCAGCATGCTGCCCAGCGATCGTTTCGGATCGCGCGAGGTGCGCGAGGACCGCCGTCGCTGCGAAGTACTGCAGGTCGGGCTCGTCCGGGACGGGGCGCGTTCCCGTCGCCATCTCCTCGACGGTCGGTACCTCGCGGGCGCGTCGCGCGAACGCGTGGAACTCCGTGCCGGCGCGTTCACCCACCGACCCGACCGCGACGGCGTGCCAGAGCCGCTCTGGGACCGCGGAGAGAGCGTCCGAGAGCATGTGCCACGCGCGCGGCGTCGGGTACGCCGGCGTCGAATCCGAAGGTGGGCTCTCCGACAGCCGCTGCGGGCGCGTCCGGACGAACGCCATGACGAGCGGGTGGACGTCGGCGACGGCTGCCCAGTCGAGCCACGCCTCGGCCGTCGGCTGCAGCGCCACGTGGATCATCCGGTTCGCGAGCGCGGTCGGCATCGGTCGCACGAGCGCGCGATCCTCGGCGCGGTTACCGGCGCCGACCACGCGGGAGCCCGCGGGCAGCTGGTGATCGCCCAGACGCCGGTCGAGGATGAGCGAGTAGAAGGTCTTCTGCACGTCGGGCACGGCGCTGTTGAGCTCGTCGACGAAGAGCAGGAACGGAACGTCGAGCAGCACCGCGCTCGGCGGACAGAACTCCGTCGCGTCACGACCGGACGGAAGCCTGCGGATGCGCGGCACCCCGATGAGATCCTCGGGCGCGATCTGCGTACCGAGCAACGTCACGCACGGCATCGACAGACGCGCCGCGGCCTCCCGCACCAACGCGCTCTTGCCGACGCCGGGCGGTCCCCAGACGAAGACGCTGCGGTCGGGCGACAGGCCGACGACGAGATCGAGGACGTCGGGAGGGCTGAGAGCGAGCATCGAAGGGACCGGGGATCAGAGGTTCATTCGCCGGGCGGTGCCGAGGTTGGTAGACGTACGAGGAATCGAGCCCCGCCCGCCGGCGGGTTCTCCCATTGCACGGTGCCGCCTTGGCTCTCGATGAGCGCCTTCGCCGTGGTCAGCCCGAGCCCGAGGCCCGTCGGCTTCGTCGTCACGAGCGGCTCGAACACGCGAGTGCGCACGGCATCCGCGATGCCGGGTCCCGTGTCGGAGATCGCCAACACGACGCGGTCGCCTTCTTGCCACGCCCCTGCGGTCAGCGTTCCACCATCGGGCATCGCCTCCACGGCGTTTCGCAGGATGTTGTACAGCGCGACCTGCACCTGGTCCGCATCGATCGCGACGGGTGCCACGACGTCCGGCACCTCGCGACGGACCTTCACCGAGGCTGGTAGCACCTGCGCACCGAGCGCCTGCTCGAGCACGTAGCCGACCTCCGTCGGTTTGCGGTGCGGCGGGCGTACGCGGGCGTACTCGAGCAAGTCCTTGACGATTCGGTCGGCTGCCTCGACCTCGTCCTCGATCACGGCCAGAGCACGCGCGGACGTCGGATCGAGTCGTGCCTCGGCCGCGCCTCGCAAGAGCGCCACGGCGTTGCGTATGGCGCCGAGCGGGTTGCGAATCTGGTGCGCCACGCCTCCGGCGAGCTGCCCGAGCACGGCCAGCCGCTCCTTTCGGACGAGCACGTCCTGCGCAGCGCGAAGCTCGCTCGTCCGTCTCTCGACGAGCTGACGACATCGCTCGTTCGCTTGGCGGAGCTCGCTCTCCACGCCCTTCAACCGCGTGATGTCGTGGATGATCCCGACCACGTGCGTCGGCTCTCCGCGCGCGTCGAAGAGCGGAACCTTGGTCGTCGCGAGCACGTGGACGACGCCCGAGCGATCGGTGATCGGCTCCTCGTCGATCACCACGCGGGCGCGTGTCTCGAACATCTCGAGGTCTTTCGCGCGGAAGTAGTCGGACTGTTCCTTCGGGAAGAAGTCGTAGTCGGTCTTGCCGAACATCTCTTCGCGCGGGAAGCCGACCATCTCGGAGAACTCGCGGTTCAGGAGCACGAAGCGGTGTCGTCGATCCTTGACGAAGATCGGGTGCGCGATGTGATCGACGATGTCCGCGAGCACGTCGAGGCTCATGTGCCCGTCGGCCCAGAGGCACGCGAGCCCCGCGCCGCGACCGTCGTCGGACGCGGTCACGACAGGAGCCTCTTGAGCTTGGCCCACAGCCCGCGCGGCGGTTCCTCCGCGGGCGTCGGAGGGACGGGCTCGCGCGAGGTGCGGGCCATGTGCGCCGCGGTGGCGGCTTGCACGTCCTCGATGCGCGCTTCCATCACGGAGGACCGCGAGCGTCGAGGCTGCCCGGGCTCGGAGGACTCCCGGGGGGAGGCTTGCGACACGCGCGTCTCGGGCGAAGGGCGGGCTGCGATCGGCTGGGGGGCCGGCGGCTGGGGCGGCGGCTCGGGCGGAACGGTCGCGGCCAGCACGGCATCGACCTCGGGCGACGCCTCGCCGGGTGTGGTCTCCGCGCTGAACTTCGCGACACCGATGGCCATCGCCTCGAGCGTCAGCTTCTTCAGCGCATCCTGCGCGCTTCGGCCCGGACGCAAGGAGCCCCGCTTGCGGTGGACGACGGTCGCCTGGTCGGTCATCGAGGGACCGGCCGCTGCCGTGGCGTCGGATGCGTCGCCCCCGGTCTCGTCGTTCATCGTCGCCGCGAGCAGCTCCGCCATGTCGGAGAAGTCGAGCGCGGCCGCTTGGGGCATGGCTTCGGCGAGACGCCTGCGGAGCTCGAGCGCACCCTGGGGGCGCTCGTCTGCGCTCTTCGCCAGCGCCGAGAGCACCACGCGGTCGAGCGCTTCGGGGATCCCCGGCACCGACAGGCCTGGCGGAGGGACCACTGGGTTCTGCACCATCCGCATCACCTCGAGGTCGTTGCGGCCGTCGAAGAGCTGACGAAGGGTCAGCATCTCCCAGAGCACGATCCCGAGCGCGTACACGTCGGTGCGACGATCCACCGCACGACCGAAGGCTTGCTCCGGCGCCATGTAGCGGAGCTTGCCCTTGAGCGAGCCCACCGTGGTCCTTCGCCCGCGAATACGCGCCTTCGCGATGCCGAAGTCGATGAGCTTGACGTTCCCGCGGTCGGCGACGAGGACGTTCTGGGGGCTCACGTCCCGGTGCACGACGTTGAGCAGCTCGCCCTGATCGTTGCGCGTCTCGTGCGCGGCGTGCAGGCCGTCCGCCACCTCGATCGCGATCCAGACCGCGAGCTCGGGCGACATCCGGCGCCCCTTGCGGATGAGCGCGTCGAGCAGCTGCGCCAACGAGCAACCCTCGACATACTCCATCACGAGGTAGTAGGTGCCGTCGGCCTCGCCGAGCTCCTCCACGTGAACGACGTTCGGATGGTGGATGCGCGCCGACAGGAAGGCCTCGTCGACGAACATGCGGACGAACTCCTGGTTGCCCGCCATGTCCGGATGGACGATCTTGATCGCCACCTTGCGCGCGAAGCCGGCAGCGCCCGCCCGCTGGCCGACGAAGAGCGTCGCCATCCCGCCTTCCTTGAGGCGCGCGAGGATCTCGTACTGCCCGACCTTGTTGCCGACCGTGAACACGGCTGCCGCTAACACTACTACCACTGCGAATCGGCAGCCCGCGGCCGAGGGTCGGGATCCGTACACGGACGACTTGCCGGCGTGCGACGACCGAGCATCGGGTTCTCTCGATCGGCGCGTCGTCACGGTACCTACCGTCTGCCGACCGCGAGTGTCACGATGCGGCGCGTGAGCGAGCCCCGCTTCGCCTTCCCACGACGCGGCTCCGGGTCGCCGCGCGGATCGAGAGACGACGTGTCGCCGATCAGCGCCGAGCGACCGCTCGTGCTCGCGTCCGCCTCCCCCCGGCGCCACGAGATCCTCACCACGCTGCGCATCCCATTCCGTGCCGTGGAGGCCGCGGTCGACGAGACGCTGCGACCTGGCGAAGACCCCAACGGCTACGGTCTCCGGCTCGCCGCGGCCAAGGCGGAGCGCGTGGCGCGCATGCTCGACGCCGAGGGTGCGCGAGAGACGTGGGTTCTCGGCGCCGACACGGTGGTCGCGCTCGGCGGGATGGTGCTCGCGAAGCCCATCGACGACACCGACAACGCGCGCATGATCCGGGCGCTGTCCGGTCGTCGCCACGACGTCACGACCGCGTTCGCGCTGCGCGATCGCGCGCGCAGGGAAACGCTCGTGTGGCAGACCACGACCAGCGTCGCGATGCGATGCCTCGACGAGGACGACATCCGCAAGTACGTCGCGACCGGCGAAGGGCGCGACAAGGCCGGCGGCTACGCCGCGCAAGGCATCGCGTCGGGGTTCATCACCGAGATCCGAGGATCCTTCAGCAACGTGGTGGGTCTGCCCGCGGCCGACGTCGTCCGCGTGTTGCTCGATCGTGGCGCGCTCGAGGAGTTCCCCGTTTGACCGTCGCCCAGCGTCTCGCGCAGGTGCGCGCGCGCATCGACGGCGCAGCACGTCGCGCAGGGCGCGATCCAGAGGCCGTGCACGTTCTCGCGGTGACGAAGAAGCAGCCCGTGGAGCTCGTGCGCGAGGCCATCGCCTGCGGTGCTCGCGATCTCGGCGAGAGCTACGTGCAGGAGCTCGTCGCGCGTCATCGCGAGCTCGGGGACTCACCGGATCTGTGCTGGCACTTCGTCGGCCATCTCCAGACGAACAAGGCGAAGGACGTCGCACGCATCGCGCGGGTCGTGCACTCGGTCGACAGCGCGCGCCTCGCCCACGAGCTCGGTCGACGCGCGTCCGCGGACGCAGGCCGTCTCGACGTCTTTCTGCAAGTCAACGTCGGAGGCGAGGCGCAGAAGAGCGGCTGTGCGCCGGCGCAGGCGAAGGAGGTGCTCGCGGCCATCGAGCTCGAGCCGTCCCTCAGGGTGCGGGGGTTGATGACGGTGCCACCCCACACCGACGACCCCGAGGGCGCACGCCCGTTCTTTCGCGCGCTGCGCGAGCTGAGAGACGCGCTCGGCGGAAGCCAGCGTCTGCCCGACCTCTCGATGGGGATGTCCCACGATCTCGAGGTGGCCGTCGAAGAGGGCGCCACCTGGCTTCGCATCGGAACCGCCATCTTCGGAGAACGCCCTTGAGACGACTTTCGGATCGACATCTTCCTGTCGCGACGGACGCGCCCGCGACGGACCCGCATCTCACGTCGGCGGCAGGGGCACGGGAGACACTGCCACCCTTCGGGTGGGGGATCGCCTTGCTCCTGGCGGCGGCGCTCGTCGCCTGTGGTGACGACGATGCGCCGGCCGACGCGGGCACCCCACCCATGGACGGAGAGCCGCCGGCCGACGGAGCGACGATGCCCGATGGCGGCCTCGCCGTGGGCACGGTCGAGGACTTCGCCGAGCTCGCAGGAAACAGCGAGGGGCTCGCGTTCGGACGGAACGCCGACGGCGAGACCGTGCTCTTCGTCGGTCTGCTCGCCCAGAGCACGATCGTCGCGGTCTCGCCGGACGGGGCGTCTGTCGAGGTCGCCCGAGTGCCGCGGCCTCTGGGCATCGCCGTGCGCGCCGACGGCGACCTCGTCGTCTGTGGCAAGGCCGACGAGACCGCGGGAGCCCCGGGCGTCTTGTGGCGAGTCTCGGTGGCCGACGGCACCACCGAGGTCATCGTCGACACTGCGCCCGCGCCCCTCGAGACGACCAATTACGTCGCCATCGCGCCAGATGGCTCGCTCCTCTTCAGCGACTCCGCCGCCAACGTCGTCTATCGCGCCGATGCCGACGGAGGTCCCGCCACTTTGGTGACCGACGCGTTCACCTACCCGAACGGGATCGCGTTCGCGCCGGACGGTCGCAGCGTCTACGTGTCGTCCTGGGACACCGGCGTCATCCATCGGTTGAGCTTCGATCCGTCGACCGGAGCGTACGGCGCACCCGAGGTCGCGCTCGAGAACGTCATCAACACCGATGGCATCCACGTCGCGGCGGACGGCACCCTCGTCCTCGTGTCGAACCCCGAGGGCATCCTCGTGGTCGAGGCGGACGGCACGCCCACGCAGATTGCGGAGCCGCGTCCCTTCGGCCTGCCGGCGAACGGGGCATTCGGCAGCGGCGCGTACGGTGACGGCTGGCTCTACGTCACGAATCTTCTGGGCCGGGCGATGGCTCGCGTGTACGTGGGCCGCGACGGGCTGCCGTTGCCCGTGCAGTGACGCGGAGGCTGCTGCCTCGATCGTTGCGCGACGTGGAAGCACTGGACGCTCGAGGGCGGCTACGGTCGGAGCCGCTTCGGCGGAGATCGCGGAGCGGAGAGCGCGCCACACGCCTACGTGCTCCCACTCGATGGCTGGGATCTCGCTGTCGACGCGCGTGTGCACACGGCTTGCTCATGGACCTCGACCATGCGTCGAGCGTGGTGTGCCTCTCCGTACTTGTTGGCTCTGTCCCTTCTCGGAGGGCTCGGCTGCGGCCTCGAGAAGACGGGCTACTCCGATCCCTGCCCAGAGGGCGAAGACTGCGATCCGAGCGGCGACCGCGACGGTGCGACGCCGCCGAGCGACGACGACGACGCGGGCAGCGCGCCACGGCGCGACGCGGGACCGACTCCGCCGACGCCGCCACGGGATGCAGGGCCGTCGAGTGGGCCCGACTCGGCGACTCCGCCTCCACCGCCGGCGCCGCCGGTGCCGCCACCACCGCCCCCACCCGCGCCAGGAGACGGCCTTCGGTTCGTTCGGTACGACGCCACGCGCGCGGACGAGGACCCCTCGTGGGGCTCGGTGCTCACCGACATCGCGCAGCACCTGCCGCCCGACTACGGCTGGATGTACTGGGACTCCGACCTGATCACGGCCGCGCACGAGACGACGCACGGCATCAACTCGGACATTCGCAACTACCACAACGACACCGGGCGCCGTGCGAACGGATTCTACGTTCTCGAGAATCGCGCGGTGCTGATCGTCGAGCCGGCGATTCGGAAGAGCGACGCCAATCGATTCGTGCCCGCCGCGCTTCGCGGCTCTCGATACGACCTCTATCTCGAGGGCTCTCCCGATTGGGACGACACGCCGACCTATCTCTTCGACGAATGGGTCGCGTACACGAATGGCGGCGCCGTCGGCGTCGATCTCGTGCGCTCCGGATTGTGGACCTACGGATGGCGCGACGGCGTCGCCGGTCAGCTCGAGTTCACCGTCTATGCGCTCGCGGTCGCCATGGCGGTCGAGGAGGGCGACGCGACCTATTGGGCATCTCCCGACGGCGCGCAGTTCCGCGAGTTCGTCGCGTGGAACGCGCGACGAGCGATGACCCTCTATCGCGAGGGCGCCACGTTCCCCGATTTCGCGTGGGACGAGCAGGATTCCTATTACGCGCGGATGCGCACGGGCGAGGACGCCGCCGCGATGCGGAGCTTCGTCGAGCGTGTCTGGGGCGCCGCCCTCGCGCGGGAGATCTTCGGAGAGTGACCGTGGCGCGGGTAATCTCGATCTCCATCGCTCTCGTCCTCGCGTCGCTCTGCGGCTGTGTGCCTGCGGCCGATCCGGGCGAGGGCTCCGACATCCGAATCATGCCGGATTGCCCGCATCCGGAAGATTGCGAGGGGCATCGCCCGCGCGAGCCGGCTCCGGCGGACCCCGATTCACCGATTTCTCCGCCTCCGAGCCGTCCGCCGCCCGATCGCGGCACGCCGTCGACTCCGCCCGATTCCGGCGCTGCTCCCGACACGCAGGATGCCGGCGCCGGGCCCGCGCCCGGCGACCTCGATGCGGGCTCCGGTCCTGCGCCCGATCCCGGACCCTCCCCCGATCCCGGGCCGTCTCCCGATCCCGACCCCGGACCGTCTCCCGATCCCGACCCGGGACCCTCGCCGAGCGACGCGGGCCCGTCACCGGGATTGCCGCCCGATCCGGGCATGCCGGGAGATCTGCCAGGCGACCGGCTCGTCTTCATCGACTACCCTGCGTCACGCACGGAGACGAATCGCAGCTGGGGCACGGTCCTGACGGATATCGCGCAGCACCTGCCCTATTCGTACGGTTCCATGTACTGGGACTCCGATCTCGTCACGGCCGGTCACGAGACGACACACGGCATCAACTCCGACGTACGCAACTACCATTCGGGCACGAGCCGTCGCGCCAACGGCTTCTACGTGCTCGAGGGTCGCGGCGTCATCGTGATCGAGCCCGACATCCGCAAGAGCGACGCGAATCGATTCGTGCCCTCGATTCTCCACGCATCTCGTTGGGATCTCTACATGGCGGGCTCGGCGTCGTGGGACGACACGCCGACCTACATCTTCGACGAGTGGATCGCGTACACCAACGGCGGCGCAGTGGGCGTCGATCTCGTCCGCTCGGGATTGTGGACGTACGGTTGGCGCGATGGCGTCGCCGGTCAGCTCGAGTTCACGATCTACGCGATTGCCGTCGCGATGGCGGTCGAGGCCGGCGATCCCGACTATTGGGCCTCCGCCGACGGAGACCAGTTCCGTGAGCTCGTGGCGTGGAATGCGCGCCGCGCCATGCGAATCTTCCGCGAAGGCGCCGTGATGCCCGACTTCCAGTACGACGAGTACGACACCTATTACGAGAACATGCGGACGCACCGGGACGCCGCGCCGATTCGCGATTTCGTCCGACGCGTCTGGGGCGAGGCGCTCGTGCGCGAGATCTTCGAGCTCTAGGCTAGGTCGAACGCTCGAGCTTCTTCGCCATGATCTCGCCGAGCTCGACCGAGCGCCGCGTCGCGGCTTCGACGGCGTTCATCAGCGTCGTGCGGAGGCCTCCGGCTTCGAGCGTGTGGAGGCCGGCGATCGCGGTGCCGCCCGGGCTCGTGACCATGTCCTTCAATCGTCCGGGATGCTCCCCCGTCTCGAGCAGCAGGCGCGCGGAGCCGAGGACGGTCTGCGCTGCGAGCAATTGGGACGTGTCGCGGTGCAGGCCCACTTTGACGCCCGCGTCCGAGAGCGCTTCGATGATCAAGAAGATGTAGGCCGGTCCCGAGCCGGACAGTCCGGTCACCGCGTCGAGGAGCGACTCGTGGAGCACGACCGCGACCCCGACGCTCTCGAAGATCCGTTTGGCGACCGCCACGTCTTCGTCGGTCGCGTGCTCTCCCGCGGCGAGCGCCGTCGCTCCGACGCCCACGAGCGCAGGCGTGTTGGGCATCGTTCGGATGACGCGCGTGCGCGGCGGCATCCGGGCTTCGATCGCCGAGAGCGGCACACCCGCCGCGATGGAGATGACGAGCGTCTCCGGCCGAACACCGGTCGCCACGTCGCCGAGCACGACGTCGAAGATCTGTGGCTTCGTCGCGAGCACGACGACGTCCGCCCACTGCGTGGCCTCGCGGTTGTCCTTGGAGCACGCGATGCCGTGCTCGCGTACCAGACGCTCGAGCTGATCGGCGCGCACGTCGGTGGCCATGACCTCGTCCGGGCGGCACGCGCCCGCGTGAATCAGCCCGCGGATGAGCGCCGAAGCCATGTTGCCGGCGCCGATGAAGGCGACTTTCCTCTCGATACGCATCGCGCGCGACCATAACACCGGCTTGCTTCCGTCGGACGCGAGCGTCACACCAAGGCGTTTTGTCCGAACGGCGCACGATTCACTTTCTGTCTCTCGGTTGCCCGAAGAACCGCGTGGACACCGAGGTCATGCTCGGTGTGTCCGACGACCGTGGTTACGAGCTCGTCGCAGAGCCCGACGAGGCGGAGGTCATCGTCGTCAACACGTGCGGCTTCATCGGGCCCGCGAAGGAGGAGTCGATCGACGCGATCCTCCGCATGGCGTCGTTCAAGGAGTCCGGCAGCTGCCGCAAGCTGGTCGTCGCCGGCTGCCTCTCGCAGCGGCACCCGGTCGAGCTCGCGGACGAGATGCCCGAGGTGGACCACTTTCTCGGCTCGAGCGACATGTTGCGGCTGTCCGAGGTGCTCGATCGCGACGACGCGGCGCGCCTGCTGGTGGGCAATCCCGCCGACTGGGTGCAACGCGCGAGCGACCCGCGCAGGCCGTCGGTCTCTCGGCACTCGGCGTATCTGAAGATTGCCGAGGGCTGCAATCGCACCTGCTCGTTCTGCATCATCCCCGCGCTCCGCGGTCTGCAGCGTTCGCGCACCATCGCGGACCTCGTGGCCGAAGCGGAGCAGCTCGTCGCCTCCGGTGTCGTCGAGCTCAACCTCGTGTCGCAGGACACGATCGCGTACGGACGCGACCGCGACGGTGACGAGCGGCTCGCGGGGCTCGTGCGTGCGCTCGCCGAGATCCCCGGCCTCCGGTGGCTTCGTCTCCACTACCTCTATCCCGAGACGATCACCGACGAGCTCGTCGAGCTGCTCGATGCGCACCCGCGCGTCTTGCCGTACGTGGACATGCCGCTGCAGCACGCGAGCGACGCGATGCTTCGCAGGATGAGACGCGGGCACGGCGGGGCGCGCATGCGCAAGCTCGTCGAGCGCCTTCGCGCGAAGGTGCGCGGCCTCGTCTTTCGTAGCGCGTTCATCGTCGGGCACCCGGGCGAGACCGACGACGACTTCGCCGAGCTCTGCGAGTTCGTGCGTTGGGCCGAGCTCGACCACGTCGGCGTGTTTCGCTACTCGTCCGAGGACGGTACGGCATCGGCGACGATGGACGATGCCGTGCCCCCGAAGGTCGCCAACGCGCGCCACAGGAAGCTCCTCGCGCTGCAACGGCCCATCGCGCGCGCGAAGAACAAGGCGCTCGTCGGACGCGAGATCGAGGTGCTCGTCGAGGGCGAGAGCGACGAGAGCGACTTCGTGCTCGAGGGCAGGCACGCCGGTCAGGCCCCCGAGATCGACGGCAAGGTGTTCCTGGCGCTCGGCCCGGACGCACCCCCTGCGTCGCGCGGTCAGATCCGCCGCGCGCGCGTGACGGCCGCCGCGGATTACGACCTCGTGGCGGAGCTGATCGACGGCCCGCGCGAAGCCGGCGAGCCCTCGCCTCCGCGCCGTGCGATTCGTCGCGCGGGAGGCGTGGTTCGATTGCGCACCGTCGGTTGACGCATTCGCCGCGGCCTCTATATAGTCGCCGAGTTCCGCGAGCGGCGACACGCGTGCGGAGCCCTGTGCTTACCCCCCCGCGCCCCCTGAGGGGTCGGGCGCGAACGTCGGCCGGTCGAGCCGGCGCGCGACGGAGGAATCATCTGCCATGGCGACGTACATCACCGCGGACTGCATCAATTGCGGCGCTTGTGAGCCGGAGTGCCCGAACGAGGCCATCAGCGAGGGCGAGGAGATCTACGTGATCGACCCGAACCTCTGCACCGAGTGCGTCGGGTTCGACGATCACGAGGCTTGTCAGGCCGTCTGTCCGGTCGAGTGTTGCCTGCCCGATCCGAACCATCCCGAGACGGAAGAACAGCTCATCGCGAAGGCGATCAAGATTCACCCCGATGATGCCGACCTGAAGAAGAAGGCGGACGCGAACGACTTCCCGTCGCGTTTTCGCAAGTAGGTCGACGCGCGTCCACGACGTCGCCTCGCTGGCGGCGCTCGTGTGGCTCGCATGCGCGTCGTGCGCGTCGAGCGCCCCCGTCCTGCATCCGATTCAGCCGCCCTATCCGGGTCGCGTGCACCTGGTCGCGGGCGGCACGGCGGTCGTCCCTTTCGGAGAGCTCGAAGACAGCGAGCGCGCAGGGCGCGTGTCGGGACTGTCACCGCATGGCCGCGTCCACGTCGGCGTGGTGCGCGACGTCGAGGTGCGCGGCGGATGGACCGGTGATCAAGGCACGCTGGGCGCTCGCTGGGCACCTCCGCTCGACGAGCTCCGGAAGTGGCGTGCGAGCCTCGGCCTGGACCTCGCGGTCGGTCTGCCTCACGAGGCGCTCGGGCCACGCTTCGGCGGCGACGTGACCGCTGGCTTCGGGCGCACGTACACCGATCTGTTCCATCTCTGGATCGCGGCCACGACGGGCAGCTCGTTCGCGCCGGCATCCGACGACACGGGCTCTTCGGCCCTGCGCATCCACGGCGGCCTCGTCCTCGGCTTCGCGGTGGGCTTCCGCCGGCTCCACGCGATCGTCGAGATCGGAGCGGGAGTGCAGCACGACCGCGCCGATTCTGAGCGTACCGGGCTCTACTTGGTGCCAGGCTTCGCGCTCGCGGCGCGGCTCTGACCTCCTTCCACCCGAACGGTAGAGTCCTCTTCCTCGCCCGCCGAGCGCAGCCGAGATCGAGACATGAGCGAGAAGCTACGAAGACATCTCGAGGTTCTCGGGAGCAAAGCCGAGAAGGAAGCTGCGCCGGGGCAGAAGTACTTCGCCATCGGCGAGCCGCTCGACATCGAGCCGCACGGAGAGCTCGTGCCGCTGCTCTCGTTCGTCGACGACAACCTCGCGCGCTTCGTGGTCTCGAACGCCCCGAGCACGCAGTGGGGGAAGCTGGTCGGCGCGCCGACGAGCGAGCTCGTGATCGTGGCTTTGCCGAATCGCGCGATCGCCCCGAAAGACGGCGTCTTTCTCGTCTCCGGCCCCGGCACCGACTCGACCGATCCGAACCCGACCGGCGAGGGCAGGCTCCACGTCGTGCACCTCGGCGTGTCTCGTCGCCTCTGGTCCGGCGCAGGGATCCAGCG
>JADZFZ010000751.1 GCA_020854145.1 Deltaproteobacteria bacterium | reverse complement strand
CGTTCTTTCTCGCGCTCGGGCGCGGCGTTCGCGCGGTGTTGCTGGGCAAGGTCGTCCGCGTCGACGAGATCGAGGTGGTGCCGAGGGCGGGAGGGGCCGACTCGGTGCTCTCGCTGCTGGGCGCGCAGGCGCCGTCGATCGATGCCGAGCAGGTGCGCACGTTGCGCGGGTTGCCCGGCGTCGCGCAGGTGCTGCCGAAGCTGCGGCTGCGTTTCCCGGCGCAGGGGTGGGGCGGGCGCGCGCTGCTGAACGAGGACATCGTCGTGGGGGAGCTGCTCGTCGATGGCATCGACACGCGCGTGATCGACGCGGAGCTCGCGGAGGCGGGGATCGCGCGAGGCACGTTCCGCGATCCGTATCCGCGCTCGTCGCGTCGGAGGTGTACGAGCGACGCGGATTGCGGGTCCGGGGAGGAGTCGTGCGCGTTGCCGAGCCCGCCGACGCGCACGCGACGCAACGCCCCTCACCCCAACCCTCTCGCCGCAAGCGGGGAGAGGGGGGCGGGAGACGGCGGGGCCGCGGTCGGGGAGTGCCTGCGCGACGTGCCCGCGGTCGTGAGCACGCAGCTCGTCGAGCTCTTCAACGGGTCGCTCGCGCCTGCGCACGGTTGGCCGCGCGTCGGCGATTGGATCCTGCGGCGTGCACGCGGACTGACGTTCACGATGGAGCTCGGCCGCAGCTACCTCGGTCGCAGCGACCGCGCGCCGCCGCGTCAGGTGCGCGCGCGCATCGTGGGTGTGAGCCGGAACGCCGCGCCGCTCGGGCTGACGCTGCCGCTCGAGACGGTGCGTCGATGGAACGGCGTGTGGGCCGAGCCGTTCGACGGGTACACGAGCGTGCTCGTGCGCGTGCGGAGCGCGAGCGACGTATCGGCGGTCGTGTCGGAGGCCAAAGCGTTGGGGCTCGACGTGCCGTCGCGCACCGCGGAGCAGGTGGGCATCGCGTCGACGGGCCTCGTCGCGGTGCTCGGGTTGGTGGCGCTGGCGATCGTGGCGGTCGCGGCGTCGAACATCGCGCAGACGTTCCTCGCCATCGTGACGGAGCGAAGACGCGAGCTCGCGGTGTTGCGTGCCCTCGGAGCGAGCGCGCGGGCGGTGGCGTTGCTCGTCGTCGTGGAGGCGTGCGTGGTGGGCACGCTCGGATCGCTCGCGGGCCTGGGTCTCGCGAGGCTCGCCGCGTGGGGCGTCGACCTCGCGTCGGCACGATGGCTGCCGCCGTTCCCGTACAAGCCCGACACGTACTTCGCGATGGACGTGCCGTTGGTGCTCGGCGCGATCGCCTTCGGGACGGCCGTTTGTGCGTTGGCCGCGCTCGCGCCTGCCGTGCGCGCGGCGCGATCGGACCCGGCCGCGCTGCTCGCGGCCGAGCGTTGAGAGGTCGGCAGCGGAGATGCCTTCCGATCAGGGTGCTCCAGAGGTAGAGCGGGGAGGCTCGGAAGGCGAATCGGGAGGATTGGAAGTGCTCGTCTACGAAGCCTGTGATCTCGAGGGGTTGTACATGTCGATCCTGTCCCCGTGAGCGAGGGGACGCAGGTGGTGGGGGAGCGGAACGTGCGCGTGGCGGGCGCGCTGAAGGCGTGCGCGTCGCTGCGTGGGAGGAACGTGTTCCTGGATCACGCGCTCGATGCGGGACGGGTGCGGCTGCCGGAAGGGACGCGGCTGATCGGGTACCCGGTGCAGGAGCGGGCGTTCCTCGTGTTCCTGGCGACCCTCGCGCCGCACTTGCCGCGTGCGCCGAAGATGGGGAGCGCGTCGTACGGCGAGCTCACGCTGCGCTCGGAGAGCGGCGCGACGTGGCACGTGTGGCTGCAGTATGGCGATCGACCCGAGGTGCGCGTGCGCCGGCTCGCGTGGATCGACGTGCCGATGCGAGGTGTCCGGCCGCTCGAGGTGCGGCCGGCGACCGGCGCGCGGGCGAAGGCGGGTCCGAAGGAGACGCTCTACGTGGACCCCGAAGGGAGCTTCGTAGCGTTGCGCGTGGCGGGCGCGACGCTTCACACGCGGCGCGGCCACGCGGGCGAGAAGGGGCGGTCGTCGAAGAAGGTCTACGCGCACCGGTGGCAAGCCGACGCGGCACTCGAGCGTGCGGCGAAGGCGTTGCGCAAGTCGGGGTATCGGCGTCGCGGATCGTGATCAGCCGCCCATGAGGCAGGCGGCCTGCATGCCGAACGAGTCGTAGAAGGCGCGCGCGTCCATCAGCTCTTCGAGGCGGGTGCGTACCTCGTTCAGGCGCTTGGCCAAGCGGGCGACGGTCAGGACGTTCATGTAGCCCGTGGGGAGGTCGGGGCGGCCGCCGGGCTCGTCGTCGCCGACGAGCCGACCGAAGACCTCGCCGCCGAAGTCGAGCATCATCTCGTAGGCGAGGTCGTCGAGCGCGAGCGCCTGGCAGCACGCGACGTCGGGGACGCTGCGCCCGTCCTGCAACGAGAGGATCGCCGCGCCCCAGAGGCAGGCGTTGAAATCGAGGATCGCGCCGACGACGGTGGGCGCGAGCGGCGGCGCGATGACGACGGCGGCTCCGTAGAAAGTGCCGTCGAACCGCACCTCGCCGAGCACGTTGCCGGTCCTGTCGTCCACGCGCCACCACGCGATGTACTCGCTGCCGCCGAAGCTCGCGGGACCTGCGGTGGTGATCAGCGTCTCGCCGTTGAGCATCCGGTTGCGGTGCGCCGTGCGGACCGAGATCGGGAAGAGGGTGGGCTCGTGACCGTCGCTGCCGTAAGGCGCCCACGGTCCCGTCGCGTCGTCGCGGAACATCTCGCCGGCGTGCACGACGTCGCGCGTGCGCTCGAAGGAGATCATCGCGAAACGCTCGGCCTCGGTGACGAGCGCGCCGAGCGCGACGTTGGCCTCGAGCCGCGCCGCCTCGCGCGCGGAGTCTCCGCGGGCACCGGGATCGACCACGGTCTGGGGCATCTCGTGGATGTCGAGGATGCGGACGGGCGCGACGACGAGGCCACCCTCGACGGGCACGAAGGCGCGCCGGCGCACGACGCCGATGCGCCACGGCCTTTCGGCGAGCAGGTACGAGCCCGCCGGGACGTAGGAGCCGACGTGTCGCGTGAACGCGGCGACGGTCGACCACGCGTAGGGCTCGAGGAGAGGCTCGGGTGCGTCCTCGACGGGCGCGCCGGGCTCGGCGAGCTCTGCGCGCATCGCCCGTGCGAGGTCGGCTTCGCGGACGACGAGGTCCTCGAGGACGAGGTCGAGGCGCTGGTGCGGTCCCGGTAGGCCGGACGACGCCAGCAGGTCGACGCGCATGGGGACGAGCGACCGCGCCGTCTCGTTCGAGAACATCGGTCCGCTCGCGTGGGCGCCGTCTTCGCGCAGCGCGTAGCCGTACCGATCGACGAGCACGCGATCGAGCGTGGACGTCTCGCCGCCGACGGTGACCTCCGTGCGCAACGTGACCGACGCGAGCTGGCGTCCGGGCATCGCCTCGACCAGCGGTGCGCCGGCGCCGCAGTCGTCTGCGAGCTCGGCTTGGAGGAAGAACGGGTCGCCGACGACCGTGCGATCGCCGACCGCGAGCACGGCGCGCAGGCAGCTCGATGCCGCCGGCGGAGGTGTTCCCGCAGGCAGCGTGCGCGTCGCGACGTCGACGATTGCGGCGACGGATGTCTCGCCCCAACGCTCGTCCGCGTTCCACGTGATCTCGCCTGCGAGCACGGGCGCTCCGAACGTGAGCTCCATCGGCGTCACGTCGGCGTACCCGACGAGCAGCTGCATGCGCAGCGTCGCGCGCTCCATCTCGAGGTCCACGGGCGCGTCGATGTCGCACGCGTCGGGCAGCGGCGAGTCGGCGAGCACGGGATCGATCTCGGTGGCGTCCGCGAGCGCCACGTAGTGGTGCGTGCGATGGCCGACGTCCGCGCGTCCCGTCGCGTGCAGCGCGCTCGCGCCGGAGGTCACGATGGCGGATCCGTCGCCCCTCATGATGAGCGGCAGGAGGCGCTCGACGACGTCGTCGACCGCGCTGGTCACGTCGTGGTCGACCACCGTGGTCATGTCCGGCGTGACCTCGTCGATGAGCTCGAGAACGTCGGGCGTGTCGGCCAGGAGCTCTTCCATGCCTTCGCGCAGCGCAGCGTGCGCCGCGGTCAGATCCGGCTGCTCGGCGGCGACGGCGCTCTCCGCCGCGAGCATCGGACGCAGCGCCGCCGACGGCCGGCACGAGCGGATCTCTCCCGACACGCCGTGGTGCTCGAGGCACGCGAGCAGGACGCGCGCCGCATCGAGCGTGTTGCAGCGGCGCGTGGCGAGACATCCGCGCACGCCCTGCTGCGTGCCGACGTAGGGCTCGTAGCCGAACGAGCGCGTGAGCGTCGCGCAGGCGGTCTCGGGATCACCCTCGAGGCCGTCGAAGACCTGCTCGGGATCGAGCAGCGGCGCGAGGTGATCGCGCCGGACGCGACGGGCGACCTCCACCGCACCCGCGAGACGCGCGAGCTCCGCCTCCGCCGTCGCGGACGGATCGACGAGCGGCTCGACGTCGAAGTCGCCGGCGTCGGGCGCGCCGACGTCGGCGAGCGGACCCGCGTCCATCGCCGTCGCCCCGTCGTCGTCTCCGCAGCCGAGCAGCGTCACGGTCAACGCCAGAGCCGCGCCTGCGCGCGCGCCGAGCCGCCCCTTCGTGGGGCGCGTGAGCGCTCGACGCCGTCGGCGAGCCGCGAGCCCGGCCGCGAGCCCACACACCAGGACGAAGAAGACGCCTGGATCTCGGGCGGATCCGGGCGCTGCGGCGCAACCGCCGTCGTCGTCGTCGTCCGCGGGGTCGGGCGTCGGAGGAGGCGGAGGCGTGGGCGGTGGCGCGATGCCGGTCCCGGGTGGGAGGCCGACGAGCTCGGGCGCGACGCCGGAGACCACGCACGCCTCCGGCGCGAGCCTGCCTTCGATGGACGCGACGACGTCGACGAGGTCGTCGGCCTCGTCGGGCGCGAAGGCACGGACCTCCGCGTCGGCTTCGTGCCCGAGGCGCGCGATCAGCGTGGCCGCGTCGCCGTCGGGATCGAACGCCAGGACGAGGCCGCGGATGTCCTCTTCCACGCTCTGCGCGCGGAGCTCCCCGAGGACGTTCTCGAGATCGGCGCCGCTCGCGCACGTGTCGCGGCCGTCGGTGATCACGACGACGAACGCGTTGACGCAGCTCGTCGCGGGGTCGGCCTGTCGACGCGCGCGCAGATAGCGAAGCGCCACGCGGACCGCGCCGTAGAGCGGCGAGTCGCCGAGCGCGACGACCTCGGGGTTGTCGGCGGTCTCCACGCGGTCGGTCCAGCGCGAGAGCTCGGTCGCGCCCTCGGCCGCGACGGGCACGAGGAGGTCGGCCACGAGACGGCACTGCATCTCGTCCTCCACGTGCACGACGCGCGGACCTTCGCCCGACATCACGGTCTCTTCGATCTGCCGGAATCGGACGAGGCCGACGCGATGGCGCGCCTCCGCGGCGGCGGCGGCGACACGGCTCGCGACGCGCGCGGCGACGTCGAGCTTCGTCTCGCCGTCCGGTCCGCCCGAGGGCTCGGCCATGCTCGCGGACGTGTCGAGCACGATCACGATCTCCGCGGGCGCCGCGCGAGCGACGAAGGAGGTCGCCAGCGTCGGCGAGAGCGCGACCAGGGCAAGCAAGGAACGTCGGAGCATCGCTACCTCTCGAGCTGGAAGATCAGTCGTTCCAAGAAGGGGACCGCGGTCCGCTCCTCCGTAGACAAGGCCACCTCGATCTCGAGATGGGCGCCCACGACGTCGAGCGAGCCGCTGCGGCCGTCGAAGTCGACCTCGGACCAGTCGGCCGTGGCGAGCTCCGGCTCGCGGTCCGCGGCGCGCACCCGCATGGAGAGCACCGCGGGCGCGGGCACGTCGCCGTCCCAGCGGACCCCCGTCCATCGGGCCCCGTCGATGCCGCTCGCGAAGGTCCCGACGAAGGTGCCCCGCATGCGCCGGAAGACGCGGAACGCGGAGCCCGTCATGTCGCTGTAGGTGTAGGGGTAGTTGCCGACCGCGAACGTGCCGAGCACGGCGCCTTCGGGGCTCAGCTTGGTCACGTCGTGCGAGAAGTAGTTGGCCGCCCAGACGTTGCCGTCGTGATCCACGGACACGCCGACGGGCCCTACTCCGACGGTCGGTTGGGCGAGGATCTCCCCGGTCTCGCGATCGATCCGGATGGCCGTGTCGCCTCCGGAGTCCGCCGCCCAGAGATGGCCGTCGTCGTCGATCGAGACTCCGCGCGTCGTGCCGCCGACGTCGTGGCGGGGACCATACGCGCCCGTCGTCGAGTCGACGCGGAACACGTAGCGATCGTTGGAGCCGAACCACACGCCGCCTTCGCCGTCGACGGCGAGCCCGTAGGGCCGGAGGCCGTCGGTCTCGCCCGTGGTGAGCGCGAGGTCGACCTCGCCGAGCACCGGGTCCACGCGCAGCACCGAAGCGCCCTCGGCGCCCGCCACCCAGACGTAGCCGTTCTCGTCGACGGCGAGGCCGTACGGTTTGGTGGGCGGATCGAGCACGATGCGCTGGCGCTCGACGCCGCTCGCACCGTCCAGCCGGACGATCTCCATCTGATGGAAGGAGGCGATCCACACGTCGCCGCGCGCGTCGATCGCGACGCCGCGCAGGAGGTCGCCGACGTCGCGGAGATCGATGGCGATGCACTCGCGCGTCGGCGTCGGAGGCGCGACCGAGGGCGTGCACGCGCCGTCGAGCTTCACGATGCCCTCGAGGGTGCCGTCGGGACGCGCGCCGATCGTGCCGCGCATCGCGACCCACGCGTCGCCGTTGCCGTCGACGGCGGTCCGCGAGGGGTTGGGCCCGACGAGGAAGCGGCCGATCTCCGCGCCGTCCGAGACGCGGATCTTGCTGACGGTGTCGTCGTTCGAGTTGGAGACGTAGAGGAAGTCGTTGCGTCGGGGCAGCGGCGGCAACGCGATGCCGCGGTCGTTGCCGACGCGGAGGTTGCGCGCGATCCCGGTGCGCCACGCGCCCGCGGCCACGGTGGCTTCCACGCACGCGGGGTCGTCGCCGTCGGGGCACGGGCGACACGACAGCACGTAGCCCTCGTCGATCTCGCCGTCGCAGTCGTCGTCGTCGCCGTCGCAGACCTCGTCGCCGCGCGCGGTGCAGGGCGTCGATCCGGGGCCGCCGTCTCGACGGGTGCGTGCGTCGTCGTCGGGCTCGCCGCCGTCGGTCGTCGGATCGATCCGCGCGTCGGGGTCGGTGGCAGGGTCGCCGTCGTCGCCGCCGCACGCCGCTCCGAAGAGGGAGAGCGCCAGCGCGAGCCGTCTCATCGCGGGTTGCCCACCCAGACGGTGATGCCGCTCAGCTCGAAAGGCGCGACGTCGATGGGCACGTCGCTGCCGATGGGATCCGCGCCCATCGCGCACTCGCCCGTCGCGGTGACGCGGTACATGCGACCCACCGCAGTGGTCTCGAGCAACGCGTGCTCGGTGACGTCCACGGTGCAGCCGCCCGCGGGGATCGTCGCGACGCCGCCGAGGTCGATGAACGAGCTTCCGCCGAGGGCGAGGCGCGCGGGGAACGTGCCCGTCTCGCCTTCGCCGCCGTCGATGGTCCACGTGAACGTGAGGCTCATCTCGGGCGCGACTTCTTTCGCCATCGCCATGCCGAACGACGGCATCGCAGCCGCCGCGTCGGCGTTGCCCCCGCACATCATCTCGGGGCCGAAGTCGACGACCTGCTCGAACGCGCCCGAAAGCGTGGTCCGCAGATAGCCGCCGCCGCCGTGGCGCATGGGGATGCAGGTCTCGGCGCCGGGCGGAGGCGGGGTGGGCGTCGAGCCGCCGTCCCCTGGAGGCGGGGGCGGAGGCGGCGTGGACGAGCCGCCCCCATCGTCGTCGCCACAACCGACCCAGAGCGCCGAAGCCAACAAGCTCGAAACGACAACGCTACGCATTGCGGTCACACGATCCTCCCCGCCGGCCGCCCGTACCGCGCGGATCGATGGATCTCACAGTCGCCGGGCAAGGACAACGGAAAGCTGCACGGAGCCTGCGCCCGGGCGGAGCGTAGGCGGGGGCGTGTCATCATCCGCGCCGTGCATTCCGGACGACGGCGTGCGGCGGGGCTCGTCGCGATCGGCGCGGCCACGTGCGGCGTCGTCGCGGTCGTCGTCGTGTGGCGGCCCTGGCGATCCGAGACGGCGGCGCCCGCGACGCCGCGGCGCGCTCCGACCGTCGTCGTGCGCGGGCGCCTGACCGTGGAGCACGGAGCGCTCGCGCGACCTCGCGTGCGCGTCGTCGCGGGCGCGGGTGGGATCACCGGAGACGTCGCGAGCGACGGACGCTTCGAGGTGGCGCTCACGGGACGAGGCCCGTGGACGGTCGCGCTCTCGGCGGCGGGGACCGCGCGGGTGCTGCGCGTGATCGAGCGTGGGCCGGCACGTCGGAGCCTCGGCGACGTGGCGCTGCCCGAAGGTCGCGCGATCGAAGGCCGGCTCCGCGACTCCGCGGGTCGCGCCGTGGTGGGCGCGTCGATCCGTGCTCGGGTCGAGGGCGAGCCCGCTCCGTGGCAAGCGTCGTCACTGCCGGACGGGACCTTCGTGCTGGCGAGCCTGCCCCTCGCGGTGGTGGAGATCACCGTCGAGGCGGACGGTTTCGAGACGGCTTCGCGCGTGCTGGCGGCCGCGGCTCCGGCGGGAGACGACGTGCGCGAGGGTCCGGCGTCGTCGTCGAGCGCGCACGGTGACGGAGGGGTCGCGCGCCAGGTGCTGGACTGGGTGCTGCGGCGCCCCGCGTTCCTCGTCGGTCGCGCGACCGCGTCGGGAGGGGAGGTCGCGCCAGACGTGGAGGTCAGCGTGTCCGGACCGGGCACCTGGCCGCCCCGCGAGGTGCGGACCGGGCAGGACGGGAGCTTCCGGCTCGCGCTGGCGCCGGGTGCTTACGACGTGCGCGCGGCGCGGGGGACGCTCGTGGCCGATCCGGTCTACGGCATCGAGGTGGTCGAAGGGGCGGAGGCGCCCGTCGCGCTCGCGCTCCACGAGGGCGCGGTGCTCGAGGGCGAGCTCGTCGATGGCGACGGCAGCCCCGTTCCGAGCGCGCGCGTCGTCGTGACCGAAGGCGCGTTCGGTGCGTTGCCGCGCGGCCTCGAGATCGGTGCGGATGGACGCTTCCGCTTCGAGGGGCTGCTCGACCTGCCGTACGAGGTCTCGGCGCGTGCGGACGGCTACGCGTCGGTCGCGGGCGTTCCGTGGGCGCCCGGGGCAGGGCCGATGCGGCTGGTGCTCGAGCGCGCTGCGACGATCGCCGGACGCGTCGAGGACGCCCGAGGCTTCCCGATCGCGGACGCGGTGATCGAGGTCGTGGGCCGCGACGGTCAGGGCGCGCCGGTGGCGATCACGCGCGAGACCCTCGTGTCGCGGCAGGAGGTGCTCGAGCTCCGGGCACGCGCGAGCGAGACGCGCTTGATGCCCGCGGGTCAGCTCGGCGTCACCGTCGGCCCGGTGCCCCCGATCCCGATCGACGTGGACGCAGGCATCGAGGGAGAAACCGATGCGGGACCGGGCTCGCGCAGGCGCAGCGGTTCGAGGGGAGCCGACGCCGGCGCGGCGCGTGTCCCGAGCGAGAACGCGCGCGTGGACGCGGGAACCGGGGTGCCCGCGCTCGCGAGCGGGCGTGACGGGACGTTCGTCGTGGAAGGCCTACCGCCTGGACGATTTCGCGTGATCGCGCGGCACGAGGGATTGGCCACCGGCCAATCGCGTCTCGTGACGTTGCGACCGGGCGCACGCGTGGACGAGGTGATCGTGGTGCTCGAGGAGCCGGGCACGGTCGAGGGTCGCGTGCTCGACGCGCGCGGGTTCCCGGTCGAAGCGGTCCGCGTCGAGGCGGTCGGCGACGACGATCTCTACGGCGGCACGCTGCTGACGGAGCGCGACGGGACCTTCCGGTTCCACCCGCTGCTCGGTGCGACGATGGTGATCGCGCGGACCGACGACGGCGCCGTCGTGCGGCAGTCGGTCGAGGTGCCCGCGGCCGAGACGGTGACCGTGGAGCTGCGCCTGCCCGAGCCGGGCCAGACGCGGAGCGGTCGCGTCGTCGATGCGCGTGGTTTCCCGATCGCCGGCGCGGTGATCGTCGAGCTCGATCGGCCTCGCGACGTGCCCGACGGGTTGCCCGGCG
Organism: Deltaproteobacteria bacterium; assembly: GCA_020854145.1. Lineage (GTDB taxonomy): Bacteria > Myxococcota_A > Polyangia > Polyangiales > JADZFZ01 > JADZFZ01. Next base: position 4,560 of record JADZFZ010000751.1, on the reverse strand, counting down.
AGCCGACGGGCGCGACGATCGGCGTCGATGACGAGCACGCTGGGCCGATCCAGGAGGCGCCGGCCGGCCTCGCGACGAGCCGTGAGGACGGGACCTTCGAGATCGCGCTCGCGCCGGGTCGTACGGCGGTGCTCGACATCGATCATCGCGATCACGCGCCCCGGCGGATGCGCGTGGATCCCGCGTCGCGCGACGACATCCGCGTCGTGCTCGATCCCGCGGCCACGGTGAGGTTGTCCCTCGAGAGCGACGAGGGCCGCGCCATCGCGGGTGCGTCGATCGTGGCGCGACCCATCGAGCCGGCGGAGACGCCGGATGTGCGCGTCGAGGTGCGCGCGAGCTCGCGCCGCGATGGAGGCGCCGAGCTGACCCGCGTCGCGACGGGTGCGTGGAGCGTGTCGATCGCGGCCGAAGGGCACGCCGCCGTCGAGCGGCGCATCGACGTGACCGCGGACGGCTCGTACGCGCGCGACGTCGAGCTCGGCTCCATCGTGCTCGCTCGCGCCGGGCGCGTGCGCGGCGAGGTGGTCGATGCGCAGGGCGAGCCGGTCGCCGGAGCGATCGTCGCCGTCGGCGAGGTGCCTCGGCTGGTTCGCGCGCTGTCGGTGCCCGACGGCGTCGCGGTCACCGACGCGCGTGGTCGGTTCCTCTTGCGTGGCGTGGAGGCCGGCGAGCGCACGGTGCGTGCGCGGCATCGCGTCGCCGGGGAGGGCGCGTCGGCCCCGCTGCGTGTGGCGCCCGGCGAGACGGTGGACGACGTACGCGTGACGCTCGCCGCACCAGAGAGCGCGGAAGGAGCGCGGGGCGACGACGCCACGGACGGCGCGCAGGTCGCGATCGGCGTCGAGGAGCGCGACGGTCGTGTCGTGGTGTCCGACGTGGTGCCCGACAGCGCGGCGGCCGAAGCCGGCATTCGCGCGGGCGACGTGCTCGTCGCCGTGGACGGCGACCGGGTGGTGGACGTCGCCGGCGCGCGGCGGCGGCTCGCACGGTTCCCACGGCGCAGAGCGGAGCTCGTGCTCGAGCGGGATGGACGGAGCTTCGAGGTCTCGGTCGCGCGCGAGGTGGTCGCGTGGTGAGGGCGACTCCCCGAAGAGCGAGCCCCGATCGGCGAATGTTCGGCTGCGCGGCGCAACGAAGCCTGCCGTGGAGCCGCAACCAGGCGAGGCCGCGGGGGTGCCCGTGAGCACGCTCGACGAGCCGAGCCGCAGGACGCGGCGTCGCCGGCGCAAGTCGCGCGGATCCGGCTTCGGCCGGACGTTCGATCGCGTCCGCGACGCCGTCGCGCGAGGGTCCCTCTCGACCGCGGCGCTCGCGGGTCTCGCGCTCCTCTGCTGGGGTGCGCCCATGATGATCGGCTCGATCTTCGGGTGGTCGATCGTGGGGTGCGCCGCGGCATCCGTCGTCGTGGCGCTGCTCGCCATCGTCTCCGCCCGTCGCGGCGGTGCGGCCATCGGATGGCACCCGGTGCTGCTCCTCTTCGCCCTCTCGACCGCGTGGACCGCGCTCGCGCTCGTGCCGCTGCCGCCATGGTTGCTCGCGCTGCTCGATCCCACGAACGCGGACGTGACCGCGAGGGCGCTGTACCCGCTGGGGATCGATCGTGCCGCCGAGGCGCGTCCGTTCACGCTCGACATCGCGGGCACGCGCCTCGAGATCCTGAAGGGCACGACCTACGGGCTCGTCGCGCTGGGGGCCGCGGTGTACGGGTCGGCGCACGGGACGCGGCGCCTGCTCGCCGTGGTGGCGCTCGGCTCGCTCGGGATGGCGTTCGTCGCGCTCGGCCATCTCGCGTTCGGGGCCGAGGCGGTCTTCGGGATCTACCGGCCCGTCTACCCCGTGGCCTCGCCGCTGCTCGCGCCGCTGCTCAACGCGAACCACCTCGGCGGGTTCCTCGCGCTCGGCGTGCCGCTCGCGGTGGGCTTCGCGGTGGACGCCGAAGAGCCGACGCCGCGATTCGCCTGGTACGCGGCCGCGGCGGTGACGGCGACCACGACGGTGCTGACGTTGTCGCGCGGCGCGGTCGCGTCGTTGTTCGCGGGTGCGCTGTTGCTCGGCGCGTTGCTCTGGATGCGACGGCGCGTGCGACAGGACGACGCCGAGGGGCGACCGCGCGACGTGCTCGGGAGCACGGTGCCGGGCATCGTGGCGCTCGGCGCCGGGTTCGTCGGCGCGGTCGTCTACGTCGGGCTCGATCCGGTGCTGCGGACGCTGGTCGGCCCGGCGGACACGTCGAAGCTCTCGCTGCTGCACGCCGCGTGGCGTTGGGCGCTCGAGCACTGGGCGTTCGGCTCCGGCCGCGGCGCGTTCGCGGGCGCGTTCTGGCGGGCCGCGCCGGCGCCGGGTGCGGTGCAGTTCACGCACGCCGAGCACCTGCCCGCGCAGTGGGCCGCCGAGTGGGGCCTCCCCGCGGCGGTGCTCTTCGCGCTCGTCCTGCTCGTGGCCGCGCTGCGCACGTTGCAGCCGTTTCCGACCCGCGCGCGAGAGCTCGGCGCCATCGCCGGCCTCGCCGCGCTGGTGCTCCACAACCTGGTCGACTTCTCGCTCGAGATCGCGGGCGTGACCGTCGCCGCGTGTACGCTCGTCGGTGCCTTGGTCGGTCGCTCGCGCGTCGCGCAGGCGGGCCGACGTACCGACCCGAACGACGCGGGCCGCCTGTACTGGGTCAAGCTCGGCGCCCCGCTCGTGGCGGCCGTCGTGATCGCGGTGCTGGCCAGGGACGCGATCGCGCACGACCGCTACGGGTCGCTGCCGAGGCTGGCGGAACGCGCACGCGATCGCTCCGTGCGGCTGCCGCAGCTGCGCGAGGAGATCCGCGCCGCCATGCTGGCGCATCCCGCCGATCCCTTCCCGGTGCTCGTCGGTGCGACGCTCGCGGCGCGCGACACGCGCGATCCGGGCGCGTTGCGCTGGCTGACGCGCGCGATGGAGCTGTCCCCGTCGAACGCGACGCCGCACCTGATGGCCGCGCGGTTCCTGCGCGCCTCGGGTCGGCGATCGCAGGCGCTCGTGGAGTACCGACACGCGGCGCGCCTGCTCGGCGGGTCCGCGGCGATCGTCGTCGGCGAGGTCGCGTCCTCGTACCTCACCGCGGAGGCGGTGCTGCGCGTCGTGCCCGCGGGTGCCTACGAAGAGGCGCTGCTCGAAGGGGCATCCGGTGCTCTGGCGGGGCATCCGGAGGAGCGCGCGTTGCTCGATGCGCGGCTCCTCCAGGTTGCGCCGAGGCACGCGCAGGCGTTGGGACGCGAGATCCGGCGGCGCCTCGCGGCGGGGCACGTCGCGCAGGCCGTGACGCTGGCTCGCGCCATGGCGGCAGGCGATCCCGAGAGCGCCAACGCGCGCGTCCTGCTCGCGCGCGCGCTCGTGGCGGCAGGCGCGGAGAGCGAGGCGGTCACGCTGCTCGTGAGGGATCCCGCTTCGGCGGACGAGCCGGATCTCGTCCTCGCCGAGCTCGCGCGCGTGCATGCGCGGGCCGGACGGGCCGACTCGATGCGACGCGCTGCGCACGCGATGGTCGAGCACGCGGGCAGCGACCCCGAGCGGCGCGGTCGTGCGTACGGGTTGCTCGCCGAGCTCGAGGAGTCGATGGGCAACCATGCGCACGCGCTTCGCGGCTACGAGCGGGCGCACCGCGCGATGGGCGAAGACGATCTCCGGTGGCTCCAGCACGTCGGGCGCCTCTCGGAGCGGCTCGGCGATCGCGCGCGTGCGTTCGAAGCGTACCGTCGGCTCTCGGAGGCGAGCCCGGGCGATGCGCAATGGCGGGCTGCGATGGAGCGCGTCGGTCCGACGCCCGCCGGCGCGACACCGTGAGCTCCGGGCACGGTCGTGCCGTACGCGCACACGACCGACCCCCCCGGAAGGGGCGTGAATCGTAGGTCGGTCAGTCGGCATCGCGGCCTGGTGCGTGCTAGCTACGCGCTTCAGCGAGGTCCGAATGGCGCGCATCACGTTTGCCCAGACGTTGAGGACCCAGGAGGTCGAGGATCCGATCAACCTCTGGCTCCATCGCCCGCTCGCCTACGCCTTCGTTCGCCTCGTCCTGCCGTTGCCCGTCAGCGCGAACGCCGTGACCTTCGCTTCCATCGGGATCGGCGTGCTGGCGGCCGGCCTGATCCTCTACGGCACGCCGCACGCGATGATCGCCGCCGGAGTGCTCCTCTGGGTGAGCGCGATCCTCGACGGCGCCGATGGGCAGCTCGCCCGCGCACGCCAGCAGGTGTCGCGCTTCGGGCGCGCCATCGACGGCGCGGCCGACATGATCGTGGTCGGCACGAGCGTCGTCGCGGCCGCCGTCCATCTGTACTTCCAGACCGGGAGCGTGCTCTGGCTTCTCGGCGCGGCGGCGGCCATCGGCTCCGGCCTGGTGCACTTCTTCGTCTACGACTTCTACAAGATGTGGTTCCTCCGCATGACGCAGCCCGATCGCACCGACTTCGAGACCATCGAGTCGGTCGATCGCGACCTCGCGCGGCTCAAGGCCGAAGGCGGGCAGCACTACACGCGCTTCGCGCTCGCGTCGCTCCGCAACTACCTGGTCTGGCAGGACCTCTTCGCGCG
>JADZFZ010000750.1 GCA_020854145.1 Deltaproteobacteria bacterium | reverse complement strand
GCCGGATCGAAGCCCTCGATGCGCGGCATCCGGCCGAGCGCGCGTGCCACGCGCTCGCGTACGAGCGGCATGCGCGTCGAGCCGCCCACGAGCAAGACGTCGCGTAGCTCGGTCCAACCCACGCTCGCGCGCGCGAGCACCTCCTCGCACAAGGCGAGGGCCCGCTCGCAGAGCGTGCTCGTCATCCCCTCGAACGCCGCACGAGTGACCTCGATCGCCGTCTTCGCCGGCTCGCCGTCGACGTCGGCGATCAATCGGGCGCGCGCGACGTCGCTCACCGAGAGCTGGTGCTTCATGCGCACGGCGGCCTCGCGCCACTCGTGGACGGTCTGCTCGCTCGCGCGTGCCCACAGGTCGAACGCCGGGTGCACCTTGCGGAACTCGGTGTTGAAGTGGTCGAGCAACCGCTGGTCCCAGTCGAAGCCGCCGAGCCGTGGGTCGCCGCCGCCCGCGACCACGCGGATGCGCGCCTCGCCGATCTCGACGAGCGTGACGTCGAAGGTCCCACCGCCGAGGTCGAACACGAGGTAACGCCCCGGCGCGTCGCGCTGCAGCACGCCATACGCGAGAACCGCCGCGCTCGGCTCGTTGAGCGTGTCGACGACCTCGAGACCCGCGAGCGTCCCGGCGTCGCGCGTCGCTTCCTTCATCGCATCCGGGAAGTAGTGCGGGTGCGTGACGACGACGCGGCTGACCGGATCGTGCGGTCGAAGGCGCGTGACCTCGTGCGCCACCTTGCGCAGCACGAGCGACGAGACGTGGTGCGGCCGGAGCGCGAAGCCGCCGATGGCGACCGGCCAGCCCGCCGTCTCCGTCGTGTCGATGCCGATGAACCGCTTGGCCATCGTCACGTAGCGCCCCTGCGCTTCGAAGGCCTTGTGCTCGTCGCGCGCGCGGGCGCCCACCCACGCGCGCACGCGACCACCCTCCTCGCGCAGGTACACGATCGACTCGAGCGCCTCGCCGTCCTCGCCGACCTTCAGGACGGAGACGCGGCCGAGCGCGTCGTCGCCGGCGACGGCGATCGAGGTGAACGTCGTGCCGAGGTCGATGCCGTAGATCGAGCCGCTCATCGCCGGTCGATCCGGATCTCCACTCGTCCCCATCGACGTACGCGGCGCGCGGCCGCCTCGACGACGCCGTTGGCGAGCTCGTCGAGCGCGTAGGCGCGTTCCGGCATCTCGAACGCGTTGGGCGCCGACAGCTTCCGCCAGAACGTCTCGGGGTCGACGCGCGCCGCGTCGAACGTGTAACGGCTCGACAGCTCGAGCTCGGTGCGGTGCTCGCGCGCCGCCAGACGCAGGCATCGGAGGTCCATCGTCCAGTCGCTCGCTCCGTCGCGGTTCGGCGCGGACAGCGCCGTGCGCGCGAGCGGCCGTCCGAGGGCAGTCAGCGAGACGTGCTCGATCACGTAGGGCGGCGGATCGGAGCCGGTGCTGCGCGTGCCGATGCGCAGGCGCCCTCGACCGCTGGCCTCGCACGTCACCTCGGCCGTGATGCGACCCGTCGCAGCGCGTCGTGGCCTCGCCATCTCGAGCCCCGTCGCGTCCTGGCGCCTCACGGTCGCGATCGCGCGCGTCGGCGCGTCGAGCGGCGCGAGCTGCGCCGCGTTCCACCGGCCGTCGCCTTCGGTGACGACGCGGGCCGCCGCGAGCGCGCGTCCGAGGCCGTCGACGAATCGCCGGCCCGTCTCGGTGTCGCACGAAAACGCAATGAACAGCAATGGCTTCAGACCCTCGTACCCGTACGACGTCGTCCGCGTCGAGCGAGGCAGCACGCGCAACGGCGTCTCGTGATAAGGCCTGCGCCGTTGGGCTTCCGCGAGGTGCTCGCTCACGCGGGCGATCACCGTCGGGTCGATGCCGCGCTCGGCGAAGTGGTCTCCTCTGAACGGTAAAAGGAGCACGCCGAGCCAGACGCCGTACCCCTCGGAGACGCGGCGGGCGAAGAGCGCGCGCAGGCAACGCGGATCCGCACCGGCGAGGCACGCCTCGTCGGAGTCGGCAGGCGGACGGGCCCCCGCGGGGGACGACTGCATCCCATCGGTGACCAGCACCGCGAGCCGATGGTGATCGAGCGGATCGCGCGAAGCGGCATCGTCGCCGGCGGGCGGACGACGGATCGCCAGGTCGAGGCGCGCGTGATCGGCGCCGTACGTGCTCGGCTCGCGCAGCTCTGCGTGCGACCGCCGCGACGGGCACGTGACGGACGTTCCGACCTCGCAACGCACGAGCGGCTGTGCCGCACCCGCCTCGGCCACGGCTTCGTCCACGGCGCGGTGCACGCTCTCGAACACGGCCGAGCCCGGTCTCGCGAAGCCGCGCATGGACTGCGACACGTCGAGCATCACGCGGGCGCCGGCCGCACCCTCCGCACCACATCGGCGCGGCGCCTCGCGCGCGGGGGTCGACGTGCGTTTCGTCGGCCGCGCCTGGCGCCCGTTCGACGTCGCGTCGTCGCCACATCCGGTGCCCAGCACGATCGACGAAGCGACGAGCATCAGCAAGGAGGCCCGGCGAGCGGTCGGCTCACTCGGAATTCGCCTTCCGAGCCTCCCACGCCCCACAACCGAAGCACCCTGGTCGGAAGGCGAAATTCGCATCGCGCTCGCCCCTCACCCTCTCCCCATTCGGGGAGAGGGAGCCTGGTCCCGGGCTTGCGCGGTGACCCATGGACGCGCGTCCCCTCTCCCCGCAACGCGGGGAGAGGCAGGGTGAGGGGCCGGCGTCGTCGGTCGCGTCGTGCAGGAGGAGCGGGGCAACATCGCGCGTGCGAGGATAGCCGCGATGGCCGATCTTGTCGGGAGCCCGCCCCGAGCGGGCGCCGCCCCTCGCTCCGACCCTCACTTTCGCTTCTGCCCGCGCTGTGCGACGCCGCTCGAGTCGGCCACGCACGGAGGGCGTGCGCGCGCCGCGTGTCCCGCTCCGGGGTGCGGCTTCGTCCACTGGGACAACCCGACGCCCGTCGTGGCCGCCATCGTCGAGCACGACGACGAGCACGTCGTGCTCGTTCGGTCGCCTGGGTGGCCCGAGAAGCTCTTCGGCCTCGTCACGGGGTTCCTCGAGCGCGACGACAGTCCCGAGGACGGCGTCGTGCGCGAGGTGCGCGAGGAGCTCGGCCTGTCGGCGACCGTGGTCGCGCCCGTAGGCGTCTACCCGTTCTTCGTGCGCAACGAGATCCTGATCTGCTTCCACGTGCGCGCCCGCGGCG
>JADZFZ010000749.1 GCA_020854145.1 Deltaproteobacteria bacterium | reverse complement strand
CTGCACGCACGCGGCGAGGTCGACCGCCATGCCGGGCGTCGCGCCTGCCGTCACCTGGTAGGTCGCGAGGCGCGTCGTCATCGGGGCGCCGTCGGCGCACGCACGGTCCGGCGTGGTGACGAAGAACGAGGTGACGGCGCCGTGGCGCACCGTGAAGGTGACGTCCGTCAGGGTCACCCCCGAAGGCGCGCACGGCAGGCCGGGCGTCGAGACACACGTGGGACGAAGGCTCACGGTGCAGCCACCCATGGGCACCGACGTCGTCGCGCGGAAACGCGCGGGCGCGCCGTTGCCGGCGGCTCCCGCACCGACCGTCGCGAACGGCACCCAGTCCGCGGCGGCCGTGCCGCTGCCGCGGTACTGCTCCACGCAGCTCGTGGCTCCCGATGCGAGCGTCCACGTGATGCTCGCCGTGCCGCCGCCCACGGGGACGACGGGCGGCGTGCCGGCGCTGAGGCCGAGCACCGGCTGCAGCCACACCTCGTTGCGCACCGTCGAATCGGTCGCCGACGTGGGCACGGGCGACCCGTCCACGTTCGTGACGACCTCCGCGATCGCCGCCGAGGGGACCGAGTCGATGCTCGTGATCGCGCCTCCGGCGACGTCGAACGACAACGAGTCCGAGAGGCCCGCGGTCATGGGATAGGTCGCCGAGATCGTCGTCGAGCCGGCGCCTACCGCCGCGAGCGCCCCGCCAGCGACGGTCGCGACCGTCGTCGACGAAGACGACCACGACGCGTCCGCGCTGACGTCGAGGAGGTAGCTCGAGCCCACGGTGGTCAGGTCGCACTCGTTGCCGGCGGGCTCGGTGATGACCTGCAGCGCGTAGTATCGGAGCGAGTCGTCGCCGACGAAGGTGGAGTAGAACGCCGAGTCCGCCGTGTCGGGGGCCGTGCCTTCGTACGGCCAGTTCGGCACACCGGGCGGGAAGGGCGAGCGGTTGGCGGCGGCCGGCGATCGCCAGGGCGTCACGTAGAGCGGGTTGCCCGGCTCTCGCGTGCCGCACACCTCGAACACGAGCGCGTGCCGGCAGGGGTTGCTCTCCGATCGGGGAGAGGTCGTCGTGCCGTCGCCCGTGCAGAACCGGGAGCCGATGTTCACGGTCGCTCGAACCGACTGCAGACGATCCGGAACCGTCGCGGACTCGATCACGGTCGCGCGTCCACGTCCCGCGCCCGACGACGTGATCGAGACCGCCGCTTCGGCCCCGAGCGACGCGCCCACCGCGATCGGCGTGTTGACGTTGCCCGCCGTGGCGACGTCCCAGTCGGCGCGATCGGTCACGTCGACCGCGAAGACGTTGCCGCTCGTGCAGTCGGCGGTGGTGCCGGTCACGGCGAAGTAGCCGACGGCACGGAACTGCTGCGTGATCCCACCGATGTTCGGCACGAGCACGCGCGGGTCGTTCGCCGCCTGATCGTTCGTCGCGCTTCCGGTGTGCGCGTACCACGCGCGTCGCTGGGCGAACTGCTGATCCGCGTCGAACGCGCCGTCCGCGATGCCGCGGGTGTTGATCTCGCCGCGGTTGCCGCTGGGCGGCAACGTGCCCGGCGCGGAAGGATCGATCGGTCTCGTGGTCACGATGATGTCGCAGAGCATCGCCGCCGTGACGTTGACGGGCAGCATCGTCGGCGCCGTGGGCATGGCGGCCGTCGAGACTCCCGGGCACGTGATGCTGCCGAACGAGTCGGTGTGCGTGGCCGAGACGTAGGTGGTGCCCGAGCTGACGCCCATCAGCTGTCCGCGCGTGCCGTCGGCGTTCGAGATCGTCGCGACGGTGGGGGCGGTGCTCTCCCAGCGGATCGCCGAGGTCTGCGGCACGGCCGAGGCGCCTCTGCACACGTTGTCCACGCAATAGCCGCCCGGGCACGACGCATCGTGCGTGCAGGCCGCTCCGAGCGTCGCGTCGCTGAACACCGGCACCACCTGGACCGAGCCGGACGTCGGCGAGCCCAGGCCGGGCGCCGACGTGGAGAACCCCTGCGAGAGCTGCGTCGGCACGTTGAGCATGCGGCACGCGATGGTGCGCCTGCCGCTGATCTCGACGTCGAAGGAGGCGAACTGCGCCAACGGGTCCGCAGCGAAGGGAAAGGCCATCGTGTAGGCGATGGATCCGTCCGTGGTACCTGCCCTATAAATGCCAAAATCGACCAGAGATGCCGTGACGCCCGGCGCCGATGCCGTGCCGGTGCCTGGCCACGGCCAGAACGCCGATCCACAGCTCCAGTAGTACGGAAACGCGCTCGTCGAGAACACGTCGACGTTCGATGGGTTGTTGAGCGTCGTCACATCGAACGCAAGATCAGAAAAGTCAGCGGTGGCCTGGAACCGGCCCGTCGAGCTCGCGCGACCGACCACCTCCCGGCTCGGCGCGATGCGCAGGCCGCTCAGCGGCGAGGACTCGACGGTGAGCGTGGTCGTCGCGATGTCGAGGCCGCCGATCAGGGCCTGCACCGTGTGCACGTGATCGTCGGCGGGTGCGATCGGCCCCATCTCCCACCGGCCGCTCCCGTCCGGCAGACGTGTGATGCCGGCATTGACCGGGAGCCCGTCGCTCACCGTCATGCGCCAGGAGTCGGCGGCGACCACGGCAGTGCCGCCCCCGAGGAAGGTGCGGAGCAGGCGGAAGCGACCGCGCATGCCCGGCGTGGTGCAGCCCGACGCGCGATAGAGGTGGGGCACCACGGGGGCGTTGGGCTCGATGCGATATCCGGTGGGGACCGCGGGCTCGGTCGTCAGCACGACGTTCGCCGTCAGCAGCGTCGCGCCGCGCTGCCACCGCACGTCGACCGACTGCAGGACGGGCGCCGTGACCGTCGCGGGGTCGACGCGGCCCGCGGGCGTGAACTGTCCGACGTTGGCGCCCGTGGCCACCAGCACGGGCCGATTCATCGCGTCGCTGCAGATCGTGCCCGGGCCCGTGCAGGCGCCGAGCGACCACGTCGTCTCCGGGAGACCGGTGACGAGCTGGTCGGGCACGCTCGTGCCGCCGTAGACGACGTAGGCGTCGCACTGCACCGTGCCCGAGCCCGCGGGGAAGGACGAGCCCGGGCACTCGATGCGCACGGAGGTCGGCGTCGCGGCCTGGCAGACGGTCGAGCCCGCCGAGGTCAGGCAGAGCTGCCCTGCGCCGCAGGCGGTCCCGCACGCGCCGCAGTTGGACCGATCCGACGTGAGGTTCGCGCAGGACAGCGCGGGGCCGTCGTCGCAATCGGTCTGCCCGACCGGGCATCCGCAATCGCCGTCGTCGCAGGTGGCCGACGGGCCGCAGCTCGTGCCGCACGCGCCGCAGTTGAGCGGATCCGTGTTGGTGTCCGTGCAGCTCGCGCCGCACGCGACCTGTCCCGGAGGGCACGAGCGCGTGCACCGCGCCGACAGACCCGTCGCGTCGAGCTGGCAGAGCGGCGTGGCGCCCGAGCAGACGACGCCGCACGCGCCGCAGTTGTCGGGATCGTTCAGAGGAACGCAGACGCCGTCGCAGAGCAGCTCGCTCGGCGAGCACGCGGGCATGCCGCCCTCGCACACGAAGCCCGGCGGCACCGCGCTGCCGCACGAGCCGCAGTTGGCTTCGTCCGTCTGCAGGTCGACGCACAGCCCCGCGCACGGGCTGAGGCCCGGCCCGCACTCGCCGCACTCGCCCGCCGAGCACGGGGTCCCGGCCGGGCAGGCGTTGCCGCACGAGCCGCAGTGCGTCGTGTCGGTCGTGAGGTCCACGCACGTGCCGTCGCACCGGGTGAGGCCCGAGCGGCAGGTGCACGCGCTCGCCGCGCAGGTCTCGGCGATCGGGCATCGCGCGCCGCACGCGCCGCAGTTGTCGACGTCGGAGGTCAGGTCCGCGCACACGGCTCCGCAGGCCATCCGCGGCGGCTCGCACGCGCCGCACGCTCCCGCGACGCAGAACTCCCCCGGCGCGCACGCCACGGCGCAACCGCCGCAGTTGGCCGGGTCGCTCGCGAAGTCGACGCACGCCGCGGCGCAGGCGTCGGGCGTCTCGGGCCCGCAGACGCACGCGCCGCCCGAGCAGATCTCGCCGGGCGCGCACGACATGCCGCACGCGCCGCAGTTGCTCGGGCTCGTCGCGAGATCGACGCAGGCACCCGCGCACGCGACCTGCGGCGCGGTGCAACCCGCCGAGCAGACGCCGCCGCTGCACACCGTTGCGGGCGGGCACGCGTTGCCGCAGGTGCCGCAGTTGAGCGGATCGCTCGACGGCATCGCGCAGCCGCTCGCGCACTCGATCTCGCCGGGCGCGCAATCGAGCACACACGCCGAGTCCACGCAGACGCCGCCCGCCGGGCACTCCATCCCGCAGCCCCCGCAGTGCAGGGGATCGCGCGTCGTGTCGTGACAGCGATCGTCCGCGCAGAGGCGGTACGGAGACGGGCATCCCGCGCCGTCGTCGTCGCCACAAGACACGAGCACGAGCCCGAGCGAAGCCACGAGCCCGAAGGCCCACCCACGAGACGACCACATCCGAGCACCTCCGAGACGTGCAAAAGCCCGAGCACGTCGAGGGTACACCGAGTGGGTGCTCAGATGGCGGCGCAGAAACCGCCCACGCAGGCCTCGCCGGCGGCGCAGTCGGCGTCGGTCGAGCACGTCGCCCCGGCCGGCACGCAGGCGCGCGCGTCGCAGGTCTCGCCGCTCGCGCACGGCATGTCGCAACCACCGCAGTGATCGGGATCGGTGCCGGTGTCGACGCACGCGTCGGCGCAACGCTCGAGCGGTGCGGCGCACGTGCACGCTCCGTCGTCGTCGACGAGGCCGTCGCAGTCGTCGTCGAGCCCGTTGCAGGCTTCCGGCAGCGGCGAGCACGTCGCGGGCTCGCAGCGGCGGCCGCCCTGCGACGCGTCGTCGGGCGCGCAGTCGATGGCGTCCGGAGACTCGTCGCCGTCGCGGTCCGCGGGCATGGGGACCGGCTCGACGGCCTCGCCGCCGGCGGCGGCGCGGCGGACGGCGACGAGGAAGCGGTCCCGGTCGTCCTCGATGCGCTCGAGGAAGAGCTCGTCCGCGAGCGTGCCGGACAAGGTGGCGACGAACGACCCGTCGGGACGGACGCGTCGCTCCGTGATCCCGAGCGGTCCGGTCACGCGAAGGTCGAAGTCGCCGGGCTCGAGGGCGCCGGGCGCGCCGCGCAACGTGACCGTCGAGCTCTGCGTCGACACGAGCGACATGCGGGTCGTGTCGACGCGAGCGGAGGGCGGCATCGGCAGCGGCGTGGCGTTGCAGGAGGCCGCGATCGCGACGGCGGCGAGCGCGACGAGCGTCCGGGACCAGGCGCCCTCTCCCCGAACGGGGAGAGGGGTGCCGCCCGCGCCGATTGCCTTGTTCGTCACGCTCGCCCTCCTCGACACCGGGGCACTCTAGACCCGCGTGCCCCAAGTTCGTGCGGGGTTGACCAGAACGTCGCAGGCCGGATGCGAGAACCCCGATCAGCGCTGGCTTTCTGTGTCTGTTTGGGGGGCGCCGCGCGCCCCCCGTGCGCTCGCT
>JADZFZ010000748.1 GCA_020854145.1 Deltaproteobacteria bacterium | reverse complement strand
GCCCTTCGCTGTTGCGTGGGCCAGTGTGTCGACACGCGCGACGACGCCAGGAGCTGCGGCGGCTGCGGCGTCTCCTGCGGCGCGAACGAACGCTGCGTCGGATCGCGGTGTACGTGCGAGGACGGCTTCCAGTCGTGCGACGGCGAGCCAGGTTGCGAGTCGCGGACCGCGAGCGACGCGATGCACTGCGGCACGTGCGACGTCGCGTGCCCGCCGGCGCAGCCGACCTGCGCTGCGGGCCGATGCACCGCGTGCACGACCGCGTCGGACTGCATGGACGACGGGCTCGACTGCACGTCGCCTCCGACGTGCGAGTCGGGTCGTTGCGTGCACGCTCTCGCGCCGGACCGGTGCCTGATCGACGGGCAGTGCCGCAGGGCCGACGAGCGCGATCCGCTCTCCGACTGTCGAGCCTGCGATCCGCGGCGCAGCGTGAGCGCGTGGTCGGTCCGCCTCGGGCAGGCCTGCGACGACGGCAACGGCTGTACGTCGAGCGACCTCTGCTCGAGCCTGGCGACCTGCGACGGGGTCGCTCTCTCGTGCGACGACGGGCTGACCTGCACGTTCGACGCGTGCGACGCCCTCCGCGGCGTGTGCGTGTACTCGCCGATCTCCTCGACCTGTCTGATCGAAGGCGAGTGTCGGGCGGCCGGGGCGACGAACCCGGCCAACCCCTGCCAGGTGTGCGACCCGATCCGCGTTCGCGACGACTGGTCACCGGCGTCGGGCAGCTGCGACGACGGGCTCTTCTGCACGATGGGCGACACGTGCACGACCACCGTGGCCGGCCCGACGTGCATGGGCATCGCTCGAGACTGCAACGACGGTCAGATGTGCACGACCGATCGGTGCGACGAGCCGAGACGGATGTGTGTTCATCAGCCGGCCGCGGGCTCGTGCTACTTCGACGCGAACGAGGACGGACACGCCGAGTGCGTCGCCGCCGGCACGCGGCGTCCGATGTTCTCGTGCAACGTGTGCGATCCCGCGGTCGACCCGACCGGATGGACGGAGCTCGGGCAGGGCGCCGCGTGCGACGACGGTCTCGGCGTGTGTTGCGACGGGACCTGCCAGGCGGCCACCAGCGCACCGTGCACGTGCACCGGATGTCCCGCCGGGCGAACGTGCTGCGAGGGGATCACGATGTGCTGTCTCGTCAGCTGCGCGCTCTGCGCGATGATGTAGCGGCCGGGGGGCGTGGGCTTCCCATCGTCGAGGCCCGGTCTTAGCTTCCTGCCAGCCTCGAGACGCTCTCCCCTCGGCGGTCCTCGAGGCCGCGCCCACGCGCGCACGCCTCGGCTCCTCCCTCCCCGATCGACGGCAGTGCGCGCGTGGGGCGCGTCCGTCCGACCGTTGCCCAGAGTGGAGGCCCCATGAACCAGCTCAAGACCCTGCTTCTGTTCGGCGTCCTGTCCGCCATCCTCGTGGCGATCGGCTCCGCCTTCGGATCCACGTGGGCGTGGCTGATGCTCGGCGTCGCGCTCGCGATCAATCTCGGCGCGTACTTCTTCTCCGACCGGCTCGTGCTCGCGATGCACCGTGCGCGGCAGATCTCGGCCCACGACGCGCCTCGCCTCTTCGCCACGGTCGCGGAGCTCGCCGCGCGCGCGGAGATCCCGGTCCCGCGCCTCTACCTCGTCGACGATCCGCAGCCGAACGCGTTCGCGACCGGCCGCAACCCGAAGAACGGCGCCGTCGCAGTGACGACCGGCCTGCTCGCGACCTTGCCCGAGCGCGAGCAGCGCGGCGTGCTGGCCCACGAGATCGCGCACATCGCGAACCGCGACGTGCTCATCGCGACGATCGCGGCCGGCCTCGCGACGGCCGTCTCGCACCTGGCCAACCTCGCGACCTTCGCCGCGCTCTTCGGCGGCGGAGGCGGCCAGTCCGACGAAGACGAAGAAGGAAGCTCCCCGTTCGGCGGCCTGCTCTTCGCGTTCGTCGCGCCCATCGCGGCCACGCTCGTGCAGCTCGCGATCTCGCGCTCGCGCGAGTACGAGGCCGATCGCCGCGGTGCGCTCCTGACGGGTGATCCCGAAGGACTCGCGCGCGCGCTCGAGCACCTCGAGCACGGGGCGCACGTCGTGCCGGGCGCTGCGCCCGCCTCGGCCGCGAGCCTCTACATCGTCAACCCCTTCGCGGGCGTCGGCGGTCTCGTCCGACTCTTCTCGACGCACCCGCTCACCGCCGAGCGCGTGCGACGCCTGCGCGCGATGACGGCTGCCAGCGCGGCCCGACCGCGCGCGCGCGCCCGCCTCGTCGACGCGTACTGAAGTTGCGCCACCGCCCGTTGGGCGACCCCCCCAGCCCCCCGCTTTCCACTCAGATCGGGACGGCTTCGAGGATGCGCGCGGCGCGGGCGGCTCCGCGCGCCTCGGCGTCGGCGAGCGTCTCGCCGTCGGCCACCGTCTCGGGCACGTCCACGTAGACCTTCAGCTTCGGCTCGGTGCCGCTCGGTCGCACCATCACGCGCGCCCCGTCCGCGAGATCGAACACCACGAGATCCGCGGGCGGCAACGTGTCGCTGCCGCGCG
>JADZFZ010000747.1 GCA_020854145.1 Deltaproteobacteria bacterium | reverse complement strand
GACGCGCGCCCAGACGTTTCCCCGCGACGATCAGTGGCGCGTGCTCGAGTGCGACGGCGTGGCGTCCTTCGATCCCGTCGCCGACGAGCCCGCCGCGGTCGACGAGCGCGACGTGGTCGGCGACTCGCGCAGCCCGCGCTCTACTACTTCGCGGACGCGGACTTCCTCTTCCTGCGGATGCGCGTGGAGGCCGATCCGAGGATGAACGCCATGGACCTCCGACCCTCCGGCTGGGCCGCGGAGCTGGACACCGACGTCTTCTTCGGAACGTACGAGCTCTTCGCGGGGGTCGACGGCGTGGCCAACCCCGACGAGGTGATCTCGAGCGCAACACGACGCAGCGGCCCGCGGGCGATCCCGCCGACCCGCCGGAGACGACGATCGCGACCTACCCCGGACGCACGCCCGCACGCGGCGTCGAGGCGATGGGCGCGTTCGCGTCGTCATTCGGAGGCGACGCCGACTTCTTCGTGGACTGGGCCATCGCGCGCGGCGATCTCGCCGCGGAGAACGTGCTCGACACGAGCCTTCTCGCGCTCGTGATGGAGACCTCGACCGACGCAGCGGGGATCGACGCCGACATCGCGTGCCACGACGGATCGCACGGTGACGCGCGCATCGCGTCGCCTCCGCCTCGCCGACCCCGGCGTGCCCGCGGCGATCGCGCTCCTGTGGCTCGCCTGCGCTGCGCGACGGCGACGATCGTCCCCGCGCGTGCGGCCTCGGTGAGCGCCTGCGGGGGGCGTCCACGCTCGATCGCGACGGCGACGGGGGCGCTCGCGGCTACTTCTGGACGTAAGCCACGACGGGCGGGACGACCCCGTGCTCCGCCATCTTCGCGGCTACGTCGGGCGGAGGCGACGTGAGCATGGCCTGCAGCGCGGCGAGGTCGTGCACGTCGGCCGTGATGGCGACGCGCTTGCTCCCGTCGAGCGCAACGTGGTCCGTCACGTTGCTGCCGACGCGCGTGATGGCCTCCGCCCGCTCGGCCTTGCCCGCGAGCCAGCGATCGATGTCGGCGACCTCGTGCGTGATGACGACCTTCGGCATGTCTCTCCTCCTCGATGGGACGGTCGCGCCCACGACACACTTCGAGCCAGCGACGCCGCCACGACTCGGATGCTACGTCGACTCCGCGCGGGTGTAACAGCGAGCGTCGTCCTCTTCTTCAGAAGCGGTAATCGACGTCGAGGTCCACGTGAGGTCCGAAGCGCGCGAAGCCGGGCGGCGCGCTCGAGCCTTCGAACGACGCGCGGTGAGCGACCGACGATACCAGCGGCGCACCGCTCGGGTCGGCCCTGGGAGAGGACCCCGACCATCCACGCGCGCGCCGCGGGCGCGCCTCGTACGGCGAGCTCCGAGCGACGAGCCGACGCGCGACAACCGCGCGGGCCCGCCGATCCGCCATGATGGCGACATGACGAACGCGACGGGATCGACGCGAGCGAGGCGCGGGGCGGCACGCTGGCCGTGGTGGGACTGGTGGATCGACCGCAAGACGCGCTGGGCGCGCGACCCGGTCAAGCAGCTCGACGAGGACACGTTCCGCACGCTCGCGGTCGGGACGGGGCTGCCGCCCATCTACCAGAAGTCCACCTTCCCGTTCCGCAGCGCGCGCGACGGCGCCTCGCGATTCCTGGGCATGTCGAAGCACGGCGAGCGACCGTACGCGCGCATCTACACGCGGCTCGGCAACCCGACGACGGAGTACCTCGAGCGCCTGCTGTTCCAGCTCGAGGGCCACCACGTGATCGAGAAGGCGCTCGCGGCCGACGAGCGCGAGCCGACGCTCGGCTGCCTCATCACGGCGTCGGGCATGGGCGCGATCTCGGCCATCGTGCTGTCCGTCGTGTCGGCCGGCGACGCGGTGCTCGCGGGCAACGTCTACGGCTGCACGGACAGCCTGCTGCGCGGGCTCGGCAAGCTCGGCGTGCACGCGATCTTCGGCGACATGGCGGATCTCGACGCGGTGGACGCGACGCTCGACGCGCACCCCGAGATCGTCGCCGTCCTGCTCGAGTCGCCCGAGAACCCGACGCTGCGCGTCGCCGACGTCGAGGCGATCTCGCACCGCTGCGAGCGCCGCGGCGTGCTCCTCGTGGTGGACAACACGTTCTGCTCGCCGTGGCTGCAGCAGCCCTTTCGTCTCGGCGCGGACGTGGTGATCCATTCGCTCACGAAGTTCGTCAACGGTCACTCGACCTCCGTGGGAGGCGCGATCCTCGGCCCATTCCGCTTCATGAAGACGGACCTGTTCCCCTGGTACAAGGACCTCGGCGCGACGCCATCACCGTTCGACTCGTGGCTCGACGCGATGACCGTGCAGGGCCTGGCCATCCGGCAGCGTGCGCAGTCCGAGAGCGCGGCCGCCATCGCGCGCTTCCTGCGCGAGCACCGTCACGTGGCCGGCGTGCACTACCCCGGGCTCGACGACTTCCCGCAGGCCGACATCGTGAAGCGTCAGATGCGCGACGGCGGGTCCATCGTGGCGTTCGAGGTGCGCGGCGGCATCCCCGCGGGCGAGGCGCTGATGAACTACTTCGCGCGCAAGGACACGCCGATGGAGCTCGCCGTCAGCCTCGGCGCGGCCATCAGCTACATCGAGCACCCGGCGTCGATGACGCACGCGGTGGTGCCGCCCGAAGCGCGGCTCGCACGCGGGATCACACCGGGCCTCATCCGCCTGTCCGTAGGGCTCGAGGGCACCCCGACGTTGATCGAGCACCTCGACCGCGGCCTCGACGTCGCGCACCGCTGAGCGGCGCACGCGGTCGCGACATCACTCCGTGGTCAGCGCACGTCGCGCTCCGCACGCATCCGTGCGAGCGCACGCTCGGCCGCTTCCGCGCGCTCGGCATCGGTCGGCAGCACGGTCTCGCCGCGCACACCGCTCGCGAGCCGGACCCGCAGCTCGTCGTCCTCGCCCATGGCGCGGAGCCAGCAGCCGAGCACCTTCGAACGCACGCGGTCGTCGTTGGTCGCCAGAACCTGGACCAGCCCGCGGCGTGCGACGCGGCGCCACATCTGCCAGCGCACTCGCTCCTTGGGGCTCGCGGCGTGCTCGGGATCGAAGATCACCAGCTCCGCCGTGCCCAGCTCCCCGTACTTGGGCGGGCCGTCGCGATAGTCTTTCAGCCAGTCCTCGGACACGCACTCGAAGGCGAAGCTCGGCACGACGCCGCGCTCCCAGGTCTTCCACGACGAGAAGGTCAGATTCGGATCGACGCCGGGAAGCACGTAGACGTCGGGCGCGACCGACACGGTTGGGGCGTGCTCGCGGTAGTAGATGAACTGGTTGGCACCGACGCACGCTCGCACCTTCCGCTCCGCGAGCCAGGAAGCGACCAGGGTACGGAGCAGCTCCGAGACGAGCCGGTGGAGCAACCCCTCGCCCATGTGGTCGGTCTCCGGGTAGTAGGTCGGATCGACGCGCCGCGCAGTCGCTCGCCCCATAGTCGAACGTTATCACGCGCACCTGGGTCCGCTGCGCGTCGCGGCTCTTCCTCGTTGCTGCACGTGGGTCGCGCAGACGTTCCGGGTAGCGAACTGGATCGACCCAGAGCCACCACCGGATCAGGTCACCAGCGTGATCGAGGAGGCCGCCGTATCTGCCGACCGCGTCTCTCCGCTGTTGCCCCCGTTTACCGACGATGCCTGAACGGCCCGGGGTCGCGCGCTCACGCGCGGAGCGCCTCGACGTAGAGGCTGTGGTCGTAGCCCGGGCCGGCCTCGAGCACGTCGATGTCCGGGATCCCGCGGCTCACGTTCCGATCCTGCACGAGCACGTCCGAGAACCCGGCCTCGACGATCATCTTCGAGAGCGCGGGCGGGTCGTACATGGTCTTGTGGAGCGAGGGGTGCCCGGTGATGAAGTCGTAGGCGATCTTGACGAGGTTGCGCCCCTCGGGGATCTGCATGTTGAGCGCCCAGAGGAACTGCTCGCGCGCCTTCGGATCCGAATCGAAGCTCTGCACGTAAGCGCGCGCGTGCGCGAGCAGATCGGGGATCACGATACGCAGCGTGCCGCCCGGACGCAGGACGCGCGCGGACTCCGACAGGAAGAGGTGCGCGCTCCTCGTGGAGAGGTGCTCGAACGCGTGCGAGGCGTAGACGACGGAAGCCGAACGATCGGCGAACCGCCAGCGCCGGTTGAGGTTCAGGTACTCGACGTTCGTGGGCCAACGCGACCCGCTCAGGATGGGCAGGCGCGAGACGAGCTCGTGCAGCGGCCGGATGCGCGAGAGCTGCGCGTTCCAGGAGCCGTCGCAGTTCACCCAGCCTTCGGGCGCGACGAGCCCGCAGCCGAGGTTGAGGCGCAGCCCGTCCGTCGCGGTCGGCGCCGCTGCCGGTCGATCGACGCGCGCGCGGTCCGTGTTCGTCGGGATCATGCGGGGCTGCTCTCCAGCGGCATGCGCGATCATAGTCGACTTCGTCGCCGCGACCCGGGCGGGCGTTCACCGTCGCGCGCGCGGGGCTTGCGGAGCCGTCGTGCGATCGGGATCCTCCGCCGCATGGCGACACGGAGAAAGCGCGGCGGCCCGAAGGCGACCCTCGAGACCACGCGACGGTGGGCCTCGTGCCGAAGGCCGGATCCGCGGCGGCCAAGACGCGCGCCCCCGCGCGGTGGCGCATGGGCACGGCGCCCGACGACGGGTCGTCCGCAGCGGCCGCTTCCATCGTGACGCGCGCGGCGTCCCGCTCGGCGAAGGACGCCGCGGTCGCCCGCACGTTGCTCGTCGCGCTGCGCGAGCGACGCTCGGCGATCGAGCAGGCGTTCTACGAGATGGGGAAGCTGCTCGTGAAGCTGAAGGCGCCGAAGATGTGGGCCGCGCTCGGCTACACGGGCTTCGACGCCATGATCGAGGGCGAGGACGTGGTCGAGCGGACGACGGCGTACGAGCTCATCGAGATCGTCCAGGCGTACCCGGCGAAGCTCGCGGTGGCGGCGGGACGCACGAAGGCGACGGCCGTGCTGCGCGCGTGTGGAGGCGACGCGGTGAAGGCGCGCAAAGCGCTCGAGTCGGGGACCCTGTACGGGCGTTCGCTCGACGGGCTCGCGGCCAAGCGGATCCTCGGGCTCCGCGCGGCGGCCCGCGCCGCGACCGCTGCGCGCAAGAGCCCGGCCCTCCGGGCCGCGAAGGATG
>JADZFZ010000746.1 GCA_020854145.1 Deltaproteobacteria bacterium | reverse complement strand
TGTCGCGCGCGAACGCGGTGGTCTCCCACGACGACATCCAGGGGCGATTGTACGGGTCGTGCCCTCCGTGCGTGTCGTCGTGCAGCAGCTGCTCGCCCCCGTAGTAGAGGCACGGGATCCCGCGCGCCACCATCGTCAGCAGCACGGCTTGGCGAAAGCGCTCGGCGTCGTTCGCGATCGAGAGGAAACGCGGAAGATCATGGTTGTCCACGAACGTCACGAGCACCGACGGGTCGCGGAACAGGTCGTCGCGATCGATCACCGCGCCGAGCTCGACGAAGCCGCGTTCCGTGCGATGCGCGAGCGCGTTGACGACCGCGTTTCGCCACGCGAAGTCGATGATCGACATCCCGCTCCAGCGCGCGAACTGCACCGAGTCCGCGTCCCAGCAGCCGGCCTGGAACCACTCGCCGAACATGAACAGCTCGGGTCGATGGACGAGCATGTCGCCGGTGAACTCCTGCCAGAACCAGAGCGGCATGTGCTTCACGGTGTCCACGCGGAACGCGTCCACGCCCTTGTCGATCCACGCCCTGAGCGCGCCCTTGATGTAGCGTCGGTACTCCCACGACTCCTCGTCGAAGTCGGCGAGGCCGGCGAGCTCGCGCGTCTGGATCTGGTGCAGGTCGCTCCAGTCGCTCACCTCGGCCGCGCGGCGATACCACCTGCCGGCCGTGCGGTCGTCGTAGTGCGCGACGAGGACGCCGTCGTCGTAGAGCTCGCCGCGCCCGCCGGCCTGCGACGGGCTCGAGTGGTTGCACACCACGTCGAGCACGAGCTTCATGCCGCGCCGGTGCATCTCCGCGACGAGCCGATCGAAGATCGTGTCGTCGCGCGTGAACAGCCTCACGTCCTCTTCGCGCTCGACGAAGTGCTCGTCGATGCGCTTGAAGTCCTTCGCCCAGTACCCGTGGTAGGCCGAGATCCGCTTGCCGTCGATCTCGGCCATGCCGTCCATCTGATCGAAGAGCGGCGTCAGCCAGATGGCCGTGGCGCCGAGGCTCTGTAGATAGTCGAGGCGCGAAAGGACGCCGTGGAGATCCCCGCCCCACCACTTGTACCAATCGGTGCGCGTGGCGTCGTAGTCGTCGCCCTTGCCGATGTTGTTGCCCGGGTTCCCGTCGCAGAACCGGTCGACGACGATGAAGTAGAGGGTCTCGGCGCGGAAGTCGGACATGGCGGCGCGATGGTAGCGGCCATCGAGCCGGACGGTGAGGACGACGGGGGATCTCCGCGCGCCTCGTGCCGTACCCACCACGTGCGCTCCTACGGTGCGGCCTGCTGCGCCAGCCTCGCCGGCTGCCTGCTCGCGTGCGCGACCTCCGCCACGGCCTCCGCCCAGGGGCGTCGCGGCCCGACCCCGTTCGCGCGCGTCGCGTGGTCCGCGCCCGCACCGGGAGTGCGCCTCGATCGCGTCTACCCCACGCACGACGGCGACCTCGTGTGGGTGGGCGAGCGCGGCCTGCTCGAGCGACGCCGGAGCGCCGACGGCGTCGTCGTGGCGCGCCACCAGGAGCCCGACTGTCACCTGCAGGAGGTGCTCGAATCGGCCGCGTCGCTCTTCGTCGCGTGCCTCGGCGGAACCGGGGGAGCGTCGCGACACGAGCTGCTGGCCTTCGACCTTCGCTCGTTGCGCGTCGTCTGGCGCCTGCGTCTCGGCGACGCGATCGTGTGGCCCCGCCACGTCGACGGCCCGACGCTCTTCGGCATCGTGCGATCTCGACGGGGCGGCGGGCGCCTGCGCGTCGCGGCCATCGACGTCGCGTCCGGTGCCCTGCGCTTCGACGCCGACGATGCGCCGTTGCCCGAGACCCCGTGCGCGATGCGCGAGGACTTCCAGACGACGGCCGAGCTCGTCGTCGTCTCGGCGTGTCGCAGCGGCACCGCGGCCTTCTCGCGTCGCGACGGATCGCTGCGCTGGTCGGCGAGCGAGCCCGGGTTGCGCACGGTGCTGCGCGCGCGCGACGTGCTCGTCGCGTGGACGGACGCGGGGCGCGTGGAGGCGTTCGACCTCCAGACGGGGGCACGCAGGTTCCGCGTCGAGGAGCCGGGCTCGCAGGTCCAACCGCTCGTCGTCGGTCCCTCGGGCGACGCCGTGATCGTACAGCGATGGGGTCGCACGCTCGTGTCGATCGACGTGCGCACGGGCGCGACGCGCTGGTCCGCGTCCGTCGCGTACGGCGGCGAGGCGTGGGTGCGCGGCGGCGCGCTCGTCGTGCGCGCGAACGACGGGGTCGTGGTGCTCGACGTGGCCACCGGGGCCGAGCGCGCCCGCTCCCGCGGCGACGCGCCGACGTCCGTGTGGGTGACGGACGATCGCGTGCTCGTCACCGAGGCCGACGCGCGGGAGTCGAGCGTCGCGCCCGGCGCCGTGCTGCGGGCGATGGGGCTCGACGGCGGCGAGCGCTGGACCTCGCGCGAGCCCGTGGCCCCGAGCTCGCCGCTCACGGTCGGAGCGCGCGCCTTCGTCTGCTCGGAGGCGGGCGACGTCTACGCGATCGATCGCGCGACGGGCGCCGCCGAATGGCGCATCGACGTCGGGCGCGACCCCGGGACGTACGCCGCGTGCGCCATCCTCGCGACCGAGCACGGCGTCGTCGCGAGGCGCGGCGAGGAGCTCGTCTTCGTCGCGAACGAACCCGAGACGTTCGTGCCGCCGAGCGTGCGGGTCACCGGTCGCGTCGTCGGCGACGTGCCCGTGCGCGGCGTCCGCGTCTGGGTGGGCCATCGCAGCGCGCGGGCCGACGCGCGAGGGCGATTCGACGCTCGGGTCGTCGCGGCCACGTCGGTCGTCGTGCGCGTGGAGCCGCGCGACGCCGGGGCACGGTGCGCTTC
>JADZFZ010000745.1 GCA_020854145.1 Deltaproteobacteria bacterium | reverse complement strand
GCCATCTTCGTGCGACGCATTTCGTCTCCTCCTCGAGTTGCGTTTGCGGGAGCAGCCCGCCACCTGCTCGATTCGTGAACCCGCAACACGAGGGGCGTGTCGCGCGTGGGGATCTACGCGCAGCCTCGCGCGAGAGTCAACGGGCTCGTGCGACCGCTCGCGGGCGCGCGATGGACAATTCCACCGCCGGCGGGTTCGGGAGCTTTGGACCTGCTCAGGGCGACTCGGGGCCCACCGCACCCTCGTCGGCAGGCGCGGGCCTTCGAGCCGGTGTCGGGCTCGGGCTGGTGCCGGCGGCGGGCGTGGCGGGCGCCGCGGGAGCGCGAGCGCCGCCAGTGCCGCCGGGAGAGGGCGTGGCGCCGGTCCCAGCTCCCGTCGGCGCGACCGGACGACCGCTCGGACCGACGGGGACGATGTGGAACTCGACGCGTCGGTTCGCCGCGCGGCCGCGACGCGTGGTGTTCGGCTCGATGGGTCGGTCCGGCCCGAAACCCTCGGACTCGAGGCGGCTCGCCACGATGCCGTGCTCGGTCAGGTACGTCGCGCAGGCAGCGGCGCGACGACGCGACAGGTCGCGGTTGTGCGCCTCGTCGCCGGTGTTGTCCGTGTGCCCCTCGATGCGGACGCGGCGGTACTCGGGGTGACGCGTCAGGATCCCGATGACGGCATCGAGGATCTGGAACGAGCGCCGACCCACGATGCGGTCGCTGTCGGTCGCGAAGTTCACCTGCTGCAACAGTCGGATCCGATCCCCTTCGATGCGGACGAGCGCCTGACCGTCGGGGCAGCCGTCCTCGTCATCGACGCCGTTGAGCGTCTCGGGACGTTCCGGGCAACGGTCTGCGGGATCGGCGATCCCGTCGCCGTCGGTGTCCGGTGCTTCGTCGGGACAGCCGTTGTCGTCCTCGAAGCCATTCCGGGTCTCGGGTTGGTCCGGACACTCGTCGCCGTCGTCGGGCAAACCGTCTCCGTCGAAGTCGGTCTCCGGGCAGCCGTCGTCGTCGCCGAAGCCGTCGGTGTCCTCGGGCTCGTCGGGGCACTGATCCTGCGGGTCCGCGATGCCATCGCGGTCGCGATCGTTGTCGGGGCAACCGTCTTCGTCCCGGTCGCCGTCGCGGTCTTCCGGCTCCATCGGGCACGAATCGAAGCCGTCTCGAACTCCGTCGCCGTCGTTGTCCGGATCGGGGCAGCCGTTGTCGTCCTCGAACTGGTCGCGATCCTCGGCCTCGTTCGGGCACCGATCGCTGCCGTCGGGGAACCCGTCGCCGTCGTTGTCGGCCTCGGGGCAACCGTCTTCGTCCTCCCATTCGTCGCGATCCTCCGGATCGCTCGGGCAGGAGTCGCTGCCGTCGAGGATGCCGTCCCCGTCGCTGTCGGTGCGGTCGGGCGCATACATCGCGCCGCCGAACACGCGCACGGTCGGCACGCCGATGCCCGCGACGAGACCGGCGCCGGCGCCGAGCGTGAAGACGAGATCGTTCAGTCGGTACCGACCCGCGACGAGCCCTTCGAGCGGGTTCTCGTCGACCTCGGACGAGAACCCCGTGTCGCCGTACAGCTCGCCGAGGATGCTGATGCGCGGGGTGACGAAGAACTGCCCGGCGACGCCGTACTGCATGCGATGCCCGACCTCGGTCGAGAAGAGCACGGGCTCGTCGGGACGAACGAGGAAGCCGAGGTTGGCGGCGAGCGAGAACCGACGCTGGCGATACTCGACGATGCCGCGACCGCCCACGGTGAGACCGCTCTCGCCGGCGAACGCGCCGCGGTCGGTCTCGGCCTCGTCGACCGTCACGGCTCCGAGCGGGCCCGTGACGAACAGCGCCGCGGCGAGACCGAGCCCCGACTGCTCGAGGATGTGCGCCTTCAACGTCAGGCGGATATCGCCGAGGCCGGCGGTGCCGACGCCTCCGCGCAACGACTCTTGCCCCGTCTCTGGGTCGAACCCGTCGCCGTCCAGGTAGTTCACCGGGATCGCGAGGCCGATCTGCAGCCTGCCGAGCAGCGTGATCGAGCCGACCACCTCGCCGGTGAACAGCGTCGAGACGACGGTCGTGCGAGTCCCGTCGACGTCGCAGTCCGACGCATCGGCGTCCGCGGTCGTACAGGTCGCGTCGTAGATGACGAACGGGTCCATCGCGTAGCTCAGGAAGAGCCCACCCGTGATCGTCAGGTGCGCCCCGACCTGCGCGCCGTCGACCGTCAGATAGTTCCCGAGACCAGGCGCTACACGAAACGTCTGGATGCTGAACGCGCCTTCGTTGGGTGGCGTCGTCTGCGCCCGCGCGACGCTCGCACCCAGGCACCCAATCGCAGCCAGCAATACGGAAGAAACGCCAACCCGAGCGGAAACCCGCATTCGTCGTCTCCTCGAAAGGCGATGCCGGCCGGACATCCGGCCGCGATGGGGCCAACCGCACCCGCGCCGCGAGAATCGCACGACCGCGCCTTCGCGGGCAACGGCGGAGAAGAGCGGGACTCGCTCTTCACGGGGGTCGGCGCGGGGGGCGCGTGCGTAGCTCGACCCGCATCGCCTCCCCGGGGGCCGCAGAGGGGCCGGCCTCCGGCGAAGATCGTTCAGTCGTTGAGCTCGTAGCGGCAGCGCAGCGTGACCGTCGTCGGCACCGCGCGGCCCTGCGCGTCGAGCGCGGGATCACAACGCCAACGCGACCGCACGGAGCTCTCGCACCGCTGGCGCATCCCCCAGCCCGGATCGTTGCCTCGCAGGACCGTCGAGACGACGCGCCCACGCTCGTCGAGCTGCGCGCGAAGCTCCACGACGCCCTCGACTCCCGCTTCTCGCGCCGCGATCGGATAGTCCGAGCCCGCGGGCGGTCCGGTGCAGCGCGCACGTCGCGTCAGATCCGGCGGCGGCCTCCCAGCGCCCGCAGCACCGGTCCCGGTGCCTCCGCGCATCCCGTCGTCGCGTCCACGCACCGAGCGCGGCCCGACGTGGCGCGCCGTGGTGATGGGCCCCGTCATCGCAGCGCCGCTGCCCGTCTGCGTGGCCCACGCCCCCTGATCGTTGGTGAGCGTCACGCCGCCGAAGTCGACGGGCTCCTCTCGGAGGGGCGCCGGATCGGGGTTGGGAGGCGTGTCGGGCGGCGGGTCGGTGACGCCGACCGGCTCGTCGCGATCGCGCTCGCGACGGCGCTCGCGCTCGGGCTCGGGCGGCGGCGGCTCGGGCGCCTCCGGCTCGGGCGGCGGCTCGGGCGTCTCCGGCTCGGGCGCCGGGGCTTCGGGCGGAGGGGGCTCGACGACGTCGAGATCCACGAACTGCTGCCGCCGCGGCATGTAGTCCGTAACACCCAAGAATGCCAAGATGGCCGCGAACACCGCGTGGGCTGCCGCGGACCCCAGGGCCGCAACGATGACTAGCAGGACGCTGGCGCTCGGTCCGACTTGGATGGGCTGGAAGCTGAGCGGATGGGGTCGGTGAGCGACCCCGCCCATGGAAGACGGCCCGATGCCGTGGCCAACCCGCTTGGGCTGGTTTGCTGGCGAGCTCGTGGGCGGAGCCGTGCTCATCGACGATCGCTTACCTTCTCCCCGCAGCGTCCTCTGGCTGGATGTTGATCGCGAACTTCGTGACTCCCAGCCTACGGACCAGATCGATGATGCGCACGACCTTTCCGTGGGAGACTTCGCGGTCGGCGGCGATCACGACCCGCGGATCGCGGTCGCGCCGGCGCGCCGCGCCGATGAGCTGACGCAGCCGGGCCTCGGTCACCTCGCGCGCGTCGAGCCAGATCTTGCCGTCGCGCGTGAGCGAGATCGCGTAGGTGGTCTGGAGCGACTCGCCGCTCGATGCGCGAGGCAGATCGACGGGGATCGCGCGGGTGGCGATGAAGCTCGCCGTGAGCATCAGGACGATCAGCAGCACGAGCATCACGTCGACGAGCGGAGTGACGTTGATCGCGCTGATGAGCTCCTCGTCGTCCCCGCCGGTGCCGCCAGCCATCTCAGGCCTCCTTCGGTTGCGGCTCGACGGTCGCGGGAGGCGCCGCCGCCGAAGAGGAGGTGCGCGACGACGGCGAGCGCGTCGGCGTCGGAGCCCGGGTCTTCAGGTAGGCGAGCAGGACGTGCCCGAGCGCATCGGCCCGCGTCATGCGGGT
This sequence comes from Deltaproteobacteria bacterium, assembly GCA_020854145.1. Taxonomy (GTDB): domain Bacteria; phylum Myxococcota_A; class Polyangia; order Polyangiales; family JADZFZ01; genus JADZFZ01. The sequence continues at coordinate 3,336 of JADZFZ010000745.1, read as the reverse complement.
CTTCACCAGGCGCATGAAGTAGTTGAAGGTCGCGACCGCGGGGATGGCGACGAGCAGACCGATCGCAGTCGCGGCCAGGGCCTCGGAGATCTCCTTCACGACACCGGCGGTCGCGGCGGGATCGCTCAGCTGCGGCAGCGCCTTGATGATGCCGATGCAGGTGCCGAACAGCCCGACGAACGGCGCGTTGTTGCCGACCGTGCCGAGGAACGCCAGCCCGCGCTCCAGCTTGATGCGCGCCTCCTTGGCCGCACCCGCCATCGCTTCCTCGGCGGACGCGGGACCACGGTCCGCCTCGAGCAACCCCGCACGAACGATCTGAGCCTCGACGCACCTGGAAGACTCGAGCATCTTGCGCGCGCCTTCGACATCGTTGTTGCGGAGCATCTTGGCGAGGTCCTCGCGCAGCTTCACGACGTCGCCGCGAAGGCCGATGAAGACCACGAGCCGCTCGATCATCAGCGCCACGCTGAGGATCGAAAGACCCACCAGCAGCCAGAGCACCCACATGGCGCCGAGCGCGGCGAACGCTTCGAACCGTTCCTGGATCAACATGCCGAGCCGTCTCCCTCTACCCCGCCCGCATCTGGCCTCATGCTCAGACCGTCCTTCATGAGCTCTCGCAACACGACCGTCGCATAGGCGCCCTTCGGCAGCGACAACGAAAGCACGACGCCGTCCGCGTCCGCCAAGAGTCGCGCATCCTGCAGCGGAACACGAAGCAATCGACGAGCGCCTGCCCCGGCCGCCTTCACGGCCACGAGCGTCTCCGCCCGCAGCCCGGCGTCGTCCATCACGGACCGCTCGAGCGCGGCGACGGCCCCGCCCGGCCAACGCATCTCCGCACCGAACATGGGCCCCGTCGGGCTGATCTCCATCGCGTCCATGCGCGGCTGCTCGCGCGCGACGTCCTCGACCAGAAACTCGCCACCGGTCGCGTGCAGCTTGCAGAGGTCGCCCTCGAGCGCTCTCGCGAAGGTGCCGGCTTCGACCCGCATCGCGAGCACCCGATTGAACAGCAGGCCCTGCAAGGCGCTCAGCAGCATCTTGCGCTTCCACGGATCGCGCGGCGCCCGGCCGCCCTCGACGAGCCATCGTCGAGCTTCGTGCTCGTTGCGCCCCTCGATGCCGAAACGCTGCTCGCCGAAGTAGTTCGGCACACCCTCTCGCACGAGGCGCGCGAGCGCACGACCCATCTCGCGCGCTGCGAGCTCCGGGTCACCCTCCGTGCGGACGCGGATGCGGAAGCGGTTTCCACGCAGGTGCCCGGTACGAAGCTTGTTCGTGTGTGCCTCGGCGGCGAGCACCCGGATGCCGTCGAGCGAGAGCGCCCGCGCCCGTTCGACGTCGGCCCCTTCGAAGCTCGCGGTCTGCACCGTGACCGCCTGCCGATCCTTCATGCCGGCGAAGCCCGCCGCGCGCTCGTTCACGCCGAGCGCGTCGGCGATCCGGCGTACGGCCTCGCGCGTGGTCAAGCCCGTCTTCTCGAAGGTCACGAAGAGATGACCCCCCTGCCCTGCCGGCGGATACGCAGGGATCTCTTCCACCCGGAAGTCGTCCGGCGTCTGCTTGACCACCCCGCGCACGGGGGCGACGTCGGCCGTCAACACGGGCAAGAGCATGGGGGCGTCGCGAGCGTGGTAGTCCTAGCCGCGTGTCGGGGCAAGGTCCCGCCCGAGCGCATTGGTTTATCGCATCCGGCTCGAACGTGGGCGCCGAGATGCGCCGCGCCCTCCAAGACGGCGTCCGACGGGGTGTGTTCCCCGGCGCGGTGGCGGCCGTCGGTCGTCCGCGAGGCAGGGCGCGCGAGCTCGCGCTCGCATGGGCGGGTGCCACGGGAGACGGTCGCCGCGTCGGGCCTCGCACCGTGTACGACCTGGCGTCGCTCACCAAGCCGTTCGTCGCGATGGCGGCGTTGCGCCTCGCGGAGCGCGGCGTGCTGTCCCTCGACGATCGCGCCGAGAAGTGGGTCGCAGAGATCGCGGGAACCCCCGGCGGCGCGGCCACGCTGCGTGCCCTGCTCGCCCACCGAGGAGGGATGGCTGCGTGGGGCGCGCTCCATCGAGAGGTTCCCGAAGGTCTCGGAGCCGACGAGCGGCGGCGGTGGATGATCGGCGAAGCGGCCCGACGCGGCAGCGGCGACGCGCGAGGCACCGAGACGTACAGCGACCTCGGGTACTTCGTCGCGTCCGAAGCCGTGGCTCGGGCGGCCGGAGCGAGCCTCCGGCGCGTCGTCGAGCGCGAGGTCGTGACGCGTTTGCGCCACGATCCGGCCACGCACGAGCTGGCTGCTCGCCACGAGCTCGACCTGCGCTGGGCGAGACGACCCGGCGCCGCCCCCACCGAGCTCTGCGCGTGGCGAGGACGGGTCGTTCGAGGAGACGTCCACGACGAGAACTGCGCAGCCTTCGGGGGCGATGCCGGAAACGCCGGGCTCTTCGGGGATGCGCGCAGCACGCTGGCCTTCGCGGAGCTCGTGCTCGCCGCGCTCGAAGGTCGGAGCCGCTGGCTCGCTCCGGGTACGTTGCGCGATGCGCTCGCGCCGATCCCGGGCGGCACGCACGTGGTCGGGTGGGACACCAAGAGCGCGGCCAGCTCGTCCGCAGGGACGCTGATGGGCCCGGGGACCTTCGGTCATCTCGGTTTCACCGGTACGAGCCTGTGGATCGATCCGGACGCACGCGTGACGGTGGTGCTGCTCTCGAACCGCGTCCATCCCACGCGCGCCAACGAGCTCATTCGCGCGTTCCGTCCCCGCTTCCACGACGCCGTGATGGCGGCGGCTTCGCGGACCCGATGAGGGCCGTCTCCACGCCGAGACGCGACGCGTCCTCGGGCGTGTCGATGTCGTCGAGCGAGCGCGCGGCATGCGCCTCGATCTCCAGCGTCTGCGCGTCCACGACCTTGGCCAGGCCCATCAACGAGCGCCACCCGCGGCCGAGCCGATCGCGCACGACGTCGACGAGCCGGACGGAGTAACGGGCGCACATCGGCTCGAGAGCCCCTCGCCAGGTCAGGAGCGCGACGGCGTCGGGCCGTTCGGACGCCAGCCGAGCGAGCCATCTCGGTTCGACGCGCGGAGCATCGGCGGCGACGACGATGACGTCGGTGGCGCCCGCGCGCCCGCCATGTTCCAACGAAGCCAATAAACCAGCAATGGGACCGCCATCCGCGACGACGTCGCGAACGAAGGCGATCCGAGCGAGGATCGCGTCCCCGAGCGCTCGCCGGATCGCGTCCTCCTGCGCGGCATCGGCGACCGCCACCATGAGCAGCGCGTCGTCCCCGAGCCCGTCGCGCAGGGCGGCGAGCACGTGCGCGACGAGGGGCTCCCCG
>JADZFZ010000744.1 GCA_020854145.1 Deltaproteobacteria bacterium | reverse complement strand
TGCTGGCGATGGACCTGTCCGGCCGGGTCCTGTGGAGTCGGCCCTTGCCGGCGAGCCACTACGCGGGGTTGCGGGGCGTCGGTATCCCGGGGCTGGTCTGTCAGCCCGACTACGACACGTGACGGGCGCTCGCCCCGCGTTTCCTGCGGGGACGGGGCGCATCTTCGCTGGCTGAGGCGTCACCCCCACCCGAAGGGTGGGAATCACCCATTCATCATCTTCGCCATCTTCGCCGTCAGCAGCGGATCCGCGGCGAGCTTGATGCCCCACGCCTGCATCGCGGCGCCATAGCTCCCCATGTCGAGACCGTGCTTCTTGAGCGCGCCCATCATGTCGCCCGATTGCAGCCCTTTCATCAGGCCGACGTATTGCGAGAGGCGCGCGATCTTCTGACCCGGGAACACGATCGGATCGGGATCGCCGCCTTCGCCGTTGGCCATCGTCTTGGCCGCCGCGGCCGCATTGATGCCCGCACCCTGCACGTCGAAGTGCCCCGTGCGAATCATCTGCCCCACCCGCTCCTCGTGGGTCGGCAACGGCTGCTGCGCGGCAGGCGCCGGCGGAGGCGGCGGCGCGGCATCGCGCGGCTTCTCGAGATCCGCTTTGCGCGCGAGCAGGCGCTTCTCCACGACGGGATCGAGACCACCGAGCCCGAGCCAGCAGAGCACCAGAGGGTGCGCGTAACAGGTGAATCCCTCTTGCGGGATCTTCTGCTCCAGCCACGAGAACACCGACTCGATGTCCGGACGGGTCTCGGGCTCGTGACGTGCGATCCAGGCCAGAGCCACGATCGCGGCATCGACCGTCCAATCGACCGGCCCACACGCGAGGTCCACGAGCGTCTTTCGCCGCACACCCGTGGCCCATTCGCCATCGAGGTACGCGACGACCAGCGCCGCCGCGACCTGGCAACGCCGCACCCAGTCGAACGCGTCCGGCCAGCCTTGCGGCAACGCCGGAGGTTGCGCCATGGCGCAGAGCAGCTGGTCGCGCCACGCGGGACCGAGCTGCGACGCGAGCTCCCGCGCGCGCGGCGCCCAGAAGTCGAGGTGATAAGGTATCATTGCGATGTTTGCGATTGCTTCGCCGAGTCGCGGGTCCGGTGGCGGACATGTCGGCTCGGGCATCATGCCGTTCCAGCGCCACAACGCGAAGGTCACGTCGGTCTTCGGCGCACGCGGATCCGGGCTCTGAACGCGCTGGAACTTGAGGTCGACAGCGACATCGACGCCGAGCTGCTCGGTGAACCGGCGGAACGCCACCACCACGCTCGGCGACTCGGGGTGCGTGACCTCGAGGCCTACTTTGCCACCCCGTGCGGCTGTCGGATCTTTGCGAACGTGCGCCATCACGTCGCGTACCGCATGCGCCGTGGCGTCGCCCGGAGGGGGCAAGAAGTGCAGGTACGGCTCCGCCTTGCGGATCCGACAGAAGAGGTCCCAGGCACGCCCCGATCCGGTCTCGGTGATTCGCATCAGCTCGAGCTCGTGGCCCGGGTCCTTCGTGGTCTCGTGCAGCACGAAGATCTTCGAGGGCAGCGCCCAGGGGTGATCGGGCTCGCGCGCCAGCACCTCGTCGTACGCGACGCCCGCCTCGGCGAATCGCTTCGCGTCGAGCAACGTGTCGCCGATGTCGAGACGCGCGGAGAGATCGTCCGGGTCGTGCTGGAGGGCGTTCTTGTACCAACGAACGGCCTCGTCGGGCCGATTCGCGTCGCGATAGGCGCACGCGATCCCGATGGCGTTCTTCCACGCGCCCTCGAGCGCGTACGCCTTCTCGGCGAGCGCGATGCCCTCGTCGAACAGCCCGAGGCGGCGCGCGATCATCGAGCCTCCGAACCAGAGGAACGGCTCGGCCGGGTGGGCCTCGCGCAGCGCCGCCACGATGGCGCGCGCGTGGCGCACGTTGGGCAGGCGCGGATCGTCGCTCGCCATGGGGCTCGGCGCGCGGCTCACCATCTTCAGGAGCGGCGCGAGGACGCGGCCGCAAGCGACGTCGAGCGACAACGAGCGGGCGGCGCCCGGCTGTGCGAGCCATTGCTCGGCCCAGACCAGGTACCCGACGTCGGGGCGAACCTCGGCGACCTCCGCGAGGAGCGGCAGCGCCTCCGCGAGCCGGCCCTTCGCGGCGAGGACGTAGGCGCGCGTCGCCGCGGAGATGAAGTCGGACTTGGCCTCGTCGAGGCGCACGATCGCGAGCGGATCGGCGGCGCGACGCATCACCTCGTGCAGGACGGTCAGCCACTCGCGATGGGTCGGGTCGGTCGCCAGGGCCGAGCTGATGTGAAAGAGCGCGTGCATCAGGTCGCCGCACCCCAGCGCTTCGTGAGCGGTCTGGACGTTGTGGCGAGTCTCTTCGGCGGTGAACGGTCCGTGGTTCATGGGTCTCTCCGGTGCCCGTCATCGAGCGCAAGGTGCGCGCCAGCACGAAGGCTCCTCGAAGGATGGTGTGGTGGAGACCGAGCCGCGGCGACGGTTGCACGATCACGCAACGTCCGCATGTCCGGAGGTGGGCGGGCGACGAGAGCGCTCGTCAGCCCTTCTTCTTCGGCAGGCGCGAGCCGAACATGGTCGCGCCCGCGGCCATCAACCGGCGCTGGGCTTCGTCGCTCGACATGCGGCGTGCCTCGGCCTGCACGATCGGCGGCGGCTCCCACGTTCGCCACGAACGGAGCACCGACTCGTGCCGGCCGCTCTCGGTGTGCTCCTGGTCCGCGAGCACCAGGCCCGCCCGCTTGAGCGCGTCGCGGTCCTTCTTCGCCTGCACGGTGGGCGACTGCAGACGCAGAGTCCTCTCGCGCTCGATCGTGTCGAGCAGGTCGATCGCGGACATCGGCAGGATGGCGCGGGCCCACGAGCGCCACTGGCCGTCGGTCACGGTGCGGTAGAGCGGCGCCCACAGCCCGCGATGCACGAAGGTGACCCGACCCGCGACGATCGTGCTCGTGAGCACCTCGGGGGACGCGTCGAGGGCGGTGGCGAGCGCGTAGATGGTCTTGCCGTCGCGGTGCGCCCACCAGCTTCCCTTGATGGGCCCGCCGACGACGGCCTCGACGATCGAGGGAACGCCGGTGCCCGACGAGGTGAGGGTGAGGAGCTTGGCAGCCCGAAGGAGCGCGAAGGCTTCGTCGGGCGTGCGGATCGGTTGGGTCTCGGTCTGCTGCATCATGGCCCCCGTGTCGGTCGTCGACGAGCCCAGTTGCCTAGAACACCGTGGGCGGCTTCACCCGAGGACGCGGCGAGCGCGCGAGCCAGACCTCGCGGACCACCCCGGCGAGCAGGAGCATCGCCGACGACGCGAGCGAGAGCCAGATGCCGTAGAGCGCGTTGCGACCCGAGAAGAGCGCGAACCAGAGGAGCCCGAGCGCGCCGGCCGATGCCGTCGCCCTCGCCACGCGCCACGATGGGGCGCGCCGCGGCCAGTACGCACGGATGGCGAGCAACGCGATCGGCCAGAACAGACCGACCGGGATGGCCCGCGCGAACGACACCGTGGACTTCTCGAACGCGATGCCGTGCACGGCGAAGCCCACGAGCAGGATCACCGCGGCGAGGGCGATCATGTGGATCGCGACCAGCCAGCGCGGCGTCCGTCGCACGAGCGCGACCAGGGCGGTCACGAGACCGAACACGTGGGGCGGGTACGTCAGCGGCATCTCGAGCGGGTAGATGGGCTTGCCGCACGACTCGACGGCCGGAAGGAACACGCAGATCGCGAGTAAGAAACCCGAGAGCGCCGTCGAGCCTGCCAGCCATCCGGGAATGACGTCCTTGTGATCGGGCGGCGACACGGGAGACAAGTATCGAGCGTACATGGACCCATTCGACGACGCGATCCGGGAGCACGACGAGGCGTTGCGCGCGAGCGGCCTCGTCGTGTGGGTCGGTGGGGAGCCGACCTTCAGCGACCGATCGACGTTCGCGGCCGAATGGAGCTGGGCCGCCCACGGCGACGACAAGGAGGCGCGTGCACGCCGCGTGGTCGCGCGTCTGCACGAGGGCTCGGGGGGCGTCGTGCTGCGGACGCTCGGTCGACAGTACGCAGGCGAGGATCTGCCGCGCTGGTCGTATGGCTCGTGGGCGCGGCGCGACAGGACGCCGGTGTGGTCGGGCCCGCCCGATCCGCTGGAGCACGACGTCGATCCGTCCAACGAGCGTGTGGCGCCCGCCTCGGCCGGCGAGCTCGCCGCGCGATCGCGTGCGCTGCGAGACGCGATCGCCGAGAGCCTTCGCCGAAAGGGCGCCATGGTCGCGACCGTGGACCTGGCGGCGGAGCCGCGTTGGCGGCTCGTGTACCGGACGGATGGGCTCGCCCCGGCGGACGACCCGGAGATCGAGCCGCGGCTCGCACGACGTCCTGTCGGCGAGGACTCGGTCCCCGAGTCGGGCGTCGTCGACGAGCTCGCCGAGCGAGGTACGCAGCTGCTGTCGGTCGGGCTCGAGCCCGGCGGCGCCGCGAGGCTGGAGCTGCCGCAGGTGCCGACGGTGGACGCGTTCGTGTCGCTGCTCGACGCCATCGCGGAGGGCGCGGCCGCGACGGGCTGCGCGGCGCTGGTGCTCGGCGGCTTCCCCCCGCCGGTCGATGCGTCGATCGCGTGGACCACGGTGACCCCCGACCCCGGGGTCCTCGAGATCAACATGGCGCCTTCGACCGACGCTGCGGCGTACCTGGCGGCGCTGCGGCGCACTCGCGACGCGTGTGTCGCCGAAGGCCTGTCGCCGCTGCGGTACCTCTACACGGGCGAGATCGTCGACTCCGGCGGCGGCGGGCACGTCACGCTCGGAGGGCCGTCGGCCGACGAGAGCCCGTTCGCGCGATGGCCGCACCTGCTGCCGGCGCTCGTGTCGTACGCGAATCGGCATCCTTGCCTTTCTTACCTCTTCGCTGCCGAGTCGCTCGGGAGCTCCAGCCAGTCGCCTCGGCCCGACGAGTGCGTGCGCGAGAGCTTCGACGAGCTGTGCTTCGCCATCGACCGGCTCGCCCTGCGGGACGAGCCCGACACCGAGACCCTGTGGCGTGCGCTCGCGCCGTTCCTGGTGGATCGCTCCGGGAACAGCCACCGCGCCGAGATCAACGTCGAGAAGCTCTGGAATCCCTACCTTCCCGGGCGAGGCAGGCTGGGCGTCGTCGAGATGCGCGCGTTCCGGATGGCGCGGACGCCGGAGCGCGGAGCGGCGGTGGCGGCGTTGCTGCGTGCGGTCTCCGCGATGCTGGTGAAAGAGCGGCGCATCTTGCCTCTGATCGATTGGGGCGAGGAGCTGCACGACCGCTGGATGCTCCCGCACCACCTCGAGTCCGACCTCCATCGGGTCATTGCGGATCTTTCCGTTTCGGGATTCCACCTCGGTTCGCCGATCGTGGCGCAGCTGCTGGACGACGACGATCGTCGCGTCGGGCTCGCCTCCGCCATGGATCACGATCTGCTCGTGCGGCGCGCCATCGAGACGTGGCCGCTCGTGGGTGACGCCTCGACGCAGGAGCGCAGCACGTCGCGAACGGTCGACCCGAGCGGGCGGCGGCTCGAGCTGCGTATGCGCGCCCGTCCCGGGGTCGCGCCGGCCTTCGATCGTTGCCGGCTGTCGATCGACGGGAGACGCCTTCCGCGCGTGCTCGCTCGGGACGCGCACGGCGAGGCGTGGGTGGTCGGCTTGCGTTATCGCGCGTTCGTGCCTGCGATCGGGCTTCATCCGGGGTTGCCGGCGCG
>JADZFZ010000743.1 GCA_020854145.1 Deltaproteobacteria bacterium | reverse complement strand
CGCTGACGGGGCGATTCGGCGAAATCGGTTCGCCCATGCTCTCGCTTTCGAAAGTCCGCCGCGAACGAGTTTCGCTCCCGCTGCTCGGACGCGCACGCCCTCCCGTGGGGACTTTCCCGGACGGTGTCGAGGCCGCGTCGCCGCCCAACTGGCGCCGCCTCTGGGTGCGCACGGCGCTCATCGGCACCGGGATCATCCTCTTCGTGTTCGGCGGCTACGAGATCGCGGAGCGCACCGTCTTGCGGCATCACCCGCCGGAGATGCTCTCCATCTATCACATGGCCCGCGGCATGGGCACCGCGGTGCTCCTCGGATCGTGGGCGTTCTTCAGCATCATGAGGACTCGCAAGCAGTACGAGTCCGTGATCGCGGAGAACGTGCGCCGGCTCGAGGCCGAGGTCGCGCGCCGCACGTTGGATCTCGAGCGCTCGCACGCGTTCACGGAGCTGCTGTTCGACTCCCTGCGTGCGCGCATCGTCGTCACCGACCGCGACGGGCGCGTGGTCAAGGCCAACCGGCTCGCGCGCGAGTCGCTGGGCGAGGACATCATCGGGCAACGTTGCCTCGATCACGCACCCGAGTGCCGCGCCCGAGGGACCTGCGCGATCCTGGGCACCTTCGAGCGCAACGAGGTCGAGCTCGACAAGGAGACGAGGCAAGACTCCGCAGGTCGCATCTGGGTCGTCGACACGTATCCGGTGCCCGACGAAGAAGGAAAGACGCGTCTCGTGGTCGAGGTCGCGCGCGACGTCACCGAGGAGAAGAAGCTCGAAGCGCAGATCCGGCACCAGGAGAAGATGGCGAGCCTCGGTCTGCTCGCCGCCGGCGTCGCGCACGACATCGGCAACCCGCTCGCATCGCTGTCGAGCGAGCTCGAGATCCTCGACTTCGAGGACGACATCTCTCGTTTCCGCGAGTCGTTGAACGTGCTCCGTGGGCACGTGGACCGCATCGGCCGCACGCTGCGCGAGATGGTCGATTTCGCGAGGCGCCGCAGCGACCGCGAGAGCGACGTCGATGTCTCGACCGCCGTGGCGGACGCCCTGCGACTGGTGAAGCACGATCCGCGGGCGAGGCGCGTCGCCGTCGCGGTCGACGTCCCGCTCGAGCTCCCCCGGGTCCGCATGGTGCAAGACGATCTCGTGCTCGTCCTGGTCAATCTCCTCATCAATGCCGTAGACGCGATGCCCGAAGGCGGGACCTTGGAGATCCACGGTCGGGCAGCGACTTCGGGGATCGAGCTCCTGGTGCGCGACACCGGCGTCGGGATGACACCCGAGGTGCGACAGCGCGCCATCCAGCCGCTCTTCACGACGAAGGAGCACGGCAAGGGAACGGGCCTCGGGCTGTCGGTTGCCCACGACGTGCTCCGCTCCCTCGGTGGCACTCTCGATCTCGAGAGCGAGCCGGGCAAAGGGACGACCGTCCGGATGTCCTTCCCCGCAGCACGAATGTCCCTGACGCCGGCCACGCGGCCCGCGGAGGTGCACCATGCCTGAGCGCATCCTGGTCGTCGAGGACGAGAGCACGCTCGGGCAGAACATCGCACGCGCTCTCGCGAAGCAGGGTCACACCGTGCTGGCGGTCGAGACCGTGACGGCAGCGCTCAAGGAGATGGAGGACACGCCTTACGACGTCGTCATCACCGATCTCCGACTGCCCGACGGCGACGGGTTCACGGTCCTCGACCATGCGAGGCAGCTCAGCCCCGACAGCGTCGTGTTGCTCATGACCGCGTATGCGTCGGTCAACTCCGCGGTCGATGCCCTCCGTCGCGGCGCACACGACTATCTGCTCAAGCCCATCGTCCTGGCGGATCTCGTCCGCAAGGTGCAGCACATCTCCGAGTACCGCCGGCTCGGCCGCGAGAACGCGCGTCTTCGCACGTTGCTCGGCGAGACCGCCAGCTCCGCGGCAACCCTCCTTCGCGGACGAAGCCGCGTGATGCAGGACCTCTGCGCGATGGTCGAGCGCGTCGCGCCCGCCACGAGCAACGTGCTCGTCATCGGCGAAAGCGGCACCGGCAAGGAGCTCGTCGCCCGCGCGCTCCACGATCTGTCGAATCGGAGCGACGGCCCCTTCGTGTCGCTCAACGTCAGCGCCATCCCCGAGACGCTCGTCGAGAGCTACCTCTTCGGCCACGAGCGGGGCGCGTTCACCGGCGCGGACAAGCGGCGAGAAGGCCTGTTCCGCACCGCATCGGGTGGCACCTTGTTCCTCGACGAGGTCGGCGAGCTTCCGCTTCCCGCCCAGGCGAAGCTCCTGCGCGCGGTCGAGGCCAAGGAGATCCTTCCCGTCGGCAGCGACAAGCCGCTTCAGGTGGATGCACGCGTCGTCTCGGCCACGCATCGCGATCTCGCGGCCATGTCGCACCTCGGCAAGTTCCGAGAGGATCTGCTCTTTCGTCTCGGAGTCGTGACGCTGCGGGTTCCCCCGCTGCGCGACCGGGTGGAAGACATCCCGACGCTCGTCGAGCACTTCGTCGCGCGGCACGCGCGCGAGCAGAAGAAACGCGTCACGGGCGTAGATGGCGACGCGATGCGTCTGCTGATGGGCTGCCCGTGGCGTGGCAACGTGCGCGAGCTCTCGAACGTCGTCGAGCGCGCCGTGATCCTCACTCCCGGCGAGACCATCACGATCGACGACCTCCCGGCGGAGCTGCGCGCCGACACCGTGGCCGGCTCGACGCTCGAGAGCGCCGTTCTCGAGTTCGAGCGGAAGTACATCGCATCCGTCCTCGTGCAGACGGCAGGTAACCGCGAGGCTGCCGCCAAGGCCCTCGGCCTCTCGCCCGCAACGCTCTATCGCCGTCTGCAGCGTGTCGGCCTCAAGGGCTACCGCGTCGGGGAATGACCTCGCATGGCTGCGAGTCGCTCCCCGAGAGCGGCTCTCAGCTCTGCGAACGTAATGCGCGAATCGCGGTCGTTCGCCCAGGCCCACCACTTGCTTTCAGTCCCAGGGAACTCCGAGCGAGCCGTGTGCGCGAGAGCGTCATGGCGAAGTCGCAGTGCCGTGGATCGTCCGCGGACGGTGCGAACCCGAGCGAGGTAGGAACGTGCGCATCCGACTGTCTGCATCTCTCCTCGTGATCGGCGTGCTCGCGTTGCCGTCGATCACGTCTGCGCAGGACGTCGCGCAGGTGTTCGCGCAGCGCTGCGCGAGCTGCCACACGATTGGTCAGGGCAATCGCGTCGGTCCCGATCTCCGGGGCGTCGTCGCGCGCCGGGATCGCGCTTGGCTCCAGAAGATGATTCGAGAGCCCAGCACGATGCTCGACTCCGATCCCATCGCGTCGCAGATGCTGCGACAGTTCAACAACACGCGTATGCCCGATCTCGGGCTCGACGCGGCGACGGTCGACGCGCTCATCGGCTATCTCGAGCGTTGCGCCTCGGGCGGTTGCGCTGCCGGCGGTAGCGGCGTCCGGCCGGTGCGCGAAGCGCGTGCGTCCGACGTGACGCTCGGCCGCAGCCTGTTCGTCGGCGACGTGGCCTTGGCCAACGGCGGCCCGTCTTGCGTCTCCTGCCACCGCACGGAGGGAGTCGGCGGGCTCGGTGGCGGCACCCTAGCCAAGGATCTCACTCAGGTCTTCCCGCGGCTCGGTGAGGCGGGGCTCGATGCCGCGTTGACGGGCACTCCCTTCCCGCCGATGGACGAGGTCTACCGAGGCAAGGCCCTCACCCCACGCGAGGTCTTCGCGCTCAAAGCCTTCTTCGCCGACGCGAGCCGTGCGGCGCCTCAGCCGAGCGATCAATGGGCGTTTCCCGTTTTGGGTCTCGCAGGTTTGGTCCTCGCGCTCGTCGTCATCAACGCCACTTGGCGAAACCGATTGAAGGGGGTCCGAAAGCCCCTGTTGCGTGCACGCCCGAGGAGGACCCCGTGAGCTGGATCCGCGACATCGTCGATCCCAAGACGCGATCCTGGGAGGCCTTCTACCGGAATCGCTGGCAACACGACAAGGTCGTGCGCAGCACGCACGGCGTCAATTGCACCGGCGGCTGCAGCTGGAACATCCACGTCAAGGACGGGATCGTCACCTGGGAGATGCAGGCGCTCGATTACCCGCTCATCGACCGCGACGTTCCGCCCTACGAGCCGCGTGGCTGCCAGCGAGGCATCTCGTACTCCTGGTATCTCTACAGCCCGATCCGCGTGAAGTACCCCTATGTGCGCGGGGCGTTGTGGGATCTCTGGGTCGAGGCGAAGGCCAAGCACGGTGACCCCGTCGAGGCCTGGAGGTCGATCCAGCAGAACCCGAAGTCGCGCGCAAGGTACCAACGCGCGCGTGGCAAGGGCGGGTTCCGCCGAGCCAAGTGGAACGATCTGCTCGAGCTCGTCGCAGCGGCGTCGATCCACACCGCGCAGAAGCACGGACCGGATCGCGTGGTGGGCTTCTCGCCGATCCCCGCGATGTCGCAGCTCAGCTACGGAGCCGGGTCTCGCTTCCTCCAGCTCTTCGGCGGGATCAACCTGAGCTTCTACGACTGGTACTGCGATCTGCCTCCGGCCTCGCCCGAGATCTGGGGAGAGCAGACGGACGTCGCGGAGAGCGCAGACTGGT
>JADZFZ010000742.1 GCA_020854145.1 Deltaproteobacteria bacterium | reverse complement strand
GCGGAAACGCGTGCTGGTACCACGGCGGCGAGCATGCGGAGCGGAACTCGTCGCCTCGCCGCGGGGCTGTTGGTCGTCGCGGCGTGGTCGTTCGGACCGGCGACGCCAGCCATCGCACAGTGCATCGACCAGGAGATACGCGACGAGCTCAACGCGCGTCGGCGTTATCGCGGAGTGCAGTCGCGCATCTTCCAGAAGGCGGGGCGGCACGAGCTCAGCATCTTCGGCGGCATCTACTCCGCCGATCTGCTGTCCTCCACGTGGCAGGCCGGCGGCGCCTACACCTTCCACGTCGGTGAGGATCTCGGGCTCGAAGCGTCGTTCACGTACGCCGCGCCGACCGACCGCCTGGTGCGCATCGTCGAGAACCGCGTCGGCATGACGCTGCTGCGCGACCGCGACGACACGCCCGCGCTCGTGTTCCTGGGACATCTCGTCTGGTCGCTCGCGTACGGCAAGATGCGCTGGTTCGGCAGCGGCATCACCCGCTTCAACTTCGATCTCGCGCTCGGCGGCGGCGTCACCGACGACGAGACCGCCGCCGGTCTCACGTTCAGCGGCGGCGTCGGCTTCAAGCTCTACGTCGCGCAGTGGTTGGGCATCCGGATCGACGTGCGCGATCATGTGCTCGCGCAAGAGGTGCTCGGCGAGACGCAGATCGTCAACAACGTCGTCGTCTCGATGGGCCTGTCGATCTTCTTCCCGTTCGGCTTCTGACCCGAGGAGGCGCTCGCATGCGGAAACTCGCGGCTAGTCCCGCTCTCCCTTCGGAGGAGAGCGTGGGAGCCAGGCCTGGGAGACGCGACCGATCGTGGGTGCGCGTGATCGCGATCGGCCTCGCCGGTCTGCTCCTCGCGATCTTCGTGTGGCCGGAAGACGGCGATGCGCAGCGACGACGGCGTCGGCGTCGGCGCGACCGCGATGACGCGGCCGAGCAGCAGCCGCAACCCGACTCCCCGATACCCGAGAGCCCATACGGCGGCCCGGGCACGGCCGGGACGACGGGCGCTGCACAACCCGCGCAGCCCGCCGGGGGCAGCCAACCGGCGACCCCGCCGTTCGGGCAGCCGCGCCCCACCACGCCGAGCACGGCCGCGACCCCGGCCACGACCCCTTCGGCGCCCACACCCGCGCGGACCGCGACGACGCCAGCGACGCCCGCCACCGCCACCACTCCGCCGCCCGAAGAAGAGCCTGCGGGACCGGATCTGTCGCCGCTGCGCGACGAGCTGCAGACCATCCTCGACGAGCTCGTGCAGGCGCGCGCGCGCGCCGCCGCCATCGGACAAGCGCTGTTTCGCACGCGCTTGCGCATCCTGGTACAGCGCCGCGGCGACGACGTCTTCCTCTCCCGCTTGGTCGTGAAGCTCGACAACGGCGTCGTCTTCCGCAGCGAGCCGAGCTTCCGGGGCGACGAGGGCGTGCGCGTCTTCGAGGGCTTCGCGACGCCGGGCCCACACCAGGTGGAGTTCGAGATCGAGCAGAGGGCGCGCGCGGGCGACGCGTATCGGTACACGTTGCGCGACTCCTACCGGTTCGAGGTCCTCTCCGACCGCATCACCGAGATCACGCTCGTCGTCGACGACGACTCGGAGATCGCCGAGGACTTCGCGGACGACGAATCGGGCGAGTACGACGTGCGGACCCGCGTTCGCGTCGACACCTTCGAGCTCGGAGGCCGATGAGCCGTCGGGCTCGCAACGCCCTGGCCCTGGGGATCTGCGCATGCGTCGCGACCGCACCGGCGTTCGCGCAGGACGCGGCCACGTCGGGCACGGCACCGGGCGCGACCGGTGCCGCGGCGGCAACGCAGGCTACGGCAGCGGGCGCGACCGAGACGCCGGCCCCCGCGACCGCCGAGGGCCGCGACCTCGCTCCCACGTTGTCGGGCTACTACCAGGCGCTGCTCGCGCGGCGCCTGGTGGCGCCCGAGAGCGGCACCGACCAACGGTTGCGGGCGCTCGTCCAGCGCGCCGAGGCCGCCTATCTGCGCGAGAGCTACGACGAGACGACGTTGCTACTCTTCGAGGTCGTCGAGAGCCCTCGCTTCGCGGACTTCTCCGACCTCGACGACTTCCGCGGAGCCGAGTTCATGCTCGCCGGCGCGCTCTCGAGGCTCGGAGCCGCGCGGACGGCCGCGCGCTACCTCGATCGGATCCTCGCGCGCGGACCGAGCGACGCCTACTTCGCGCCCGCCGTTCGTCGGTACGTCGACCTCGCGCTCGAGACCGGCGACTTCGCGGGCGTCGAGCGGAGCCTGTCCGCGGCGATCGGATCGCGAACCGCTTCGTTGTCGGCCGACTCGCAGAACGAGCTCCGCTACCTCCGCGCCCGTCTGCTCGAGGCCAACGGCGACGCGGCCGGCGCGGAGCGCGCGTACGCCGGCATCACGCGACGCAGCCGCTTCTACGCGGGCGCGCAGTACCTCCGCGGCGTGATCGCCGCCAATCAGCGCCGGTGGCGGGATGCCGAGCGTCTCTTCTGCTCCATCGTCGAGACGCCCGACGAGAGCACGTTCACGTTCTACGTCGACGATCGCTACTTCGAGGTGAAGGACCAGGCGTGGCTCGCGCTCGGTCGCGTCGCGCACGAGCGTGTCCGCGGACGGCGTGCGGACGACGCCTTCTACTACTTCTTCCAGGTTCCGCAGGACTCACCGCGCCTCGCGGAGGCCTTCTTCGGCGCGGCGTACGCGATGTACGAAGGAGAGCAGCACGACGCCGCGATCGACGTCCTCGACCAGCTCGACGCGTTGTTCCCCGACACGGCCTTCGCCGACGAGGGCGCCGTGCTGCGCGGCTACATCCATCTCGGCCGGTGCGAGTTCGACCCCGCGGACAGGCTCTTTCGGCGCTTCATCGCGCGCTACGATCCCGTGCTCCGCGAGATCCAGAACGTCCTGCGCGATCCCGCGCGGCAGGCCGGCCTGTACGCGAGCTTGCTCGACGAGGAGCGCGCCGAGCGCGATCGCGAGTCGCGCCGCTCGGCCGCGGACCGACGCGTGGCCGACGTGGAGACGCGACCGCGGGGACCGCGCACCGTGCGCGGGCGGCTGCTCGAGATGCTCGTCGTCGACGACGAGTTCTACCGGCTGCACGCCGACGTCCGGATCCTCGATGCGGAGAGCGGACGCGCCGG
>JADZFZ010000741.1 GCA_020854145.1 Deltaproteobacteria bacterium | reverse complement strand
GCGCAGGCGCTCGCAGCGCCCGTCGGTCACGTCCCGCGCGACGGCGGGGCTCGCGTCGATCACGAGCATCGCGGGCGCGTCGGCTCGATAGGGAGGCCAATCCGGCTCGACGCGCGGGACCCCGGAATGCGCGAATCGGCTCCACGCCGATTGCACGAGGTGCATCACGCCGCGGTCCTCGACCGGAGGCTGCCAGCGCGCGGGGAACGTTCCGAAGAGGTACAGCAGCTCGAGGCCGTGGAACGCGCCCGCGATTCTCCCGAGCGGGCCGGGCGGACGATGGGCGAAATGATAGAGGTACGCGGGATGGGCGCCGCCCGCCGCCGCGCGCGCCAGGGCCTCCGCCGGACAGACGAAGGTCGTCTCCGTGATGGCGCGACGGAACGTCTCGGCGGGCTCGCCGAGAGAGCGCGGCGGGTAGACCGACAGGACGCTCTCGGCCCTGTCGCCGGTCATTCTCCGGATCTCCGATCGGTAGTCGTCGTCGCTCTCGATCTCGATTCGCCTCACGAACAGCGAGGACTCGTCCGCGTTGCTGCCGACGAGGAGCGGGACGTCGATCGCACCGTCGCGCAATCGTGCGGCGGCGGAAGCCGGCAGGATCGCGCCATCGATCACGGGACCGTACGCGGGAACGCCGAGGGGGGCGCGCTCTCCGCGGGTGCCCGCGCGCACGAGGCTCGCAGCGTCGAGGGCACGCATGCAGCGCGGCACGTCGTCGCCGGGGGCGCATCCGGCGGCGCGTACGATCTCGGCGCCGCGCGCCAGCCCGGAGCCGCCGCCGTTGACGCCCTCGCGCAGCGTCGGCCAGGCCGAGCAGCCGCCGCCGCTCTGGACGATGGCACGCGCGACGAGGCCGCGAGACAGAGGTGACGCGATGACGGCGCAGACGGAGCCGCCGCCCGCCGACTCACCGAAGAGCGTGACCCGGTCGGGGTCGCCGCCGAACGCCGCGATGTTGTCGCGAACCCATCGCAGCGCCGCGATCTGGTCGAGAATGCCCTGATTGCCCGCGCCGATTGCCCCGGGCTCGGCGGCGAAGGACTCGTGTGCGAAGAATCCGAGGACGCCCAATCGGTAATTGAAGGTCACGACCACGACCTCGCCGTTTCGCGCGAGCGCCGAGCCTTCGTAGTTGGGGTCGGTGCCCGAGCCCTGCTGGAATCCCCCTCCGTGCACGAAGACCATCACGGGACGCAGGAGCGAAGGGGAGCTCGGGACCGCGTGGGCCCAGACGTTGAGCCGCAGGCAATCCTCGGCTCCACGCACGTGCACGTCGTCGGCGACCGGGGCGCTCGGGTCCGATCCACGCGAGCGCTCGATTTGCGGGCATACGGGCCCCGCGCGCGTGGCGTCGAACGTCGCGGCGAATCGTGCGGGTGGCCGGGGTGGCGCCCATCGATTCGGGCCGATGGGCGGCGCAGCGTAGGGAATGCCGAGGAAGACGGCGATGCGTCGGCCGCGCCGGCCGCGCACGAGACCCTGCGTCGTGCGCACGACGACCGACGGGCCCTCGGGAGATTGAATGGCGGTAGGTCGGCCGCCGCAGGCGAGGGAGCCGAACGCCGCGGCCACGCCCAGAGTGAGCGCGACGACGCCCGCGTTGCGAGGCGTGCGCACGAGGCCCGCCGCTACTCGATTCGGAGATCGTCGAGGAGGATTCCCGTCGGTGGCGGCGGAAGCCCGCCGCAGCCCAGGCGGTTGTCGATGTCGAGCAGGACCTCACCCGATGCGCCCGCCGGCAGCGGGACGTCGAGCTCGAGGACCTCCGATGCGTAGGGCAATCGCGCCAGGCCGGAGGGCGCCGCGCCCCCCGCCGAAGGCGGCAACGAGACGCGCTCGACGACCCGTGCGTTGGGGGCGGCGAGGCGAATCGAATTCCAGAATCCGCTGCCCGGGAACTCGCCGAGAGTACGGAATCGAGCCCGCAATCGGGTCCCGCCCGCGGGGATGGCGAGGCGTGCGGTGATTCGTCCTCCGCCGAGGCCGCCGGAGAAATCGCCGGGTCCGACGAAGAGAGAGCCCGTGCCGGAGATGGGCGCGGGGCTGCCGACCCCGGGCGCGACCACGATCACGTCCCCCATCTGCCAGAGGCGCACGGCCGACTCGAAGCCGTCCTGCGCGAGCAATCCGGGATCCGCCAGGGTCTCGGGCGGCGCTTCGGGAACGGGCGTCGCCTCGTTGCCCGCGAGGTCGATGAGGCCCGGCATGAACACGACCGACAGCGACGTTCCCCACGGCAGCACCGTCCCGGTCGGCAGCGAGAAGAACGCGGCAGCGCCCGCGGTCGGCTCCACGAGGACGGGCTCGAGCGGGCCGATGCCGGCCAACCCGACGCCGACGCTCCGCGGCAGCGGCTCCGAGGTGCGTACGACGAAGCCGTCGAGCGGATGGTGCGGTTCCTCGACCACGTTCGTCCGGTAGTCGGGGGCGGTGGTGTCGAGCGGTCCGTCGAGGGTCGCGCGGAACGCCTCGTCCCAGATCACGTCGCCGCCGGTGAAGCTGATGCGGCCCGACGCGGTCCCGACGACGCGACCGACGGTCTCGCCGGGGGTGCTCTCGAGGCGGATCTCGATTCGCTCGTACTGCGCCCCGACCGCGCCGCCACAGCTGCCGGGCGCGCGGTCGACGCCCACGGAGATGCCCCCGAACATGGGCGCTTCGTACGTGAACGTGCCGTCGCCTCGACCGGCGAGCATGACCTCGGCGACCGTGCCCGAGCGTCCGAGGATTGCGCGAAGCCCATCGGCAACGGTCTCGAGTCGGAGCGTGAACGCGTGCTCGGCGGGCAGGTCGCCCATGGGCCCGCCGCCACCCGACGGGTCGGGCTCGAGACGCGCCACGACGTCGAACGAGTGCGCGATCGCGATGGGCGGCACGTCGACGTCGGGTGGCACGAAGGCGTCCGGCGGAGGCGGCGGGACCGCGCCGTCCGGCGGAGGCGGTGGGACCGCGCCGTCGGGCGGAGGCGGTGGGACCGCGCCGTCCGGCGGAGGCGGTGGGACCGCGCCGTCGCCGGGCGGGCGTCCCGCGTCGTCGCGGGGTCGGTCGTTCGAGTCGCTGCACGCGGCCAGCGACCAGAGACAGGTGCACACCAAGACGAAGAAAGAGCGGAACCCCATGGCGCCGATTCTAGTCGGCACCCCGCATTCACGCCTCTCTCACTCGGAATTCCGAGTGAGCCCGAGCCCGCGAGAGCGGGCGACGGCGAAGTCGCAACACGCCCGAGCGTCCAGCGAAAGGCGTGAATTCCGCCCGCGCCCATCGACGCGCGTCCCCTCTCCCCGCGCAGCGGGGAGAGGCAGGGTGAGGGGCCGGTGCGTGAATTCGGGCTCGTGCTCGTGGTCCGCGCAGGCGAACGCCGATCAGGCAGGCGTGATGTAGGTGCGGCGGTCGCGCGCGTCGGGGCGTTTGACGGAGCGCGCGAAGCTCGTGGCCGAACGTTGCGTCACCTCGATCACGGAGGTGCTCGGTCCGATGTGGATCGCACCGATCTCGCTGCTCGAGATGCCGCCGCGGCGGCAGACGAGCGCCAGGACGCGGCGCGGGTCGGCGCCGTTGCGTTCGCCCCAGTTGATCCGGAAACGCGTAAAAGGGACAGCTCCCGGCCGAACCGCGCGATGCGCCTGATGCGGCGCGCCCCGCCTCTCGGGCACGGGGACCGGAGTCACCTCCTCGCCGCCGGCGGCGATCTCGGGGACACGATCGAGCAGCGCGGCGACCAGCGCGACCGGATCCATCTGCGAGAGCAGCGTCTCCGCGAAGGCGCGGCGGCCATCGTCCGACAGAGGCTCGGTCGTCTCGAGCGACTCGCGGAAGCGGTCGTGCGAGACGCGTACGACGTCGGCGGCCGACGGCGCGGGGCGCCAGGTGGGCGAGACGCCAGCAGAGCGCAAAACTCGCAAGACGCGTTCGTAGGCCGGGCGCGGGCAGAGCACGATGCTCGTCCCCTTGCGACCCGCACGTCCGGTCCGGCCGCTGCGATGCGTGTAGAGCTCCGCGTCCTCCGGCGGGTCGAAATGCACGACGCGGGCGACGTCGGGCACGTCGAGCCCGCGCGCGGCGACGTCGGTCGCGACGATGGTCAGCAGGTCTCCGCGTCGGAAGGCGTCGAGCGTCCTCGAGCGTTCGCGCTGCTCGAGCTCGCCGCTGAGCGCGGCAACCGAGAAGCCGCGCCGATCGAGCTCCGCGGCCACGTCGGAGGCGTCTGCGCGCGTGCGGACGAAGACGAGCGTGCGCTCGCCCGGAGTCATCCGGAGGAGGTTGACGAGGGCCAGGCCGCGCTCGTCCGGGAGCACCAGGTGCGCGACGTGCGTGATGTCCGCGTGCGCGACGCCGAGGGCCGTGCCCTCCACGCGTCGCGCATCGCGCTGGTAGCGCTCCGCGAGCGCGAGCACCGGCTGCGGGAACGTGGCCGAGACGAGGTGAGAGCGGCGATCGGCGGGGATCTTCTCGAGGATGGCATCGAGCTCGTCGCGGAAGCCGAGGTCGAGCATCTGGTCGGCTTCGTCGAGGACGACCGTCCGTACGCTGGACGCATCGACCGAGCCGCGCTGCAGGTGATCCAGCAGACGGCCGGGCGTTCCCACGACGACGGTCGGGTCGCGCCCGAGCGCGCGCAGCTCCTCGTCGATCCTCGTTCCGCCGGTCACGGGAGCGACGCGTGCGCCCGAGCCCGCGAAGAGCCATCCGAGCTCGGCGGCCACCTGCGCTGCGAGCTCGCGCGTCGGTGCGATGAGGATCACCTGCGGCCGCGCGGGTCGCCAACCGGTCGACTGCGACGGGGTGATCGGCGCCATCTCGCGTGCGATGACGAGCCCGACCGCCACGGTCTTGCCCGAGCCCGTCCTCGACGAGATGCGCAGGTCACATCCCTCGAGGTCGGGCGCGAGAACGGCCTGCTGCACCTCGGTGAGCGAGGCGAATCCGCGGCGCGTGATGGAGGCGAGCGCCAGCGACAGGAAGTCTGGCGCGGCAGTTTCGGGTTCGAGGGAACTTGGCTGCGTCATCGAGGGCCGGCCTGTTTAGCAGACCTTTCGATTCGCGCACCGCGACGCCTCTTCCCGTGCCTCCTGGCCAGCCACTCGGACTCGTGATCGCCGGCCACGGAACGCGTGTAGCCTCGGCGGCATGCTCGCTGGCCGAATGATGGATTTCCCCCTGACCGTGACGCACTTGCTCGAGCGCGCACGGAGCTACTTCCCCGACACGGAGATCGTCTCGCGTCGCCCCGACAAGAGCCTCGTGCGCCACACGTACGCCGAGATGCACGGGCGCGCGTGTCAGCTCGCGAACGCGCTCACGCGCCTCGGCGTTCGCAAGGGCGCGCGGGTCGCGACGTTGTCGTGGAATCACGTCGCGCATCTCGAGGCGTACCTGGCGGTGCCTGCGATGGGCGCCGTGGTGCACACGCTCAACCTGCGGCTGCACCCCAACGAGATCACGTACATCGCGCGCCACGCCGAGGACGAGGTGGTGATCGTCGATCACTCGCTCCTGCCGCTCTTCGCGAAGGTGCGCGACGGGGTGCCCTCGATTCGCCACGTCATCGTCGTGCCGGACGCGGGGCCCGCACCGGAGGGCAGCGGGCACGATTACGAAGCGCTGCTCGCCGGCGAGCGTCCCGAGCACGACTTCCCGCGTCTCGACGAGAACGCCGCGGCGATGATCTGTTACACGTCCGGCACGACGGGGAACCCGAAGGGTGTCGTGTACAGCCACCGCTCGACGGTGCTCCACACGCTGGTCGCCTGTATGCGCGACACCATCGGGGTCGGAGAGGACGACGTCGTGCTGCCCGTGGTCCCCATGTTCCACGCAGCCGCGTGGGGGCTTCCGTACTCCGCCGTGGCGACGGGCGCGAAGCTGGTGTTCCCCGGCCCGCACCTCGACCCGGCGTCGTTGCTCGATCTGATGGCGCGCGAGAAGGTGACCCTGGCCGCCGGTGTCCCGACCATCTGGATCGGCATCCTGGCGGCGCTCGACGCGGCTCCGGGTACCCACGATCTGTCGTCGATGCGGACCATGATCATCGGCGGCTCGGCGGCGCCTGCCTCGATGATCGAGGGATTCCAGAAGCGCCACGGGCTCGAGGTGACGCACGCGTGGGGCATGACGGAGACGAACCCGCTCGGCACCGTCGCGCGCGTCAAACGCAGCGTCGCCGGGCGCGACGAGGCGCAGCGATTGTCGGCGCGCGCGAGCCAGGGTTATGCGGTGACGTTCGTGGAGAAGCGGCACGTCGACGACACGGGCAAGGTGCTTCCCCGGGACGGCGAGACGATGGGCGAGCTCGAGGTCCGCGGCCCGTGGGTGGCGGCGAGCTACTACGGCGACGAAGGCCACGACCGCTGGACCTCCGACGGGTGGTTCAAGACGGGCGACGTGGTGACGATCGATGCCGACGGCTACATGCGCATCACCGACCGATCGAAGGACGTCATCAAGTCGGGCGGCGAATGGATCAGCTCGGTCGCGCTCGAGAACGCGCTCATGGCCCATCCGTCCGTGCTCGAGGCCGCCGTGTTCGCGGCACGTCATCCGCGCTGGGACGAGCGACCGCTGGCTGCCATCGTGCTCAAGCCGGGCAAGACCGCGACGAATGCCGAGCTCGACGCGCACCTCGCGGGTGCCTTCGCGAAGATCTGGCTGCCCGACGACTACCTCTTCGTGGAGCAGATCCCGCGGACCTCGACCGGGAAGTTCCTCAAGTCGAAGCTCCGCGAGCAGTACGGCGATCACCTGATGAAGTGATCGGGCGCGCGCTGGTGACGTCGGGGCGAACGCGCGATCATCGCGCAGGGGCCCAAGTGTCGAGTGGATCGAGGTTCGTGGTCGCGTTGTTCGCGCTCGCCTTCTCGTGCGGCGACGACGACGGACCGGCTGCGTCGGCCGACGCGTCGAGCGATGCCGCGGAGCGCGACGCCCGCGGGACCGACGCGCGCGATACGGGCGTCGCCGAGGACGCGCACGTGCCCGCGCCGCTCAACGAGTGCAACGACCCGGCGTTGCAGCGGCTGCCGTGCTGCTGGGAAGCGAGCAACGCCGGCCGCACGGAGAAAGAATGGGCGATCCGCTCGGTCGCGATCGCCGAGCCCGTGGGCATCGCGAACGACGTGATCCGCACGATCCTGCAAGACGGTCTCGACGACGGAGATCGCGGCGAGACGGATGTCGTCTGGCTCCTGCGGCTCCAGGCCGACACCGACACGCTCGTGACCGGGTTCGGCTGTCGCGACGGGTATCGGTTCCCGTTCCGCTTCTCGAACCGCGGCCGCGGCTGCGCGGGCGATCGGCCCGAGTGGGCGCCGATCGAGCTCGCCGCGACCATCGAGGGCGACGTGCTCCGCTCCGAGGCCGCCGCCGACGTGCTCGTCGTGCCGTTGCCCGACGCGGGGGATCCGCCGCCGGAGCTGCGTGTGCGCCATCTACGGCTCGTGAGCGCGACGCTGACCGAGGACGCCACGTGCGTCGGCACGCGCGTCAACGCGCGCCGCTGGGCGTACGGCGAGCCGCCGTCGGAAGCGACCGGCTTCCTCACCGTCGCCGACACGTCGGCGCAGGTGCTCGGCGCGGCGGGCGGCACGTCGCTTTGCATGTTCGTCGCAGGCACCGAGTGCATCGGCGACGAGCGGACGTGGCCCCGGCCTCCCAACGCGCGCTGCGACGAGACGACCTGCACCGATGGGTGCGATCCGTCGGCCGAGCCCGCGGGCACGTGCAACGCGTGGCGCTTCGCCGCGGCGTTCGCGGCGTCGGGCGTCGAGATCGAGTGACCCGGGCTGCGCGTCGGTCGCGGCGACGTGGCCGCGGACGTGCGCCTGCCTGGTCGCCGAGACCGTCGCGCGTGTAGACGGTTGGGATTGCGCGACCTCGCCGACTGCG
>JADZFZ010000740.1 GCA_020854145.1 Deltaproteobacteria bacterium | reverse complement strand
TGTCTGGCGTGTCACGGACCGGGCGCGATCCCCGAGCCCACCGCACGCCCGCTGGTGCACCGCGCGGACGTGTGCGCCACGTGTCACGACGCGCCGCCTCGGTACGCGCACGTGATGGCATGGCGAGAGTCGGCGATGTCCGGCGCCCACCGCACGCTCGCGTCCGCGGCGAGCCGCGTCACCATCGAGCCGGCTTGCCTCGAGTGCCACACGGCAGCCGGGTTCGTCGCGAGCACGCGAGGACGCGCGGCTCCCGCCGCGGAGGTCGCGATGCTCGAAGGCGTGGCCTGCGCGACGTGTCACGACCCGCATCGCGGCGACCACGTCGCGATGTTGCGCATCCACGGAAGCGCGACGGTGGACGGCGAGCAGGTGACGGGGCTCGGAAGCGGAGCCGTGTGCGCGAGCTGCCATCGGGCCGGCGCGAGCGGGCCCGGAGAAGGCGCGACGGCGCCCGCCGCAGGACAGCTGGCGATGTTGCTGGGGCGGGGCGGCCTGCGCGCCGACGGGAGCGCGTTCGTCGGACAGACGCCGCATCTGGGTGTGCCCGATGCGTGCGTCGGGTGCCATCTCGAACGCGGATCGACGAACGGCCACACGTTTGCGGCACCTGCGCTCAGGCCCGCGTCGGCCACCGGGTCGCCGCCGGCCGCGGGCGCCGCCGTGCGCGAGCCCCGATGTGTCCCGTGCCACATGCGCATCGATGGTCTCGGCTCGGTGCAGACCGATGTCGAGACGCAGCTCCACGACACCCAGACCGCCGTGGATCTCGCGCTCCGCAGGGCGCAGATCCCGCGCTGCAACGCCAGCGCGGGCACGCCGCACCGCATGGTGGTGCGTGGCGCTCGCTTCGTGGTCGAGGACGTCGACGGCCGAGCGCTCGGTGACTGCAACGCGGATGGCGTGCTCGATCCCGCCGAGGCCGGGGTGCCGCCCTTCGCACAGCGCGAGGCGGTGCTCCGAGCCGCGTGGAACGTCGCGCTCGTCGACCGGGACCGTTCGCGCGGCGCTCACAACGCGTCGTACGCGCGCGCGCTGCTCGAGGCGGCGAGGCAGGCGCTGGTCCCATGATCGTCCCTCTGCTCCGCGCCATGCGCCCCAAGCAGTGGCTCAAGAACACCTTCGTGTTCGCGCCGCTGCTCTTCGGCAAGCAGTTCCTGAAGACCGATCAGCTGCTGCGGTCGCTCGAGGCGTTCGGCTTGTTCTGCGCGCTCGCCAGCGCCGTGTACCTCGTCAACGACATCATCGATCGCGAGAAGGACGCCGCGCACCCGGTGAAGAAGGCGCGACCGATCGCGAGCGGCGCGCTCTCGGTGTCGGCGGCGATCATCGCGGCCGGGGCGCTCGCCGGCGGGGCGCTCGCCATCGCGTTCATGCGGCTGCCATGGCTGGGCGTCGTGCTCGCCATCTACGGCGCCATCAACGTCGCCTACTCGTTCGGGTTGAAGAACGTCGTGATCATCGACGTGTTCGCGATCGCGATCGGCTTCGTGCTGCGCGTGCTCGGAGGCGCGGCTGCGATCCACGTGGAAGCGAGCCGCTGGCTGCTGACGTGCACCATCTTCCTCAGCCTGTTCCTCGCGGCGTGCAAACGCAGGAGCGAGATCGCGCGGATGGGGGACGACGGCGCGACGCGCGACGTGCTGCGCTCGTACAGCATCGGCTTCGTGGACCAGATGATCATGGTCGCGATGACGGGGACGATCCTGTCGTACGCGCTGTACACGCTGGACCCCGTGACCATCGCGAAGCTCGGCACGCGCGATCTCGTCTTCACGCTGCCGTTCGTGATGTACGGGATGTTCCGGTACCTCCACGTGGTGCGGAACACCACCGATGGGGAGAGCCCGACGGAGCTGCTGCTGAGCGATCGATGGGTGCAGCTCGCGGTGGTCGGTTACGTCGCGACCATCGTGCTCCTGTTCCTCATCTTCCAGGGCACCGAGCCGCTGCCGATGGGCTGAGCGGCTCCGCTACCACCAGTCTTTTCGCGAGCGCGGATCCATGAAGCTGCCCGTGTCGCGGATGGCGACGAGGACCCGATCTCCGCGCGCGCGCGCGAATGCCTGGTTGCCGCGGAGCGCCGGCAGATCGGCGCGGCCGGCGCGGTCGCTCGCGTGGTAGAGGGCACGAAGTCGCGGGTCCACGCAGACGCCCTGCAGGTGCACGGTGTAGCCCGAGACGACGTTGTCCTCGCGCGTGTACTTGAGCGTGACGGACTCGTCGCCGATGTAGAGGACCAGGACGTCGTGACCGTCGCCGATGTCGTATCCCGAGTCGGGCGCCTCGAGGATCTCGCCCGCGTCGGTGCCGAGCGCGGACAACGTGACCTCGGGAGCGTCGATGGGGCCGCCGCGACAGTTGCAGCCCCAGTCCCATTGGTGGACCGCGAAGCCGGCGACGAACGTCGGCACGCGGTCGTCGGCGAAGAGCGTCGCGAGGGTCGGCGCGATGTCATCCGTCGGGCCGTCGATGTCGACGAGGCCGAGCTCGTGGTCCACCGGCGTCCAGCCGCGGAGCTCGAGGTTGAGGTCGCCGTGCTCGGGCGGCGGGCGATCG
>JADZFZ010000739.1 GCA_020854145.1 Deltaproteobacteria bacterium | reverse complement strand
TTCCAGAGGCTCGCGATGTTCGGACGGCCCGCGGTCGTGCACGTCGAGCCCGATTTCTGGGGCTATGCGCAGCAGATGTCGGGCGGCGACCCGTCGAGCGTCGAGGTGCGCGTCAACACGGCGCCCGGTTGCGCCGACCTGCCGAACGACCTGTCGGGCTTCGGTCGGTGCTGGGCTCGCATGGCACGGGCGATCGCTCCGATGTCGCTCATCGGCTTCCACGCGTCGCGGTGGGCGGGCGCGCCCGCCGACATGATCGCGTTCCTCACGGGAGCCGGCGCGACCGACACCGACTTCATCGGGATGGATCCGCTCGATCGCGACGCCGGCTGCTTCGAGGCGCACGTGGATCCCCAGTGCCAGCGCAACGACGGGCCGTGGTACTGGGACGAGACCAACACGACGTCGTCGAACTTCCACGAGTACCTCGCGTTCTCGCGGCAGATCTCGGAAGGCCTCGGGCGGCCGATCATCTGGTGGCAGATCCCGTTCGGCGTCCCTTCGGACACTCCGGGAGGTACGGCCGGCCGCTATCGCGACAACCGGGTTCGCTACTTCTTCGCGCACATCGACGAGCTCGTCGCAGCGGGGGGCGTCGCCGCCGCGTTCGGGACGGGCGCAGGCAACCAGACGTACATCACGACCGACGACGGTCAGTTCGAGCGCGCCGTGACCGGCTACTACGCTGCGCCCGTGGCGTTGCCGTGACCGACGCGAGCGGGGGTCGCGCCCGAGAGGCGCGCTGCCTGCTTCGCGCTGCGCCTACGACGCCGAGGCGATGCGGCCTTCCCCGAACGCGACGGCGTCGCGCACGTCGGCTGCGACGACCGCGTCGGGCCACACCACCGCGTGCGCGATCCGACCGCGCTGCACGTGCGCGCGCTCGCCGACGACCACGTCGCGCGCGAGCGTCGCGTCGAGGCCGATCCGCGCGCTCGGGGCGACCCACGGTGCGTCTCGCCGCGGAACGACGCTCGGCCACGCGAGGGCCCCCGACGCGAGCGCCAGGGTGGTCTCCAGGTACGACGCGATGGTTCCCAGGTCGCGCCAGTCGGCGTCTTCGACGTGCGCCGCGAGGGGCGCGCCCCGCTCGAGCAGCTTCGCGTAGACGTCCTTGACGATGCAGCCGCGCTCGGGGAGCTCGCGCGCGATGTCGGGCTCCATGACGTGGACTCCCGTGAACATGAAGGGCTCGACGGCCGCCCCCGCCGCGCGACCGCGCCCGACGATGCGGTGCACGATCCCGCTCGCGTCGACCTCGACCGCGCCGTACCGCGCGACCTGCGGGTCGCGGCGGACCACCAGCGTCGCGAGAGCGCCGGTCGCCCGATGGTGCGCGACGGCGCGCTCGAGGTCGGGCGCGAAGAGCACGTCGCCGTTGACCACCACGAACGTCTCGCCTCCGACGTGCGAGAGCATCTTCGCGATGCCGCCCGCCGTGCCGAGGATCTCGGGCTCGTGCGAGTACGCGAGCGTCACGGGGCCCGCCGGCGTGACGTGCTCGGCCCCGAGCGCGTCGCGAACCACGGACGCGAGGTGGTGCGTGTTGGCGACGACCTCGCGGACGCCGGCGCGCGCGAGGTGCTCGAGGCCATAGCTCGCGAGCGGCCGATCGAGCAGCGGCACCACGGGCTTCGGGACGCAGTCGGTCAGCGGCCGCAGCCGTGTGCCCAGGCCCGCGGCGAGCAACATCGCTCGCATCATCCGACCCGTTGCGAGACCGCGGTCAGCCGGCGCCGATCCATCGACACATCACGCCGGTGATGTTGTCGGGGCCGCCGTTCTCGTTGCCCTTGGCGATGAGACGCGAGACGGCTTCCTTGAGGTCGGGCGTCTCGAGGCAGATCTTGAGGATCTCGTCTTCGCTCACGGGGCCGGAAAGACCGTCCGAGCAGAGCAGGTACACGTCGCCCGGCTTGGGCGTCTCGAACCGCGTGTCGACCTTCACGGTCTCCTTCATGCCGAGGGCCCGCACGATGACGTTCTTGTGCGGGAAGTATTTGATCTCGTCCTCGGTGAGCCGCTTCATCTTGATGTAGTCGTTGAGGAGCGAGTGGTCCTCGGTGAGCAGCTCGATCTTCCGATCGCGCACGCGATAGACGCGCGAGTCGCCGACGTGGCCGATGTAGATGCCGTCGTCGACCACGAGCAGCGTCGCGGCGGTCGTGCCCATGCCGCGGTACTTCGGATCGCGCTGCGCCGCTTCGTAGATGCGCAGGTTGGCGAGCTTCACCCCGGTGACGAGGCGGTTCTCCTCGTAGCCCCGATGCTTGTCCATCTTGTAGGGCCACGTGGCTTCGGGGTCGGCGCTCGTCGCTGCGAAGAACTCACGCAGCGTGTCGATCGCCATCTGCGACGCGACCTCACCCGAAGCATGGCCGCCCATCCCGTCGGCAACGACGAACAGGTTGTCGCTCTCGATGAGAGCGAAGCTGTCTTCGTTGTGGGTGCGCTTCATGCCGACGTTGGTCTCGCCGGCAGCAATCACGCGCACATGGGATGCCACGGGTCTGATTCGCTCCTGTGTGCGAGAAGCTACGAGCGGGCCTTCGTTCGTGTCAACCCATCGACGCGCTTCCTGCACGATGATGGGCTTCGGAGGCCCGTCGGCCCCCCCGCCGGAGCAACGGGTCTGCCGAACCTCGAGCCGTTCGTACTACTCTCTCGGGGAAGGACGCAGCCGTGCCGCTTGCCGCGCTCCGCGGAGTTGGTAAACGGGCGTCTCGCGTTTTTCGGCGCGACCACCGCATGACCTGGAACGAAATCCCAGAAACCTCCGACGCGTGGATCGCATGGGCGCGGCAGCACGATGCCGCGTCCGTCGAGACGGCCCCCGCACCCGCGCCCTCGAGCCGCGTCGACGCTGCAGAGGCAGCCATCGGCGCGTTGCCGCCGGGGCTTCGCGAGCTGTGGGAGGCGTTCGACGGCTGTCGGGTAGGCGCGTTGACGATCCTGTCGTCGGAGGCGCCGAGCCTCCGGAAGCGTCGCGACGCCTCCGTGAAGCGGTGGCTCGAGTGGGGCGGAAAGGATCTGATCGGACCGCTCCACGTGGGCCAGGTGCCGGGCATCGACGTGCAGCTCATCGCCGTCGCACGCGATCCTGCCGATCCGTTCGTGACGCCGCTCGATGGCCCGTGCGCAGGCATCCCGTTGGCGCCCTACGTGGTCGATCTCGTGGCCGCCGCGGCGCTGGGCCTGCTCGCGCCTTCGCTCGGGGGAGACGTCGCGTTGCCCGCGCCTCGTGACGAGGTCGAGCGGCGCGCGCGGCTGATGTGGCTCGAGGACGCCATCGACCGATGCCGATCGGCGATGCGCGGGCGCGGGATCGAGTCCACCTGGGCGACGACGTCGTGCGAGACGTGGGAAGCGCGACTGCTGGGGCTGCTCGCCCTCGCGAAGGCCGCACCGCGGAAGAAGGCGGCTGCGCGCAGCGAGGTCACCGACGGCGGCGCGCGCACCGTCTGGGCGGTGATGCTGAAGATCGCGTCGAGCGACGAGGTGCCCCTCGACGACATCGACGAGTTCTTCAAGAACGAGCGCGACGGCGTCCGCCTGGCGCTGCGGATGATCGCGCCGAAGGCGAGCGACGACGAGCGCGACCGCGTGCGCGAGCTCGTCGAGGAGTTCGCGCCCGACCTCGTGGCCGACCTGGAGTGATCCGGGCCGCCGCATGACGGGCGGAGAGGACGACGTCGCGGAGCTGCGCGATCTGGTGCGCTCGCTGCGCGAGCACGCGCGTCGGATCGAGGAGTCCGCGGCGGTCGGTGTGCCGCGCGGCGCGGCGCCCAAGGCGGTGGCCGTGGCGCCTCGCAGCGCCCCTCACCCCGACCCTCTCCCCGCGAGCGGGGAGAGGGAGCCCGACGTCTCGTCCGCGCTCGCGTCCCACCCGGCCGCGCCGCTCGCTGGGGCCAGTCTCCCTCTCCCCGCGAGGGGACAGGGGCACCCGGCCGCGGCGCCCTCTCGGGCCAGTCCCGATCTCCCCGCGATTGGAGAGAGCCGGGGTGAGGGCGAGCGCGCGTCGCCCTGGCCGGAGGTCGCGCCCGTTCCGCAGCCGGCGCCGGCGACCGGGTTGCCGCTCAAGGAGCGGCTTGCGGTTCTTTCCGTTCTCGCGGAGGACGTCGCAGCGTGCACCAAGTGCCGCTTGCACGAAGGCAGGACACGCAGCGTCTTCGCGCGAGGCAGCGCGAGCGCCCGGCTGGTGTTCGTCGGCGAGGGGCCGGGACGCGACGAGGACCTGCAGGGAGCGCCGTTCGTGGGCCCGGCGGGTCAGCTGCTCGACAAGATGATCCAGGGGATGGGCCTCGGCGAAGAGGACGTCTACATCTGCAACGTCGTCAAGTGCCGGCCGCCCAACAACCGCGTGCCGATGGCGGACGAAGCGAAGTCGTGCGAGCCCTATCTCACGCGGCAGCTCGACGTGGTCCGCCCCGAGGTCATCGTCGCGCTCGGCAAGACCGCCGTGAGCTTCCTGCTCGGCCTCGACGAGCCGATGGCGCGGCTGCGCGGTCGCTGGCACGCGTATCGATCGATCGCGGTCATGCCGACGTTCCATCCCGCGTTCCTGCTGCGGTCTCCGCAGTACAAGCGCGAGGTCTGGGAAGACCTGAAGCTCGTGCTCGCCCGTCTCGGTCTGGAGCCGCCCGCGCGGGGCAAGTCGTGAGCGGGCTGAGTGGCTGGCGGGGGGCTTGGCTCGCCCCCCGCGGCCCCCTCCGCGGTAGGTGGGGGTCGCGCTACGAGCGCGACCGCCCCCCTACGACCCCCCCGCAAGACGAGTCCCGGTGCGCGAGTGGCCGGCGGGGGGCGCGCGCGCTGGCCGTCGCCCTGCTTTGCGTTTGTTGCGCGTTCGCGGATGGGGTCCGAGCGCAGCGAGACGACGCGCCGGCACGCGAGGCGCCCCGCGAGACGGCGGAGGTCGGGCTCGCGATCGTGCGCATCGCCGGGCCGCTCGACCGGCTGCGGCTCGAGGTCCTCGAGCAGGCGATCGAGATCGCGCGCGCGAGGCGGCAAGGCCTCATCGTGGAGCTCGACAGCCCGGGCGGCGATCTCGAGGTCGGCCGGCAGATGTTGCTCCGCATCGCGCTCGCGCCCGTGCCGGTCGTGATCGTCGTGCCGTCAGGCGGCGAGGTGGCGGGCGCCGCGCTCTTCCCGCTGCTCGCAGCGTCGATCGTCTCGATCGCGTCCGATGCGCGCGTCGGGACCGAGACCGGTCTCGGCCCCGACCCGACCGAGCGCCTCGGATCCTTCGGCTCGCGGGTGCTCGCTGCGGCGCGCGAAGACCGCAGCGCGGCCATCGACTGGCTCGTCGTGTCGCTCGCGGAGGGCAGCGTGATCGACGGTCGAGGCGCGCGCGCGCGCGGGCTCTCCGAGCTCGAGGCGCCCGACGCGGTCTCGGCGGCCCAGCGCCTCGCGGGCTCGCACGTGGACGTGGTCCTCACCGGCGAGCCGCGCCGTGTCCTGGGCCCGGAGGCGCGGATCGAGCTCGAGCTCCCGACGTCGGTCGCGATGCACGTCCGCACGCCGTTCGTGACGACGCTGCTCGCGGTGGCGGGGATGCTGGTCATCGCGCTCGGCCTCGCGACCGGTGGCGCGCCTCTGGTCGTCGCGGCGGGTGTGGTCGCGGTCGGCGTGGCGGTGGCCGGGCCACACGCGTTGCCCATCGAGCCGCTCGCGTTCCTTCCGCTTTCGGTCGGTGCGTGGCTCGCGACGTCCGCGGCGACGTGGCTGGATCGGTCGCGTGCGGGCGCGGCGGTCGCCGTGGTCGCGGGTGCGCTGGGCCTCGCCGTCGGGGCCGATCTGCTGGTCGCGCCGCTGCGCGCCGGTTGGTACACGAGTGGCGCGGGCGAGGTCGGTTCCCTCGAGTCCGCCGCCCTCGCGCTCGTGTCGATGCTGCCGGCGGTCGCTTGGACGAGGCTCTCCGCGCGTCGTGCTCGGCGCGACGCGCCCGCGCCGCTGAGGGACGAGGCCGCGGCGGGTCCGAGCGCGCCGGCGCCATAGCCGCCGGGTGCGCCGGGTACTATGTTCGGCCTCGTGTCCGTGCCCGACGAACCGCTTCGAACGAGCCAGCCGCCCGAGCGTCCTCCCGAGGGCGGCAAGCCGCACGTCGAGCGCAAGCCCATCGCGCCGCCGGTGGATCGGGTGCTCGACGACGACATCGACGAGACCTTCGACGGCGACGAGCCGCTCGACATGATCGACGACGAGTCCGGCGATCTGCTGGACGATGCGACGAGCGAGCGCGACCCGGTCGGGGCGAGCGACATCGACGTCGACCTCGAGCAGGGCGAAGACGTCGACTGGCGTCACGCGAACGAGGAGGCCGATCAGGTCGAGCACGACGAGTCCGACGAGAGCGCGGAAGAGTACGGGTGGACCTCGGACGTCGAGGCGCAGGGAGTGGGCCTCGGGGACGACGTGCTCGCGGAGATCACCGACGCACCGACGGCGATCGAAGAGGCCGACGCGGAGGAAGGGCCCGACGACGACATCGCCAACGAGCTCGACGAGACGTTCGGCGAGCGGCGGCCGCGGCTGGTCGATCCCGAGGACGAGGCCGACGAGCTGCTCGATCTCGACGGCGAGGACAAGGTCGGCGCCGAGCTCAGCTACGAGCAGGAGGCGCGCATGACGGGTGCGTCGCTGCCGGCCGTCGCGGGCCGTTTCCGGACCGAATGGCTCGGCCCCGACGAGGGCATCGTGTCGCTGGCCGCGAGCTGCGGCGTGGTCTACGCGATGGGCGAGCTGCTCCATCGCCTCTCGGGCGACCGATTCGTCGTGCTCGACGTGCCGGGCCTCGAGACGCTCGCGCCGAACGGGGTCGCGATCGATCCGTTCGACGCGTCGCGCGTGATCGTCGGCACCGCGCTCGGAGGCGCGATCGCGTCGCGCGACGGTGGTGCGACGTGGGTGCGGATGCTGGACGTCCCGGGTGCGGGCGACCCAGCCGATGCGTCGATCGAGGTGGCGACGGATGGGGCGGGCGGACGCTCGCGCGTCTGGGGTCGGACGCGCACGGGCAGGTTGCTCGTGAGCGACGATGCGGTTCGATGGCGCGAAGCCTCTTCCGCGCGCGTGGACGCGATGGCCGCCACGGTGCACGGCGTGGTGACGGTCTCGCGCACGGACGACGCGACGCTCACGGTGCGCTGGTCGACCGACGGCGGCGTCTCGTGGCGGTCGGCGAGCGTCGCGGGCGCGGGCAGGGGCGCGTTGGCGCTCGCCATCGACGAGACGCGCGTGGCGGTGGGGCTCGAGGGTGCGCCCGATGGCTTGTGGACGATCGACGGGGCGACGGGCGCGGTGAGCTCGTGGCCGTGGCCGTCACCGTCGGCAGTGTGCTTCGGGGAGGCGCGCGCGACGTCCGACGCGTCCGGCGACGAGCTCGCCGCCGCGCTCGGCGCGGCGCGGGGCCCTCGGGCGTTGTGGGCGGCGGCTTTCCTGTCCTCGGTCGACCGCGGCCTGGTTGCCCGCGACGTCGACGGTACGCCCGTCGCCGCGCTCGACGTCGGGATCGAGCGGGTCGCACGGAAGCTGCCGCGGGCGCCGGAAGGCGAGCCCGAAGGACGCGTGACGAGCCTCGCGTGGGACGGAGCGCGATTGCTCGTCGCGTGCAGCTTGGGCGTGCTCGTCGTGCGGGAGACGAAGCGAGCCGTCGAGCGTACGTCGAGCTGATGGCGGCGGAGCGAGCGACCGAGGGGACGACGGATGCGGCGGAGCCCGTGCAGCGGCCTGCCGAGGCGTCCGGGCCGACCGCCGACGGCCCCGCCGCCGAGCGCGCGCTTCGCTCGCTGCCCCCCGTTGCGCTGACGCGCGCGGGCGACGACGGCGGGCCGGGATCGCAACGCCGCGCCCTCGCGTCCCGTCTCGCGGCCGGCTTCGTCGGATCGCTCGCGACACGCGCCTCGCCATCCGAGATCACGCGGCTGGCGTCGGTGACCTCGACGTTGCCGGGGCTCGGCGGAGGCCCGCGCGTCGGCCCGCCCATCGAGCCGATCACGGACGACGCGACCCGCGCGAGGGAGCTCGTGCGCGAGCTGCGCAGGGCCGATCTCGCGGCGCTCGACGACCGAGGGAGCCGCCCGTCCGACCCACGCGCCAAGCCCATGCCGAAAGCGGACGAGTCGGCGGACGTGCCGTTCCTCGCGCGTCTCGCGTCGAGCCCCTCCGCGGCGCTCACGGCCGTCAGCGACGTCTCGACGGTCCTGGCTGTCGCGCGGGCGGGCTCGCTCGCCCAACGTCGGGCCGCCGTCGCGCGTCTCGGCGTCATCGTCACCTCGGGTGACGACGCCGCGGGCGACGCCAAGCGCGCCGTCGCCGAGCTGACCGCGATGCGCGACGTCGAGCTCACGTGGGACGTGGAGCGCGTGTTGTCGCGCGTGCCCGGCCAAGCGGGCAAAGAGGCTCGCTCGACGCGTGACGCGTGGAGGGCGCGCTTCGCGGAGCTCGCGAGCGCGATCGGTCGTTACTGGGACGGCGAGGGTACCGAGCCCCTCACGACGATGGAGGGATCCGAGCTCGTCGGCATGGCGCTTCGGCTGCGCGAGGCGCCGGACGTGGTGGTGGCCCACGCGGGGTGCGTGCTCGCGGGTGGGGACGCGACCATCGATCTGGTGGCGCGGCTCGAGCTTCTCGCGGCCTTGCGACCGGCGGGCGACCCTCGTCTGGTGCCGTCGCTCGCGGAGCTCGCGGAGTCGGCGGAGACGGAGCTGCGGGTGCCCGTGGCGCGCGTGCTCTCGCGGATCGACGATCCGCGCGTGAAGCCGGTGCTGACCGCGCTGAACGCGATGCCGGGCGACGATGCGGCCAAGATCGTGATCGCGGGAGCGCTCGCGCTCGCGGGGGATCCATCGGGTCTGGAGTTCGTCGCGCGCCACGTCGCGAGCGACGACGCGGATCTCGCCGAGCTCGCTCTGGACGCGTTGCACGCGTTGCCGTCGCCGTCGGTGCTCGACGACGTCGTGGCGCAGCTGCGCAGGAACGAGCGGCCCGTGGTGCTCGCGAGCGTCCGCGCGCTCGGGCGCGTCGGCGACATGCGCGCCATCGCGCCGCTCGTGGCGCTGCGCAACACCACGCGGTCGGCCGGGGTTCGCGCGGAGGTCGAGGATGCGCTCGTCGCCGTTCGCGCCCGGCTGGAGCTGCGCGGGGAGGCAGCGAACGAGGCGGACGACGCCACGCTGGCGACCGTCACGACCGCGGTGCCTGCGAAGGACGACGAGGACGGATCGCGCGTGACCCTGCGCGCGATGTGGAAGCAGCTCATCGGGCTGCTGTGGTCGGTGCTCGGCGCGACGGAGCGCGCGATTCGGACGTTCGAGCAGGCAGCACGTGCGGCGCCTCGATGGACGCGCCCGCTGACCTCCGCGGGCTTCGTCCTCGCCCGCGCAGGGGAAGATGCCCGGGCGCTCGCGTTCTTCCGGCGCGCGCTCGAGCTCGACGCCGCGGCCGTGACGAGCGAGGCGCTCGCGATGCGTGCCCTGCTCCGCGTCGCTCTCTCGCGTGCGGACGTGCTCTCGCGCGAGGGCCGGCGCGAGGTCGCGCGGGGCGTGCTCGACGAGGTGCTCGCGCTCGATCTGCGGCGCGCGTCGCCGGAGCTGCGATTCGAGATCGCGCGGCGCGCGCGGTCGTTGCGCGACCGGCACGTGACCGGCGAGCCGACCGAGCCGCGTCTGCTCGAGACGGGACGGGGAGCGACGTGACGCCGGGGCAGCTGCGCGAGGCGGCGCGCGAATGGCTGGCGGCGGGAGGCGACGCGAGCCTCGAGGCGTTCCCCGCGGACGTGCACGCGATGTCCTTCGTCGTCCGCGTCGCCGACGGGATCGAGGTCGTCGCGGTCGACACGACCGGCGGCTCGATCCACACGACGTGCACCTGCGGGGCTGCGCGATGTGCGGCGCAGATCACGGTGTTGCGGCAGATCGCGGCGGGAGAGATCGGCGCGGCCGAGCACGGGCGCGGTGGTGGCCTGTCGGGCGCCGCGCCCGTCGTGCGCGTGGACGCGAAGCTGATGTCGTCGTCCGGGTCGCTGGCCGCGGTGGACGTGCGCGGCGCCGAACGCACCGACGACGTGCTCTCGACGCGGCTGTCGCAGGCTCTGGCCGAGCTGCTGCTCGCGACCGTGCGAAGCGGCCTGCGCGGGAGCGCCGCTCCCCGCGAAGAGGCCACGCGCTCCGTTCTGGCGTTGGTCGACGAGCGTCCGATGACCGGCTTGCGACGGCTGCTCGCGCGTCTCGACGTCGCGGTGCGCGAGGGCGATGCCCAGCGAGCCGGCCTCGCGCTCGCGACGGTGGCCGATCTCGTCGAGGACTTCGGCGAGGCGCGCGACCGCAGGAGCGTCGGGCCGCGGCTCGCGGCTGCGCTTGGTGAGCCGGGCGAGGTGACGGTCGTGTCCGATCGGACGTGGGTCGAGCTCGGGCGCGAACGTCTCCCGCTCGCGGGCCGCTCGCGTCTCGAGCGCAGGTACCTGGTGGATGTGAAGGCGGGCACGCTGTTCGCGGAGCCGGTGCTGCCGGATGTCGACGTCGCGCGAGGCGGGACCCGACGCGGCTCGGCCGGGCCGTCGCCGCGCACGCTCGTCGTGGGGTTCGGCGAAGTCGGCAGCGCGGGTGCTCCCGCGCCCGCCTGGCCGCGCCAGTACGCGGTGGTCCCCGACGTCGCGCCGGACGCATGGGCCGAGATCGAGGCGGCCGCCGAGCGCGAGGTCTCGGCGGTCGTGGGGCGCTATCGAGCCGAGCTCGACGGCCTCGGCGCGATGGCCGAGCCGGCGTGCCTGTTCGCGCCGGCCGAGGTGGTCGAGCACGAGGGCAACGCCGTGCTCGAGGACTCGGCCGGTCGATGGATCCCGCTCGCGCGGTCGTGGGACCCGGTCGCGTGCGACGCGTTCGCAGCCGCCGTGCGCGGCGTCGTCGTCCGGCTCGTGCTGGGCCGCCTGGTGCACGCCGACGAGACCGTCTGCTTGCTCCCGCGCAGCGTGCTCGTCGACGTGCCCGAGAGCGTGACGCGCGTGACCGTCGGGCCTCGCCTCATCCGCCTCGCCTGAGCCGTGAGCTTCCGCGACCGGTTGGCGCCGGATGACACAATCGCGGGCGGCACGCAGACTGCTGTGGGGGCCGACATGGCGCGATGGTCGAAGAAGATCTGGTTCGTGCTCGTGGCGGCCGCGGTCGCGGGCTCGTCTGCGTGCTCCGAGTCCGACGGGCGTAACGAGGGCGACGATGCGGGCAGAAGGGTCGAGCCGCCCGACGCGAGCGGACGCGACGCGATGTCTCCGCCGGTCCCGCCCACACCGCCGGTCCCGCCGGTCCCGCCGGTTCCGCCCACACCGCCTACGCCGCCGCCGCCGCCGACTCCCCCGCCCCCGCCTCCGCCACCGGCGGAGAGCTGCGTGCCGGTGAGCCTGCCAGCT
>JADZFZ010000738.1 GCA_020854145.1 Deltaproteobacteria bacterium | reverse complement strand
CAGTGACCTCGGACGGTCAGGTCGCGCGACGGCCCTTGATCACGAACGCGGGCGCGCCTTCGAGCCGCCGCACCGTCGCGTCCTCGAGCGGCAGGCCGACCAGCAGCGCGCGCGCGTCCTCGATGTCGAGCGAACGTCCCGCGACGATCACGCGGAAGAAGGCGAGCGACGCGGGCCAGAGCACGCGCGGCAGCCGGAAGCCGCGGACGAACTCGGCGGCATCGTCCTGCCTGCAGCCGCGGTCCGCTTCGAGGACCAGCAACCAGCCGCCGGGCCGGAGCACCCGTACGCACTCGCGAAGGCCCCTCGCAGGATCGGGCCAGTGTTTGATCGACGCGACGCTGTACACGAGGTCGAAGCAGGCGTCGTCGAACGGCAGCTCGAGCGCAGAGCCCTCGACGAAGCTGACGCGGCCGCCGAGCTCGGTCGCCCGTCGACGCGCGCGCGACACCTGCTCCGGCGACAGATCGAGCCCGACGACGTCGAGCATCGGCTTGCGTTTGGCGAGGTGGATGGCCGCATGCCCGCCGCCGCAGCCGACGTCGAGGACGCGACCTCGATCGGGGATCTCGACGAGCTTCTCGAACGAGTGGAACGACGGGCTCTTGTAGAGCGCCGGTGCGAGCAGCGCGTCGTAGACGAACGACTCGAACGCGGAGTACGGCGCGTCGAAGGACGAGAGGGTCGAGAGGCCTCGCATGGCGCGCAGCGTACTACGCGCGGTCAGGGCTGGAGGCAGGCCGCCGGTGCGCTCCGTCCCGCACGCGCCATCGTCTGCTGCATCTCGGCGAGACGCTCGCCGCAACGTTCCGCTTCGTCCGGGAACTGACGCAGGAAGTACGCGACCAGGGGACACGCGCGGGGCGCGTTCCGACCTTCGCCGATGGCCTGCAGAAAGAGCGGGCAACACGACACGACGCGCGCGCACGCGTCCGAGTTGAACGCGGGTACGCCGGACGACGACGCCTCGAGCGCGGCGGGCGCTCGGGCCGTGGTCGCCGCGCGCGACGAGGACATCGCCTCGCCGGCAGGCCGCGTCGGCGCGAGCGTTGCGCCGGCGTCCGTCGCTCCACATCCGACGATCAAGACGACCCCGAGTCCCGCCCACGACGCACGCATGCGACGATCGTCCCACCGCGGGCGCGCTCGCGCCAGGACCCGGCGCGGTCGCTCGAACGGCTCAATCGATGATCGCCCAGAGCAGCTCGTCGCCGACGCGCAGGCGCGCGACGCTCGCGAGGCGTCCGTCCGGCTCGACGCGGTAGCTCTGCAGGAAGCCCGAGTCCTGCCCGCACGCGACGACGAAGCGGCCGTCGGGGCTCACGTCGATCTCGCGAGGCCGGGCCTCGGTGGGCACGGTGCCGAGCGACGCGAGCGTGCCGTCGGCGCCGATCGCGAACATCGCGATCGAGTCGTGACCGCGGTTGGACGCGTAGACGAACCGTCCGTCGGGTGTCGTGTGGACGTCGGCGCACGTGTTCGAGTCGCCGTCGAAGCCCGCGGGCAACGTCGTGATCGTCTGGAACCGGGTGAGCGATCCGTCGGCGCCGACGCGGTGCGCGCTCACGCTGTCCGCGTA
Source organism: Deltaproteobacteria bacterium (assembly GCA_020854145.1). GTDB lineage: Bacteria > Myxococcota_A > Polyangia > Polyangiales > JADZFZ01 > JADZFZ01. The sequence goes on along the minus strand of JADZFZ010000738.1, from coordinate 3,296 downwards.
CTCGTTGACGACGAACGCGAGCGTGCCGTCCGGCGTGAACGCGATGTGCCGCGGCCCGACGCCGTCCTCGCCCGCGAGCGAGCCCGCCATCGTGATCACCCCGGCCGAGGAGAGATCGAGCCACCACGTCGTGTTGCCGTTGCGATGCGGGACGTAGACGCGCCCGCCGGGACCCACGAGCGCCGCGTGCGGCTCGTCGGACGTGTCCTCGCGATCCGTCTCGGCGTGCGGCGGCATCCCCGAGACGTCGTGCACGCGCAGCTCGTCCCCACCGAAGTACGCGGTGACCACCAGCGCGTCGTCGCGCGCAGTGGCGACGTACACCGGCTGGCCGTCGAGCCCACCGGTCTCGCCGAGCAGCGTCGGGCGTCCATCGGCTTCGAGCGCGAGCGTCGCGAGCGAGCCCCCGAGCCCCACGTAGAGCCGGCGCGTCGCGCGCGCGTACGTCATCGGGCCCGGGTTGCTCGGCAGCGAAAGCCCGAGGTCGTCGCGCGCCGTGAGCGAGCCATCGGCGCCGAGCACCACCACCGCGATGCGGTCCTCGCGACCGACGGTCACGTAGACGAGACGATCGCGCGCCGGCGGAGGGCCCGCGTCCTCGGGCGGCGGCGGTGTCGCATCGAGCGCGGCTCCATCGTCGCCCGCCGCGTCCGCGCGATTCCCGCCGTCGATCGAAGACCCGTCGGGAGCGCTCGCGTCCGGCGCGCCCAGATCACCCGCGTCGCGCGCGCCCGAGTCGCCGCCCGCAGCCGGGCCATCGTCGTCGCCACACGCCGCGACCAGGAGCCACAGCGGGAGGATCCACACCACCTGCGTTCGCATCGGGCGCATGTACCATGACGCCCGCGATTGACCGACCGTCCACGAACGCCCGAGCGGGTGTCGTCACGCCGCGCGCATCTCGCGGCGTGGCTCGCGGTCGCGCTCGTCTCGGCGCTCTTCGGGCGCGCGTGCGGCGGCGAAGGCTGCTGCTGCGACCCGACCACGTACATCGATCGCGAGAGCGACGAGACGTCTGGGCCCGTGCGCGCACGCATCGTCGTGGAGCGCGGGTGGAGCGTCTCGCGCGGCTCCGTGTGGCGCGATCGAACGCCCGTGCTCGTCATCGCGGACGCGCCGGAGCGTCGGCTGCCGCTGCTGCGGTGCGAAGGCGACGCGCTCGAGCTCGAGCCCGATGGCGACGGCTCGCGCATCGCGTACCGGTGCACCGGCAGCGGTCCGTTTCGCGTCGTGTATCGGCGCAACCAGCTGCCGTTCGAGCATTGCGCGCTCGACGCACCGACCGCCGCCGACGGCGGCTCGGTGGACTGGTCACGTGTCCCGCGATGGGCGGCGGTGAGCGCCGACCTGCTGCGCTGCGAAGCGGACTCGCCGACGGCGCTCGACGCGACGGACCGCGCACGCGCCCATCGTGGGCCCGCCGCGATCTTCTCCGCCGAGCGCGCGGTGGCGGGCGAGGCCGGCGTCGCCCGTCTGCTCGTGCGAGCACGCGACATCCCGCTGCGTCTCATGCCCTGCGGCTGCGACGCCTGGCTCGACGCAGCGCGGGCCACGTCCGGAGGGGCGCGGGCCACGGTCCTCGCGGCGTTGTCCGGCGGCGCCACGGACCCGCGCGCGTCGGCGTCTCGCGCGTGGCGTGCACTCGTCCTGCGCGGCCTCGAAGGAAGCGACGACGACATCACCGCGGCGATTCAGCTCGCTCGGCAGCGGCTGAGCGCACCCCGAGTGAGCTCGCCGACGTCCACGTTCGTGCGTACGCCACCCCAGCCCTACGCGCTCGCTGCGGCGGCCGTGCTGTCGCGCCGCCTCGTGCGCACGCGGCCGCAGTCCGCCGGCGCGATGGCGTGCGAGCTGCTCGGTGCATCCCACGCGATGATCGCGCCGCCGCGCTCGTTCACCTCCGGGTACGGGAACGTGCATCTCCTGCTCGTCATCGCGGCCTCGCGTACGTCGTGCCCGGCGACCGCGCGCAACCTCTTCTGCGGACCGCAGGTCGAGTGCGACGGCGGGCCGTGCACGAACGACGTGCTCGCCGCCGAGGTCGCTTCCGCGCTGGCGGCCGACCCGGTCGGCGCCGTGTGGACGCCGACCCACGGATCCCCCGATCCGCAGGCTGCCGCCACGCGGGCCGCGTTCGCCGCCGCCTCGCTCGGCAACGCGATCCCTGCCGAGCTCGCGCGCAAGATCGCGCGCCGCCGCTACCCGATGACGCCGAGCGAGGGACCGATGTGCCGGGACCTTCCTGCTGCCGCCGAAGGCCAACCGTGTCGCTGCTCGTTCGCGCAACGGTGGCCCGACACGGCTTGCGCGCTCGATCCGACGCTCACCGTCGTGTCCCACGAGCACTTCTGCAGGCTCGAGATCGACGACGAAGCGCGCATCGTGCGTCAGGTCCGCGCAGCGTGCCTTCCCGCGTGGCGCGACTGCGAGCGCGACGATCAGTGCTGCCCCGGCAACGTGTGCACCTCGCGCCTCGAAGGCTCCGCCACGCGTCTGTGTCAGCCGCCGCTCACAGCGACGCCTCCTGTCGCCCCGCGCTGACCGGCCACCTTCGATCGACCGGGCACCGGACGATCGGGGAAGGCCGTGGCAAGCTCTCGCGTAGTCGTCTCTAGCCAGCGTATCGCGTCGCCCTCTCGCCGCCCCACGCAGCCGGTGAACCATGACTCGTCGCTTCGTCTGGATCGCAGCGGTCGCCGCGAGCGCATCGAGCGCCACGGCCTTCTTCGCCGCGGACGCCGCGGCGCAGGCACGCCCCGTCGCACCCACCTCGACGCCGGCGAGCCCCGAGGTCGTGGTCGTCACCCCGACGGCGCAGAGCGCCATCGTGGTGATCGATCGGCCCGCGCCGCGCGAAAGGCCGCCCGGCACGCACTTCCTCCTCGAAGGCTACGCAGGCGGCACGGTCGTGGGCGGGTTCGGCGGCTACGGCGGCATCCGCCTCGGAGCCGGCGGCAAGCCTCCGTCGATCCCGTGGCGCTTCTACTTGATCGGCGAGATCGCCTACACGACCGCGAGCACCAACGGCAACGTCCCGGCCACGGGCGAGATGTTCGACGAAGGCCGGCAATGGCTGGACCTCGCGGTGGGCGGTCGCGCCCTCGTACCCATCGTCGAGCCGGTGCGCTTCTTCGTCGACATGCTCGGCGGCGCGAGCTGGGGCACCGCCTGGATCGAGCGACCCGACGCGCCGCGCATCGCGCCCGATGGATGGCACGGGCTCTTCATCGTGGGCGCGGGGCTGCAGGTGCGGATCAACGAGGAGGCGTCGGTCGGCGCACGGCTCGCGCTGCGCT
>JADZFZ010000737.1 GCA_020854145.1 Deltaproteobacteria bacterium | reverse complement strand
GCGGCGCGGCTACCGGCGACGGCGGCTGCCCGGAGCCCGTGGAGGCGTTGGTCGCGACGCCCTCGGGCGCCGTTGCGATCCTCGACCGGTAGACGAAGTACGCGGCCACCGCAGCGCCAACGAGCAGCGTCAGCACGATGGCGATGGGCACGACCGGCGAGCGACGCGGTCGCGGCTCCTCGTCGTCGTCCGCCAGGTCGAGCCCCGCCGAAGCCGACGCCGGCGGTCGTGGCGATTCGATCACCGCAGGCGCCGCCTCGACCGGCGCGACCTGCGGCTCGGAAGCCGCGACGGGCGGCGAGCCGATCGGGAGCTCCAGGGTCCGCGGCAGCCGCGGATCGCGAGGACCCGCGGGCGCGTCGGACGCCGGGAGCGCGGTCGCGGGCCCTGCGGGCGGAACCGGCGGTGCGACGGCCGCCGCAGCCGGCGACGCGACCACGGGCGCGTCGGGCTCGGCGCTGCCGACCACCACGATGGGTGCGGGCAACGCGATCACCGCCGACGTGGGCGCCGGGTCGGGCGACGCGACCGGCGCGGCCGGCGGCGCTTCGATCGGTGCACGTTGCTCCGGTGCGGCGGCGGCAGGCGCCGGCGCAGACGGCCCCGACGGCGCTCCGGGCCGAGGGCGGGGGCTCGTCGGCGACGGACGCGGCGACGACGAAGGACGCGGCGGCAACGACGACGACGAAGGACGCGGGATGGACGACGGCACCGAAGGACGCGGCGGCAACGACGACGACGAAGGACGCGGCGGCGACGACGACGGCGGCAACCGCGGCGCCGCGACCGCGCGCAGACGATCCGAGCTGCCCGACGTCGCGCGCCCGCCGCCTCGATCCATCAACGTGTCGTGACCTCCACGATCCCGCCCGACACCCTGCAGCGTCCGCGGAGGCGCCCCGCTCGGCGCCGCCTTCGGCCCGGAGCTGGGCGCCGCCGCGATGCGGGCGGCCGCGGCGCGCAGCTCGCGCACGAGCTCGGTGGCGGGCCACGGTCGTCGCTTCGGATCCCGAGCGAGCGCGCGCGCGAGCACGTCCTCGAGCTCGGTGCCCAGCACGACGCGCTCGCGTTCGCTGGGTCCGGTTCGTGCGGCAGCCGCGGCGCGCAGCTCCGCAGGCGACTCCCCCGTCAGAAGCCGGCATGCGAGGACGGCGAGGGCGTAGACGTCCATCTCGGGAGATGGCGCGTTGAGCTTCGACTCGGGCGCGACGTGCTCCTCGTCGGCCGGTGGCCACGCGCGCAACGACAGGGTCCCGAGATCGAGAACCTTCGCGACCTCGCCGCTCTCGACGGAGATGGTCAGCACCACGTTGCGACCGTGGAGCGCCCCGTGCGTGACGCCCAGCCGATGCGCGTGATCGAGCGCCTTGGCGACTCCCGACAGGAGCTCGGCGACGCGCGCGGGCGCGACCGGCTGTCCGCGTGCGACGAGCTCCGCGAACGTGGGCCCCAGCAGCCGCTGCATGGCGACGTACGGGCGCCCGTCGGCGAGCGCGCCGGCCGCGTACACGGTCGCGACGTTGGCGTGGGGAGGGGTCGTGACGGCCCGCGTCTCGCGCACCATGCGAACGAGCGCTTCGTCGTCCGCGGAGCGCGCGCCATCGAAGACCTTCACGACGCACACCTCGTCGACCTCGTCGTCGGTGGCCTCGTACACCACGCCGTTGGGACCGCGCGCGAGCACCGCCGTGATCCGGTAGTGCTCCCCAACGGTCGTGCCGATCAGGTCGTCGGTCTCGCTCCCGGTGTTCGACATCGATGGTGACTGCCGTGGCTCCGACACCGCGCTGCCGATCGCGCAGTATATCGGCCTCGAGCGAAACGGCTGCCTTTCCGGCGGCTCGGCCTTGTGGGCAAGCGCGGGACCGTGATAGCTCGGCCCATCGAAGGGAGGGCACGATGATTCGCGGGCTCCACGGTTTGCTCTACTCGTCCGACCACGAAGGCGCGCGCGCGTTCCTGCGCGACAAGCTCCGTCTGCCGTTCAGCGACGTCGGCGACGGATGGCTGATCTTCGATCTGCCGGAAGGTGACCTCGGCGTCCATCCGGTCGAGGCCTCGGGGCGTCCGCCGACCGGAACGCACCAGCTCTCGTTCTACTGCGACGACATCCACGGCACGGTGGCCGATCTGCGCTCTCGCGGTGTGGTGCTCGACCACGAGGTCGAGGACCACGGCTACGGCCTGGTCACGCACGTCACGATCCCCGGCGGAGTGCGCATCCAGATCTACGAGCCCCGGTACACGAAGTCGTCGCGAGCCGTGACCAAGAAGCCCGCGAAGAAGAAGCCCACGAAGAAGAAGGCCGCCGGCGCGAAACGCGCCTCGAGCACGAAGAAGTCGATCACCACGAAGAAGCCCGCGAAGACCACGACCAAGCGTCGGAAGCCCAAGGAGGCGACCGCGCGCCCTGCGCGCTGACCCGACGCGCGGCCGGTGGATCGGGCTCGTCTGCCGGCGAGCCGAGCCCCCCGCCAGCCAGCACGGATTGTCTGCGTCCTTTCGGCGAGGTCTCCGTCTTCTCCAGCAGGAGGACGACATGAGCGAACGAGAACGAGCCCGAGACGACGTGCGCAACGAGGTGAGGACCCGATACGCGGAGGT
>JADZFZ010000736.1 GCA_020854145.1 Deltaproteobacteria bacterium | reverse complement strand
GCGCTCGACCTGTGGCGCACGGCGCTCTGCGACCCGATCGACACCTGGTTCGTGCACGCCTTCGCGCTCGGCCACGCCGCCGCGACACCCGCGATCCTCACGGTCGTCGCTGAAGCCGATTGAATTCCGAGTGAGCCCGAGCCCGCGGAGGCGGGCGACGGCGAAGTCGCAACACGCCCGAGCGTCCAGCGAAGGGCGTGAATTTTGCCTTCCGACCAGGGTGCTTCGGTTGTGGGGTGTGGGAGGCTCGGAAGGCGAATACGCCTCCGCGGAAGTCGGTGATGCGTGCGTGCGCTCAGCTCTGCCATGAAGGTGACGGCGTCCGGGACGATCCGCGCGGCACAGGCTGGGTCGCCGTCGCACGTCTGCTGGAGCTCGCGCCCGCGGCGATCGTGCAGCCAGCCAGAGCTCCGTGTCTCCGGGCGGCGCGAGAGCATCGAGGATGACCGCGATCCCAAGAAGAAACAGCCCCACCCTTCGGGTGGGGCAAATGTTTCGTGCGACGTGGGTCGGCGAAGCCGGTGGTCAACTCAGGGCGAGCGCGATCAGCCGATCGCGCGGGCGCGATCGCGATGGGCGCGCGCGCGCAGCGGATCCGTAGCTTCGAAGGCGTCCGCGAGGAGCAGGTGCGCGTTCTGCGTGAGGTGCAGCGCATCTCCCGCGGTCTCGATCGTCGTCTTGCCCTCGACCAGCGAGAGCAACGCCTCGAGGTGCGCGACACCGGTCGCGCGTCGACCCGCGATGGGAGGCAACGCGAGGAACGACCGCGCCGTGAGGTACAGCGTGAAAGCGCGATCCCGCTCCGTCGCGTCGGGTGCCGCCGCGATCGCGCGCTCGAGCAGACGCAGCGGTGCGGCCGCGAGCGCGATGCGCGAACCGGCGAAATCGGGACCGTGCCCGACGAGCGCGACGAGGCCGAGGGTCCCTGCGAGCGCATCGACGTAGGCATCCTCGCGTTCGAGGCCAGCGATGATCGAGTGGACCCGGGCGTGCGCGCCGGGTGCGTCGCCCGCACGGAGCGCACCGAGCGTCCGGTAGAGCTCGATCTCGGCATCGCCCGCATCGCCGCCCGATCCGACGAGCTCGCCGAGCCGATCGAGGTCGCCGACGCCCATCTCGAGACGGGCGCGGACGCGCAACAGTGCTCCGCTCGAAGCGAGGCGGTCGCGCTCGGCGTCCACACCGGCGGCCGCGCGCGCGCCGGGCGAGAGCGGCACTGCGAGCGAATCGATCCGTTGGTTCGCGGCGCGGTCGAGATCGGTGAGCGCCTCCTCGACGATGCGATGGACGAGCGAGGCGCGATAGGCGCGGATGAAACGGCTCACGGCCGGACGGCTCGTGCGAAAAGCCTCCATCGTGGCGCGCAGGTCGCCCGACCCGAGCAATCGCGCCACGAGCACGCCCGTCTCGTCGCGCACCAGACGCTGGAGGTGCGCGACGCACGACTCCATGTCCGCGAGCGCGAACGACCGCGCGTCGAGATCGAGCGTGAAGGCTTCCGCCACGGCGGCGAGCACGCGTTCCTCGGACGGCTCCCGGAGCACGTCGCGACTGCGCAGCCATCCGCGCTCCTCCGCGTAACGCGCGGCCTCGGAGACCATCGCGGGCTCGAGCGGAGGAGGGATCTCCGACTTGCTCGCGCCGCGTCGCGCGTCGAGCGTGATGAGGTCCGCGAAGAAGTCGACGTCGCCGTCGGTCGAGAGCGCCTTGCCGTCGCGAATCAGGTTCTTGATCACGCCGAGCGGCAGGAACTTCTCCTGCTGGAGCCGCTTGATGAGCAGGATCCGCTGCAGATGTCCGTCGTCGTACCAGGCCATGTTGCGCGACGTCTTGTGCGGCGCGTCGAGCAGCCCCTCGCGCAAGTAGAAGTGAATGGTCTCGCGCGAGACGCCGGCACGTTTGCTGAGCTCGGCCATGCGCAGCCCGGGCTTCGGGGGACGCGTGCGTCGACGACGCGGCACGGCCGGGGACGGTCCATCGGACATGGCGTGGAGCGCGAGGTTACACGGCGCCGGCACACGCTTGAAGGCCGGGCGCGCCGCGGGCTGCAAGGCTCCGTGCGCGACCAGGCTGCTCGGCGCGCGAGCCGGACCATCGCGTTCCTCCGTTCCACTCCAGCTCTGCGCGCGAATCGACTACCCTCTAGGCGTGAGAGACCTCGCGTCATCGCGGTCGGGCCGATGGGCGCTCGCGCTGACCACGATCTCGGCGCTGCTGCCCGCGTGCACGGCGCTCACCGGTCTCGACGGGCTCCGATTCGATCGACCCGAGGACGCCGCGACGGCGGACGCGCCGGAGCCGTCGGATCCGGACGCGGACGACCGCGACGCGGACGACCCGGACGACGGGTCCGTGGGTTCGCGATGCGTCGAGGGCGCGGAGTGCGACGACGGCGACGCGTGCACCGACGACCAATGCGTCGAAGGTCGCTGCACGGCGAGCCCGATCGAGTGCCCCGACGACGACGACGACCCGTGCACGCGCGCCCACTGCAGCCCGGAGGTCGGCTGTGGGCTCGTCGGCCTGCCCGATGGCGAGCCGTGCGACGACGGCTCGCTCTGCACGCGGGGCGAACGGTGCATCGAGGCGGTGTGCACGGCGGAGGAGACGACCGCGTGCCGCGTGGGGGTCGAACCGTGTCGCGAGGCCGTGTGCGATCCTGCCACCGGCGGGTGCACCACGGTCCCGAGCGAGCCGGGCCGCGCGTGCGACGATGGCGACGCCTGCACGCACGCGACCGTCTGCCAGGCCGACGGCAGCTGCGGCGGCGGGATCGGGTGCGGCGGCGATGACGGCAACCCGTGCACGACGCGTCTCTGCGATCCCGGTCGAGGCTGTGTGGACGCGCCCGTCACCGACGGCGCCGGCTGCGGCGCCGCGCGATCGTGTTGCGGCGGCGCGTGCGTGGCGACCGACGGCGACCCGCGTCATTGCGGCGGTTGCGGGCAGGCGTGCGGGTCTCCATCCGCGCCCTCGTGCGTGCGTGGCGCCTGCGCGGCCTGCGTTTCGGCGGCCGACTGTGCCGACGACGGCCTCGATTGCACCGAGCCGCCGACGTGCGGGCCCGACGGCCGCTGCGAGCACGCGATCGTCCTCGGCGCCTGCCTCATCGACGGGATGTGTCGCGTCGACGGCGAGCGCGATCCACTCGACGACTGTCGCGGCTGCAACGGCTACTCGAGCCCGACGCGCTGGGTCGCTCTGCAGGACGTCGGCTGCGACGACGGGCTCTTCTGCACGATCGCCGACTGGTGCGAGTCGGGCGTCTGCATGGGCGGCGCGCCCATTCGCTGCGACGACCACAACGCGTGCACGATCGAAGTCTGCGACGAGATCGCCGACACCTGCGGCAGCTCGGTGCTCCCGGACGGAAGCGACTGCGGCTGGCGCTCCACGTGTTGCGCCGGCTCCTGCGGGCCCAGCCTCTGCGAGTGACCGGCGAGGGCTCTCGCTCCGCGTGCTCGGTCTCGATCGTGTGCCAAGCTCGGGCGCGTGAAGATCCGCGTGTGCTTCGTGTGCACTGGGAACATCTGCCGATCCCCCACGGCGGGCGCGATCTTCCGGCACCTGGTGACGTCGCGCGGCATCGAGCATCGCTTCACCGTGGAGAGCGCCGGCATGCACGGCTGGCACGTCGGCGAGCTCGCGCACCCGCCGACGCGTGCGGAGGCCGAGTCGCGGGGCGTCCCGATCACGAGCCGCGCACGACAATGGAAGCGCGACGACTTCCATCGCTACGACTACGTGGTCGGCATGGACCGCGGGCACGTCGAGGCGCTTCTGCGCATGGCGCCGAGCGAGGAGGCGCGCGCCAAGGTGCACCTCTTCCGCGACTTCGATCCCGCGAGCCGCGGGCGCGACGTGCCCGACCCGTACTACGAGGGCGGCTACGACCACGTGTTCGACGTGTGCGACGCCGCCGCTCGCGCGATGTTGGACGAGCTCCTCGAGCGCCATTCGATCCGATGACCTGGCGCGACGTCTTCAGCCGCAGGATAGGCGCAATCCGATCGGCGCGACCGATCGCCGGCGGGGACATCAACGATGCCTTCGCGCTCGAGACGAGCGACGGCACGCGCATGTTCGTCAAGACGCGCGAGCGCGCGCCGGCCACGATGTACGCGCGCGAAGCGTCGGGCCTCGCGTGGCTCGACGTGGGTGCGCTCCGCGTCCCGAAGGTCATCGCCCACGACGCGTCGTTCCTCGCGCTCGAGTGGGTCGAGTCGGGTGCGCGTGCGCGCTCGTACGACGACGAGCTCGGTCGCGGTCTCGCAGCGCTCCATCGCGCGGGGCCCGAGCGCTTCGGCCTCGACCACGACAACTTCGTCGGCTCGCTCCCGCAGCGAAACGATCCGAGCGACGACTGGTTCAGCTTCTTCGCCGAGCGGCGCCTGCTCGATCAGCTCCGCCTCGCGGTCGCGAACGGTCGTGCGACGACGGCGATGCGACGCGGGATCGAGAAGCTCGTCGACGTGCTTGCCGACCTCGTCCCGGCGGAGCCGCCGTCACGCCTGCACGGCGACCTCTGGGGTGGCAACGTGATGACCGACGAACGCGGTGCGCCCGTCTTGATCGACCCCGCCGTCTACGGCGGCCACCGCGAGATCGACCTCGCCATGCTGCAGCTCTTCGGCGGCGCGACGCGGCGCATGCTCGACGCCTACGACGAAGCCTTCCCGCTCGAGCGCGGCTGGCGCGATCGCGTCGAGCTGCATCAGCTCTACCCGCTCCTCGTGCACGTGAACCTCTTCGGCGGCGGCTACGTCGCGAGCGTCGAGCGCGTCCTCGACCGGTACGTGTGAGGTTCTTCGGCTGGG
>JADZFZ010000735.1 GCA_020854145.1 Deltaproteobacteria bacterium | reverse complement strand
GCGCGCGTAGGGCATCGACACCACCGAGAGCTGCCCTTCGCCGGCGGCCTCCGCGAGCGCATCGGAGCCGCGCGCGCCCACCAGCGCGACGATCCCGAGCCCGAGCACCCACGCGCTGCGCGACCGCCAGGTCATGACGTCACAAACCATCTTGCCTCGTCCGCGGTCGGGCCGGAACCCCCGGCGAGCTCCGCCCCGAAAATCCGTGCGCCACGCGCGTGCTGGAGCCGGTGAGCGGGTCACCCGCCGAGATGCCTCCCCTTTTCGTCCCACCGCGGCGCCCAGAGCGTTCGTGCCGTGACGCGCGGCGATCGCCGAACGATGCGTAGCCGACCGCAGCGCGTCTCGGATACCGTCGCTCGATGGCGCGCGTGCGCGACCCACTCCGCTCGATTCCGCCAACCGCGACCGCCGGCGACGCGGGCGTGCCGCGAGTCTCGTCTCCCGACCAGGGTGCTTCGGTCGCGGGGCGCGGGAGGCCCGAAAGGCGAGTCTCGCCTCGATGGGTGCTCGTCGTCGTCCTCGCCGGCTGCGCTGGCGAGACCCACCACGCAGCGCGAGACGCGGCCGCGCCGTCTCCGCCGAGCGACGCCGCCGTGCGCGATGCAGCCCCCGAAGGCGCAGCGCTCGACGCGCGCATGTCGGACGACGCAGCGCTCGACGCGCACGACCACGACGGCGGCGCGAGCCCTGACGGGAGCGCCCCGCTGTCGTGGCCCGCGCACGTGAATGCGATGATCCGCGCTTCGGGCGACCTCGTCGCGCTGCACGACGTGAGCGACGCGGCCTACCCCGCCGGCAAGGTCGCGTTCGTGCTGGAGGCGGGCGTGCGATTGACGGCGCTCTCGCCCGACGACACGACCGTGTGGTCCGTCGAGACGGACGCCATCGCCGTCACGGGCGGCTTCGATCTCGATCGCGACGGTTGGCCCGACCTCGCGCTCGTGCACGCGACCGGAGTCGCGTCGTGCAACGCGGACGTCGTCTCCGATCGGCATCTCGAGCTCGTCTCCGGCGCGACCGGCGCGACGCTCGCGACGTGGATGATGGCACGCGACATCTGTTGGACCTTCCCGACCTCCGCGTACGCGACCCAACAGTGGACGACGTTGGGTGTGCTCTTCGGGAACGGCACGTCGTTCCTCGCGCTCCAGACGCAATACGAGACACAGGGATTCTTCGCGGCGTGGGACTCCGCCTCCTCGGCGCTCGCGACGTCGTACGCGTACGTGTTCCCGTCGACCTCGCAGTACGCGACGTACGCTGCGGCGCTGCCGAACGCGTACGGCGGCACGGCGTGGGTCGAGAACGCGCACGTCGCGAACGGGCTCGTCCTGGCGCGCGGCGGCGAGGAGCACGTCGTCTTCTTCACCTCGGCGCGCCTCGTCGAGTACCGCGCGGCGCCGTACGGTCCGATGCAGCTCGTGCGCGATCGGCCCTTCGTCGCGCGCACCGACATCGCGGGCCGCAACTACGGTCTGGTCACCCTCGACCCGTCGATGCCCTCGCGTCTCGTGCTGCTCGGTGGGACCGACGCACGAACGGTGCTCGCCGATCGCATCGCCGGTGCACGGGTGACCGATGCATGGGGCGCGATCGAGCGACACGTCGTGGTGCACGATCTCGACAGTGGCGCGCTCACGCAGCGCTTCTACTCGTATGCGCACGACGACGGCGACGGTCGGCAGTACGAGGGGCGCGTCGTCTATCCCGCATCTCCGTGGGTCCGCAGCCCACGGGGCGAAGCGTCCCGATTCGCGTACGACGTCTTCTCGGGCGGTCGCTGGCATCTGCACGTCAGCCGGCCAGCGTCCACCGAGGACGAGACCGTGCTCGACGACCTGTTCTTGTGGGACATCCGCGATCTCGACGGTGACGGCGCCGACGAGTGGATCGTGTCTCCCGCAGAGACGAGCGGCGATCGCTACATGCCACGATGGCGCACCCAGATCGGTCGCTGGGACGGCGCCGCGGGGCTTGTCGTCACATCCGAGCACGACGGCTTACCCGAGCTCGTCCCCACGTTCAGGCGAGGCGACGCCAGCACCTCGCGTGGCCAGCTCGAGGTAGCCCCCATCGTTCGCGACGCCGACGGCGCGACGGCCCTCGTCCTGCGTCGAGCCGACGGAACGCGCGTGCTCCTGCCGTGAGCGAAGCACGTCCACGTCGCGGGCCAGCGCTCGTGGTGCTCGCAACCGTGTCCCGGCTGTTCGAGATCGAGCGCGGCTCGCGGCACGGGCCTCAGCGTCGGGGCCCTCGCGATCCGGGCGGCGACGCGGCGAGCAGGCGAGCGCCGTAATCCGTCACGTACAGGGTCTCGTCGCCGATCGTGGCAGGTCCGGCGAAGTGGAATACCGCTCCTCCGTCCGGGAGAGCGTCCATGTGGGCGGGAAGCTCGAGGAGCCAGCGAGCGGTCCCGTCGGAGCCGTCCGCCGCCTCGATCGCGCCGGCGCCGAGCAACAGCGTGCCCTCCGGATCGATCACGCCGCCGAGCGGGATGTTGGGATGCGCGTCGCGTCGGAAGAGGATCTCGCCCGCGACGTCGATGGCCACGAAGCCTTCGCCCGCCTTGATGTACGCGGTGCCGTCGTCCCCCACCGCGAGCGACGTCACCCCTCCTCCCCACGGCGGATCGGGTAAGTCGACGCGAAGCCTCACCGTGCCGTCGGGCTCGAGCACGACCAGCGTCGTTCGCGTGAAGGAGGCGGTCCAGATCACGTTGTAGACGGCACCGTCGGTGCCGAGCGCAGGCCCGTCGATGATCGGTGCGTCGGCGTCGAGCAGGGTCTCCCACGCCTGCGCTCCCGTGCTGGGATCCAGGCTCGCGACCCACGCCGCCGCGCCTCGATCGAAGCTCACCACCACGTCCTCTCCGAGCGCGAGCCGGAGGTAACCGGCCTCGGCGAACGCAGGCGTGCGCCACCGGGGAGCTCCGGCAGCGTCCATCGCGACGACGCTCCACGCACGATCGCTCGCGAGCGCCCACGCGGTGAAGACGAGCGATCCGTCTTGCGCGACCGCGGGCGAGCCGACGACGTCCGACGGGAGCACGGCGGTGCGGACGGTGGCGCCGTCGCGGTCGAGCCAGATCGCCTCTCGACCCCCGTCGGGCAGGGTCGTCGAGACGAGCAGCGATCCGTCCGCGAGCAGCAGCGGTCCCGCGATGGGCCGCTCGAAATGCGCGCTCCAGGCCACGACGCCGGCCGTGCCTCGGTCGTCGATCGCGACGAGGTCGGTGAGCGACAGGACGCCGTCCGAGTCGATCGGATCCACGCGCACGTAGAGGCGACCCGAAGGACCGACGATGACCTGCTCGGACGCGTCCACCTGGCCGTCGAGATCGAGCGTCCAGCGGACGGCGGGCATCACGTCCGGCGCTGCGAAGAGGCTCCGGTTCGCGCGCGTGGGACAGTAGCCGGGAACGGGCGCAGGTGCGCCGCGCTGCAAGGCTGCGCCGGGGCAGCCGGGGAGATCCGCGACGACGTCGGGCGCGTCGCGAACCGCGCGCCGGACCTCGAGATCGGAGCGACCTCCGCACCCCACGACCGCGGCGGCCGCGACGAGAGCAACCTGCGTGGATGCGCGCACCGTGGCCGGCTACTCGCCGTCGCGCGCGACGTCAACTCGCCACCTGGGTGACCGCGGGTCCATCCCCGCCGTCACTGGCCCATCGGGCACCGCGCAATCGCCTTCCGTCAGCGCGATGTCGTCGATGGACACGTTGCCGACGTTCTCGGAGATCAGGCGCAGATCGAAGCGACTCTTCTCTGCTGTGAACGTCCCTGCGTAGAGCGTCCACGGAGACGTGCCGCGCGCGACGCCGAAGCGCGTACCCCACGAGTCGTTGACCGTGATCGTGAGCGTGCCTGCCTGCGCGTCTGTGGTGCGGGCCCAGTAGGTCAGGCAATAGCGGCGGCCTCGTTCGGTGTTGGCGACGCGCTGGGAGAGGGTGCGATAGACGTGCGGGGCGGTGGGGGTGCGGTTGACGATGAGGAGGGCGTGCTGGCCGGCGTGCGAGTCGCGCTCGAGGGTGGCGGTTGCATTCGCGCGGCCCCAGAAGGCCGAGCCGCGGGGCTCGTAGATGCCGGTGCCCCAGGGGCGGCCGAGGCTGCCGGTCTCGAAGCCGCCGTCGGCGACGAGGTTGCCCGGGACGACGACGGCGAGCGTCGGCGAGATGGGGGGCGGGACGATTGGCGGCGGCGGCGGGGGCGTCAGGGGCGTGGGCGGAGTGGTTGGGAACGTCGGCGTGAGGATCGTGGGGGGCGGGCTCGTGGGCGGGAGCGTCGGAGGGGTGGGCGTCTGGGGAGGAAGGGTCGGTGTCGTGGGGGTGTTGGGGAACGTGGGTGGGGGAGGCAGCGTGGGGAGCTCGGCGATTGCACCGGCGTCGGAGACGTAGGCGATGGGCGCGCGACGGGAGGCGCGGCGTTTGAGGAGCACGGCGGCTCCGCCGATGCCAGCGACTGCGACGAGGACGACGACGAGGATCAGCGCGAGGGCTCGGCCCGTGCGCGATGGCTTCCTGGGCGGCATCGCCGTCAGTGGGATGGGCGTGCGATCGTCGCGCGCGGCTGCGACGGTTTGGCCATCGCGCGCTCCCGCGACCGTGCGGCCATCGCGCGCTCCCGCGACCGTGCGGCCATCGCGCGCCGATGCGGGGCCGACTGGTTGCGGCGCGTGCGCGAGGCCGACGGTGCCCGCCACGACGGGTGGGACGAGGATGGGCTCCAACGATCCGACGACTGCGGGGATGCGCGCGAATCGCTGCGCGGGATCGCGGACCACGCAGTGGGCGAACCATTCGTCGAAGCCCGGCGGGACGAGATGCGCGACGCCGAGCTTGGCTGCGCGCACCGACGGCGGCTCGATCGGGAGCGCCATGATCTCCGCGATCATCGCGCCCATCGATGCGTCTCTCTCGTGGGCGGCGGCCCAATAGATCTTGCCGGTCAGCAGGTAGAACGCGATGAGCCCGAGCGGCCACACGTCGGTCGTCGGCGCGATCTGGCCGCGCGCGTCGGTCTGCTCCGGCGCCATCCAATAGGGCGTGCCGATCGCTTGCGACGCCATCGTCGCAGCGCGCACCTCCTGCATCCACTTCGCGATCCCGAAGTCGAGCACCTTCACCGTGAAGCGCGCGTCGCTGCGGCGTGATCGCGCGAGGAAGACGTTCTCGGGCTTGAGATCGCGATGGATGATCCCCACACGATGTCCCGCGTCGAGCGCGTGGCCGAGCTGTCGGAACACCTCGAGCACCTCGGCACGCGGCATCGGTCCGCGCGTGGTGACGTGCGTGGCGAGGTCCGTGCCCTCGAGGAGCTCCATCGCGAGCCACGGCACTCCCGTCGCGTCGTCGAGCCCGGCGGCGACGACCTCCACGACGTGCTCGCTGTCGATGCGCGACCCGATCAGCGCTTCGCGCTCGAACCGCTCGCGGCTCTTCTCGTGATGCGCGAGCTCCGGGTGCATCAGCTTCAGCGCGCGCCGTCGGCCCGTACCCGTCTGCTCGACGACGTAGACGACCCCCATCCCGCCGGACGCGAGACGCGAGACGACTCGGAAGTCGCGCGCGAAGACGTCGCCCGGCGCGAGCGTCGTCGGCACCTTGGCCCCCGGCGATGACCCCACGCGCGCATTGTCTCGTTTCTCCTCTTCCGACCCAACTGATCCCCGATCGGTCACCCACGGGCACCCGCGTCGCGGGCTCGAAGCATCCGCCACCCACCGTTGCGGACGCGCGCGGGGTCGCGCTAGCGTCGGCCGCGATGCGTGTGGACGAAGAGCTCGCGTCGATCCCTTATCTGGTCGCGCACGGGCTGGAGCTGGTCGAGGTCGTCGATGGCCGGGTGCGTGTGTGCCTGCGCTTCCGCCCACAGATGGAGTACCGCCCGGGCATCCTGCACGGCGGGTCGGTCTACACGGTGGCCGAGGCGGCCGCGGGCCTGACCGCCTATCACACGATCGCGCAAGGAGCCGACGCGGTGATGTTGTTGCGCGGCGCGACCGTGCGGTATCTGCGGCCCGCGCGCGGCGACATGCTCGGCTCGGGGCAGCTCGACCCGAACGTGGCCGCGCAGGCCCGCGCGAGCTTCGCGCAGACGGGCAAGGCCGACGTGATGGTCGACGTGCTCGTGACGGATGCGACCGCGACGCCCGTGATGGAAGGTGGGTTCCGCTACGCGGTCCGCGTGCCGCGCCAGCGCGCGACACGCGGAGGGCTCGACGACGGTGGGCACTGACGGCGTCGGCGGAGGTCGTGAGGCTGCCAGTCAGCCGGGCGACGCCGTCACGGCAGGGGCCGGCAGATGTTGGCGCCGTCGCGCGTGTCGCACCCGCAGGCATCGCACCGTGGGCACGTCATCGGGCCATCGGGGACCGCGCAGCAGGGCTGATCCATGGCCCCGCACATGCCTGCAGCCATCCGGCAGGTACGGATCTCGGAGCCCGCGTCCATCCCGCACTCCAGCCCCGCCATGCAGGGTGTCGCGGTCGTGCAGCACGGTTGGCCCGTCGCCCCGCACATGGCTGCAGCCATCCGGCAGGTACGGATCTCGGAGCCCGCGTCCATCCCGCACTCCAGCCCCGCCATGCAGGGTGTCGCGGTCGTGCAGCACGCTTGCCCTGCGGCTCCGCACATCGAGGCAGGCGTCTGGCACGTACCCGCCGTGCACTCGAGACCTGCCATGCAGGGTGTCCCGTCTCCCGCGCAGCACGCCTGTCCCGCGGCTCCGCACATGGCTGTCGACGTCCGGCACGTGCCCGACATGCACTCGAGACCGGTCCCGCACGCAGCGCCCTCCGTGCAGCACGCCTGACCGTCGCTGCCGCACATCGAGGCAGGCATCTGGCATGTCCCTGCGGTGCACTCCAGACCCGTCATGCACGGTGTCCCTTCGGTGCAGCAGCCCTGACCCGAAGCGCCGCACGTGGCTCCCGGCATCCGGCATGTCCCTGCCATGCACTCGAGGCCGGTCCCGCATGCGGCTCCCTCCGTGCAGCAGGCCTGGCCGTCGGCGCCACACTCGCCCGACGCGCAGCCACTCGCGAGGTCGCACGCGCTCTCGCTCCCGCAGTCGTCGCACGTCGGGCTCGCCGCGCACGACACGAAGCGCGACCCGACGCAGAACGTGGGTGAGCCTCCGAGCACGTCGCGCGCGATGCCGCACGCCTCCATGAGGATCGCGGTGTCCTCGCACGCGGGCACTTCACGCTTCGAGACGCACGCGCTGCGGCCCGCCGTGCGCGCGCACACCTGGGCAGCGGTGCAGTCGCGGTTGCTCGCGCACGGGGGGCCGGCGTCGATGGGCACGCAGCGGCCGCCGATGCACGTCGTCGACCCGGTGCACGCCGGCGAGCAGGCGCCGCCCGGCGGGTCGGAGTCGTCACCGCAACCCGCCGCGGCTGCCGCCGCGAGCAGCGTCAGAGTCCCCATCAAGCTACCAAGATTCTTTCTCATCGACAGGCTCCCAGTCTCCCGTGCCACGACGGGCCACCCGGACGGTCCTTCCCGGACCGCCCTCCCGACGCGCACTCCTATCCGGGAGCCAGGATCGAATCCATAGGGTGAAAGCGTACGAACCGCCGCACCTGGCGTGCCGCGGGTCCCTCGGGAGCGTGTCTCTCTGGTCAACCGCACCCGTCCAACATCGCAGCCGCCCCCGTCGTGCAGATCCGACAATACGGATGCGGGGTGCTGATGCCCATCCGTGGAACGGACTACCCCCTTGTTGGGGCCACCCACGTTCCACGGGCCCGCGCCGTTTCGCACGTCCGAGCAGCCAGCGATCCACCCCGTCGCGCTCGCGCCAACGAGCGTCATCGCACCGGCGAGGCGCGATGACGCCCGTATGGGATTCGAGCCGAGCGCCCTCCCGACATCGGCTCGATTGTGTCCCGTTGCGCGGGCCCGTCAGAGCGATGCGCAGGTCGCGAGCACGAGGTTGCACTCCGCGTCGCACGCAGCCTGAGCGAGGGCGCCCGCGAGGCTCGCCGATGCTGCCGCGCTACACGACGCGAGGCACGCGGCATGAGCCTCGACGCACGCATCGAGGGAGACGTCGGTCTCGACCTCGGCGCCCGCGGAGCCCTCGGCGCCCGCGGAGCCCTCGGCGCCCGCGGAGCCCTCGGCGCCCGCAGAGCCTTCGGCGCCCGCGGAGCCCTCGGCGCCCGCAGAGCCTTCGGCGCTCGCGGAGCCTTCGGCGCCCGCAGAGCCCTCGGCGCCCGCCGATGCCGCGGCCGCCAGCGACGCCGCCAGCTCGATGGCGAGGTCCGTCGCGGTGGTCGCACCGAGCTCGTCCTGCACGACGATCCGCACGGTCGACG
>JADZFZ010000734.1 GCA_020854145.1 Deltaproteobacteria bacterium | reverse complement strand
TGAACCCGTTGGTCATCACGAAGTCCGGGCTCGTCGCGATCGACGCCCGCGTCATCGTCGGCTGACGCCCGCCGAGCCGTGGACCACGCCGCGCCCTGGGTGCTGCTCCACGGCTTCCTCGGCCAGCGGAGCTCCTTCGACGACGTCGTCGCGCTCCTCGCGGGGCCAGGGCTCCCGCCCACCGCGCGCGAGGAGCGCGCCGTCGCAGCGGTGCAGCTGCCCGGCCACGGCACGTCGCCGTGGTTCCCCCCCGGATGGGGCTCGCCATCGGATCGCTCGTCACCGAACGGCGGCGGTCCCGCCGCCGGTTTCGAAGACGCCTGCGACGCCGTCGCCGCGAGGTTGCCGGCGCGATTTCGTCTCTGCGGCTACTCGATGGGCGGTCGCCTCTCCCTCGGGATCGCGGCGCGTCATCCCCAGCGGGTCGAGCGATTGGTCCTCGTCGGCGCACACCCGGGGCTCGAGGACACCGACGAACGCCGCGCGCGCGCGCGCTGGGAGCGCGATGCCGTCGCTCGCCTCGTACGCGACGGCCTGCCTGCGTTCGTGGACGCGTGGGAGGCCCTGCCGCTTTTTGCAACGCAACACAGGCTCGCTGCACCGCAGCGCGAACGACGGCGGGCAGAGCGCCTGGCGCACACGGTCTCTGGGATCGCTCGGGCGCTCCGACACCTCGGGCTCGCCGCCATGCCGAGCTACCGCCCGGCGTTCGCGTCCTTCGAGTTCCCGACGACGCTCGTCGCCGGAGCGCTCGACGCCAAGCAGGTGGCGCTCGACGCCGAGACCCACCGCCTCGTGCCGAGCATCCACCGCGTCGTGGTCCCCGACGTCGGCCACGACGTCGTGCTCGAGTCGCCGGGCGCGTTGGGCGAGATCCTTCGAGACGCCGCGAGGCATAAGATCCCGCCATGAGCCCCGCGGCCGCCGTCACCATCACGTTCCTGGCTCTCTTCGTCGTCGCCGCGATCGCGTTCAGCAGGTGGTACTTCTCCGAGAAGCAGCAGGTCAAGCGTGCCCTCCGAGCCGCGCCGCGTGTGGACGTCGGGAAGCTCGGTGAAGGTCAGCTCGCGCGCGTCACCGGCGAGGTGGAGGAGCACGAAGGCAACGTCCTGCGGGCCCCGATCTCGGGCAGGCCCTGCGTGGCGTTCGACGTCACGGTCGAGGAGTATCGGAGCTCCGGCAAGAGCGGCTCGTGGCACACCGTGATCCACGAGGGAGAGACCGTCCCCTTCGTCGTGCGCGACGGGACCGGGCGCGCGATCGTCCGACGGTCTTTCGTGAGAGTCGCCATCGAAGTCGACGACGAGAAGCGCTCCGGCTTCCTCAACGACGCCTCACCCGAGCTCGAAGCCTTCCTCTCGCGCCACGGCCGCAGCAGCGCAGGCTGGGTGTTCAACAAGACGCTCCGCTACCGCGAAGGCGTCTTCGAGGTCGGCGAGACCGTCACCGTGCTCGGCCGCGCGCGTCTCGAGGACGACCCCAGCCCCGACGCCGCAGGCCACGGCTACCGCGACCGCCCTCGCCGCGTGGTCCTCGAGCCACCACCCGACGCTCCCATGCTCCTCAGCGACGACTTCTAGAGGGGACAGGATCGACGTGTACAAAGCCGCGGGATCATTGGCCTCCTAGACGAGCACTTCCATTTCGATCGCCGCCGACGCGAGCTCACGATCCAGGCGCGTGCCGGACGTGCCGCCCGCGCTCGAGCGGCCCTCGCATCGAACGCCCGTCGAGAGCCCGGCGCCGCTCAGAGTCCCAGGCGACGGAGCTCGACGGCCTCGCCGAACGACGGATCGACCTCTCCGTCTCGCGACGTCGCACGAGCCACCTCGCCGTAACACTCCGCGAGCCACAGGTACTGGATGCGCCGCACGCCGGGCCCCGCCGGAAACGTCTGCACGATCTCGACGCGCACCCGCAACACCGACGAGAACGTGAGGATCCCGAGGCGCATCTCGCCCACCGCATCGACCGTCACGTCGTACCGGTCGCGCGAGGCGACCGGCGCGCCTCCGACCCGTCCATCCATCACCACGGCCTCGGTGCTCCACGACGCTCCCAACGTCAGCGGAAAGCGGAGCAGCGGGACCGGTTGGTCGTACGCGAGCAAGGTGCCCGACGACTCGTCCTCGCCCGCCGCGCCGAGCAGCGCGAGCTCGCCGTCCGATGCGTCGTACACACCGAGCACCGTGTCGCGCGGATCGAGCCGCGCCGCGTAGTCGGCCGCTGGGAAGGACGACGCAAACCACCGATCGGCCGCCGTCACCAACGTGAGCGGATAGAGATCTCCGCCGAGCGACGAGAAGTCCCAGACGCGCAGCCCGTCCGCCCCGACCTCGCCATCGACGTCCAGCGTGATGGTCGTCCCCGGCGGGTTCACCCGATACCTGACCTCCACCCCCGGCGCGAACACGACCTCGTCGCGGGCGACGACTCCATCGCCGTTGCCGCGACAAGCGGGTTGACCCGCATCGACGAGCGGAGGCGGTGAACCGTCACCCGGAACGAACGCGCGCGGCTCCACCGGCCCACAGGCGACGACGGTCGCCGCCGCCGATGTTGCGATGCACCATGCAGACACCGCACGTGCGAGACGTCGTTGGACGGCATTCATGTCAATACCGGAACCCCAGCAGCAGATGAAGGGCGTGAGCGGGCGTCGGAGAGCGATCGAGCACGACGTTGCGGAATCCCGCGAGCGGAAGGAGGAGCCCATAGTCGAGGCGCGCGACGAACCCGTGCTCCTGCTCGTACTCGATCGCGACGTCGGTCTCGACGCCGAGCGGGGCTTCGCCCGAAGGCGTGCTGTTGCGCATGATCGCGGTCGAGGCGATCACCGCCGCCTCGAGCGTCAGCATCGACCAGACGCGCCACCGCAACATCGGCCGCACGTAGGCAGCATCCGTCACCGTGCCGAGCAATCGTCGGAACAGGATCAGATCGATGCGGTAGCTCGGATGGAATCGGAAGTTGTCGAGCGTCGTGTCGGGCGGCGAGCGCGCGAGGTCGATCTGCGCGCCGTCGAGGTCACCGGGCAGCGCCGTACCCGTCTGCCTGACACCGAATCCCGCGTGCGAGTCGCCCGACGCGACACCGAGCTCGAGCCGCGCGAAGACACGCGACGACGCTCGCACCTCCGCCCGCACGAGGCCGCCGGCCGCCAGGCCCGTCACCGGCTCGGCCAGCGCAACGGTCGGATCCAGCGACGCGTTCTCGATCGACAGCGCGAGGAGAGCGGCCTCCGCTTCGAGCGTCACGCGGCCGGCGTCGAGACGCGCCCAGACGTCGACCACGCCCGCATCGAGCCCACGCGCGACGACGTTCGCCGCCGATGCGCCCGCGCCCGGCGCCAGATCGAGGCGCTGCCATCGGTAGCTCGCCAGCAGACCCGCATCGAGCGTCGTGCGCCCGGCCGCGCGTCGCCGGCGTAGGGACGTCGGCGTGTGCCAGCGCGCCACGGCCAGCGCGATGGTCCGCACGTCGTCGGCGGGGTCCAAGTCCATCGCCGGCTCCACCTCCGGCCGCACGTCGCCCGTCGTGGGGCCCGACGCGCTGATCTCGAACGCTGCGTTCCAGATCAGCCCAGCGAGCGGCACGCTGAGCGCGATCCGGTCGCCCACGTCCCCGAAATCGTCGTCGAGCGCGTCGCCGGCGCTCACGAGAAATCCCGTGCCCCAGTCGATCAACGCTCCCATCCGCCCCGCAGACAAAACGCCAAAAGGCAACAGCACCTGGCCGTAGGCGCGACGCACCGCGATCGCATCGTCGGGAGACCGCTGGCTCGTCACACCGCCCGTGAAACCCTCTTCGGGCGTGCTGCCCAGCACCAGGTTGTCCAGCACGTCGAGCCGCGCGTGCACGGAGACGCCCCAACCCACCGTCACATCGACGTTCGCGCGCAATCGCATGTCCAGATGCGACTGCAGCGTCCCGCCGTCAGGATCCGTGTACGGCGCCGGCCAGAACCCGCTCGACGAGCTCGGCGTCGCGCCGTGGCCCAAGCCCCACCCGACACCCAGATCCCCGCGCACCCGGAGGTACCCCGACAGCCGGACCGCCTGGTCCTCAGCCTCCGCGCTCGACCGCACGCGCTCCTCCACGGGCGTCGTGCCCGGCGCATCTGCTTCCGGCTCCCGCTCGATGGCCGCCCTCTCCTGCCCCGCTGCGCTCCCACAAACCATCACAACCACCAGGGACAGCATCACCGCTGGGCGCGAGCTCGGTCGGTCCCTCACGGGCCCTCCGTGCTCGGTGCCGGATCGCCCGTCGGCGACGAGGTCACTCCGTCGGCCGAGGGCAGCGCCCCTGTCGGGTCGCTCGTGCCGGGCTCGCTCGTCGGCTGCCCGGTCGCCCGCGACGACGCCGCCACGCCGGAGCCCACCGCTCGCGCCGTGCCTGCGCCGAGGAAGTCCACCAGCAACGCGCGCGTAGCGGCAGCGCGCTCGAGCATCGGGAAATGCGCGGCGCCGCGAACGACCTCGAGACGGGCATCGGGCAGCTCGCGCGCCAGTCGCTCGCCGAAGCGCAATCGCGACACGCGGTCGCCGTCGCCCCACACCAGCAACGTCGGATGACGCACCGTGGGGTACCTGCGCTCGAGCTGCAGGAAACACTGGCCGCGAACGGCTGCGAGCGCGGCCCGCGACGCGCCCTCGCCTTCGAGGTAACGCTCGACGTCGTCCACCATCCCTTGCGTGACCATCGTCTCGCTCGCGAACCCGAGCGCAGCGCGGTCGTCCGCTCGTTCACCCCAGAACGCCCCGAAGATCGCCTCACCCACGCCCGGCAGCTGCGCCCACCTGAACAACGGCGGGATCTGCGCGTCGTAGACCCACGCTCCGACGAGAACGATTCGCCGCACCCTCGACCGCGCGCGCAACGCCAGCGCGAGCGCCACCGAGCTCCCCCACGAATGCGCGACCACGTCCACCTGCGCCACGCGTGCCCCGTCGAGCACCGACAGCACGTCGGCCGCGAGCGCATCGGGCGAGTAGTCGCCGGGACGTCGGTCGGAGCGCCCGAAACCAGGCAAGTCCACGTTGATCGTGGTTCGGGTCTGGCGAAGCGCCGGCTCGACGCGATCCCAGACGTCGTGGTTGCTCGCGAACCCGTGGATCAGCAGCACGGGCGGCTCCGTGTTGCACTGCGGTAATTCGGTGTTGCATCGCCGCAGCTCGACGTAGACCGACCTGCCGGAGGGCAGCCGGACGAGGTCGCCGTCATCCGTGCGGCGCCATCCGAACCTCGAGGCCGTCGCAGGCGGCCACGTGGCGCACCCGGCGGCGAGGAGCGCCAACGCGGCTGCCCATGCTCGAATCGCCCACGGGCGCGGCGATTCCGCGCCATCCGGCCGCGGACGCTCGCCCCCGGCCCGAGCGGTGAGTCCACCCATCAGATCCCCAGCCTCCGGTACTCCGAGGCGCGCGTGAACTCCACCGCGGTCTCACCGTCGGTGCTCGCGACCCGCGCCACGACCCCCCAGCACGGCGACAGGAACGTGAAGCTCCGCTGCGACCGCGAGAACACCGTCAAGGGCACGCGTTGCTCGAGCTCCGTTCGCAACCGAAGCGCCTCGAACCGCGCCGCCGGCGTCCGCACCTCGCCGTACGCGTCCACCTCGAAGCGGTACTCGGTCACGTTCGTCACCACGATCCAATCGACGAGGCCGTTGCCCGTGACGCTCTGCTGCCAGCGGTCGCCGGGCCGCATCGGGAACCGAAGGACCTCGACGGCCGGGCTCATGCGGAGGTCGGTGCGGTTCGCCTCTCCCGACACCACGGCGAGCAGCTCGAGCCGCACCGCCGAGACGCGGAAGACGCCCCACTGATCCTTGCTGCGATCGAGCGCCGCCGCATACGTCGCGTCCGGATATCGGCTGCTCCACCACGCACTCGCCGGTGACACCAGCTCGTCGAGCAACCGGTGATCCTCGGGGCGTTCCGCCGAGAAGTCCCATCTGCGGACACCGTCCTCGTCCAGCGTCCCGGCGGTGTCCACGCCGTCCACCGTCGTACCGTCACGGTTCTGCACGTACAGCACGGTCGCGCCCACCGCGAACTCGATCTGCTCGGCGGCGAGCACGCCTTCCGAGCCCAGCGAGCACGCACCGGACCCCATGTCTCCGGGCACCTCGGCGTCCGCGACGATCCCCGTGTCCGCCTCCACCATGGGGCCGGTGTCGGACCGAGCCTCGGCAGCGTCCGTCCCCGCGTCTGCCGCAGGGCCGACGGGCACGTGCACATCCGTCCCCGCGCACGCCCAGAGGAGCGCCAGAGAAACGAGCATGCACGTGCGCGCCGAGATCACCGCGCGCCCTCGTGATCCAGACGGCGCGCGAGCCACGCTGCGAGCGCGGGATAGAGGCGACGCGACGCGCGCGATCCGACGACCGCGCCGACGTGCCCGCCGGGCACGACGAGCCGGTCCCTCTCGCCGGAGCCCACGAGCGTCTCGAGCGCGAGCGCCGCCTCCGGAGGACAGATCACGTCGCGCTCGGCGACGATGGTCATCAAGGGGCAGGTGATCTGCGAGAGCGACACGCGTCGGCCCGCGACGTGGTGCTCGCCGCGCGCCAGCTCGTTCCGCTGATAGAGCGCTCCGATGTACGTCCGATAGGCCTCCGCCGGGAACGGCACGTTGTCCGACGCCCACCTTTCCAGGGCTTCGAACGATGCGCGCGCTTCGAGCGCGTGACCGCGGTCGACCATGCCGACCCACTTGGCCATCTGCGCGGTGGGCCGCAACGCGACGAACCCCGACTGCATCTGTGGAGGCGACACGTTGCCCGCATCGGCGACGGCCTCGGCGTCGAACCACTGCCGGTCCACCATCTCCGTGAGCCGTCCGCCACGCGAGAAGTCGATCGGGCCGGCGAGGTTCACGAACGCGCGAACGTCGTAGGGCTCGAGCGCCGCGTGGATCGCGCTCACGGTCGCGCCCATGCAGTAGCCGAGGATCCCGTACCCGCCTCCGGTCGTCCGGCGCACTCGCCGCGCGGCACGCCCGAGGCGGGCGACGACGTCGTCCCAACCGAAGTAGCGGTCCTCGTCGCGAGCGACGCCCCAGTCGAGACACCACACGTCGAGACCGGCGCTCACCAGCGCTTCCACCAGGCTCGACCCCGGTCGCAGATCGAGCACGTACCAGCGATTGATGAGCGACGGCACGAGCAGCAGCGGGCGCGAGCGCGGCGCGGCGGAACCGCGGAACCTCAGGAGGGTCGCGGGGCCGTCCCGCATCACCACGTCGCGCGCAGTCTGCGCGAGCGCGACGGGCTCGCGTCCCCACGGAAGGCCACCCATCGTCGCTGCAGCCATCCCGAGGGCGCCTTCGACCCAGGCGTTGGTCATCGCGACACCCGCCGCCGCCACGTCCGACATCACGTGTGCCTCAGCCTTCCGCCGTCCGGCGCATGCCGCCGAGCATCAGCTTGCGCCACTCGGCGCTGGCGCGCGTCGCCCACGCCATCGACTCGAGCACCAGCCTGGCGGACTCGTCCATCGCCTGCTTCGTCCGCTGGAGGGACTCGGCCTCGATGCGGTCGGCCTCTCCGAACATGGCCTCCATGCGCTCCACGTTCTCCCGCGTGATCGACTTCCACGCAGCGAACGGGTCGTGGGCCTTCGGGGTCGCCGCTTCGTCCTGGGCACGCGCCGTCTTCTTCTCGTCGTTCATCGTGATCCTCGTCTTCCACATCGCCGCGCCACTGCGGTGCGGCGTGGGCCCAGACTGGATCCCGCTCCGGCGCATGTCAACGATGAAATGTTGCGCTGCACAATCTTCATGTTGCTGTGCCGCGGCCGCGCTTGCGTACCGGCCCGTTCCCGCGCTTCGGGCCCGCGGGCTCCCGGGCGGGCGGACCCTTCATCGCCCGGCGCAGCTCCTCGATCTCGCGACGCAGATCGGCCACGTCGTCGTGCCGCTCCCGAGCAGCCGCGTGACTGCGTGAGGAAGGCGCGGGCTCTGCGGGCGTGACCGGCGCGGCGGGGGCCGGCGGAGCTGCCCAACCCGTCATCGGCGCCATCGAGCCGAAGAGCCGACCGAGCGCGTTCGGAGCCGCGAACGGGTACCCGCCGAACGGTGAGTACGGCGCGACCGCCTCGAGCCCCTGCTTCGTCTGGAGGTACGCCTCGAGCGCCAGCGTCATCCATCGGCCGAAGAACTCGGCCAGCGCGTCGTCACGGAGCCGCACCAGCTGCAGGAGCAGCGGCACCGGGAGAAGGCTCGCCGCGCCACGACCTTCGACGATGATCTGGGTCAGCGTGACCGCGGTCAGGTCGGCGCCCGTCTTCGCATCGACCACACGAACGTCCGTCCCGCCACGGATGGTCTCGGCGAGCTCCTCCAAGGTCACGTACTGGCTGCGCGCGGTGTCGTACAGTCGGCGATTGCCGTACTTCTTGACGACGAGTGGGGCACCCTCGATGCGGCTCATCACGTTCTCCCGGTTTCGGTCCCTGCGACGGCGGTAGAATACGCCGGCCATACCGCAACGCAACAGACGGCGCTTGACATCGAGGCGCTGCTTGCCTAATGGATGCTGCACTGCAACATCGGAGGTGCGCGATGATCGGATGGGAGGACTGGAAGAAGGGCTTCGACGCGTGGGAGGGCTCCACGGCCAAGCTGCTGGAAGCCTGGATGCGCAGCCCGTTCGTGCTCGGCCCTTCGGGCGCCATGCTGACTGCCGCGATGAAGGCCAAGACCGCGAGCGATCGCGCGGCCGCCACCTGGTGGGGCTCGCTCGGCCTGCCCACCAAACGTGACCAGGAGCGGACCCTCCACGCTCTGCAGCGGCTCGAGAGCCGGTTGCTGGATCTCGAAGAGCAGCTGGCCGACGCCCGCGCCGAGAGGTGACCCCATGGACCTGACGCGATTCACCGAGCTGACGCCGGCTCCCTTCGTGCTGGTGGAGCGGGCCGCCGAGCTCGCCACCCGGCCGCGATTCATGGTGCCCGATGGCGACGACTGGCGCGTCGTGACGTGGGCCGCGTTCGCGCGCGCCATGCGCCACGTGGGTTTGTGGCTGGGCGCGCAGGGCATCGCGCCAGGAGACCGGGTGGCCGTCTTCGCCTCGAGCTCGGTCGAGTGGATGGCCGCTGCGCTCGGCATCCAGGCAGCGGGGGGCGTCATGGTCCCGATCTACCCGGCCTCGACGGCCGACGACGCGGCGTACGTCGTCCGCCACTCCGACGCGCGCGTCGTGTTCGTCGACGGGCCAGCGCCGATCGGTCGGCTGCTCTCGGCGTGGCCCGGGCGCGACGCGGTGGCGCGCATCGGCCTCCTGTCCGACCGCACCGACGTCCTCGCGACTCTCGCCGATCTGCGTGCGCGCGGGGCGTCGTGCCCGGAGCCGGGCGACGTCGCCGATCGGATCGTGCCCTGGAGCCAGGTCCAGAAGGTCGGTGACGCGATCGAGCGCGCCGACGCGAAGTCGTTCGAGCGCCTGCTCGGTCAGGTGTCGCTCGATCGGTCGGGTGTGATGCTCTACACGAGCGGCACATCGGGCCGACCGAAAGGCGTGCCGTTGTCGCACCGCAACGTGGCCGTCAACGGGCTCGACTGGCTACGCTGCAATGCACCATTGCTCGACGAGGGGATGGTCGATCTGATGTGGCTCCCGATGAGCCACATCTTCGGTTTCGGCGAGGCGTGTCTCGGCAACACGCTCGGCTTCACCACGTATCTCGTCGAGCCGCAGCACGTGCTCGCGCAGATGCCCCGCGTGCGCCCCGACGTGTTCATGAGCGTCCCGGCGTACTGGGAGAAGCTGGCCGCCGACGCTCTCGCGACGACCGACCCCGAGGAGCGCCGCCGCGTGCTCCGCGAGCGGACGGGCGGCCGACTCCGATTCTGTCTGTCGGGAGGCGCGGGCTTGCGCCGGGACGTCAAGGAGGTGTTCCACCAGGCCGGGCTGCTCATCGTCGAGGGCTACGGGCTGACCGAGACGTCGCCCACGCTCACGCTCAACCGACCGGACCAGTTCCGGTTCGACAGCGTCGGCAAGCCGCTGCCCTCGGTCGAGCTGACGCTGGCGGAGGACGGCGAGATCCTCGCGCGGGGACCGAACGTCTTCGGTGGCTACCACAAGGATCCCGCGGCCACGCGCGAGGCGTTCACCGACGACGGCTGGTTCAAGACCGGCGACGTCGGGCGGTTCACGGAGGACGGCTTCCTGCAGATCATCGATCGGAAGAAGGACATCCTGGTCACCAGCGGCGGCAAGAACGTCGCGCCCGCGAACGTGGAGATGCGGTTTCGCGACGATCCGTTCCTGACGCACGTGGTCGTGTACGGCGACGCGAAGCGATACCTGGTGGCCGCCGCGTGGCTCGACGTGGGCGCCGTCGAAGCGCATCTCGCGGAGTCGCACGTCGCCCCGGAGGCCCGCGCCGAGGCAGCCAGGGCGCTCGTGCAGCGTCGAGTCGATCGGGTCAACTCCGAGCTCGCCTCGTTCGAGTCGATCAAGCGTTTCGCGATCATCGAGGAGCCGCTCACCGTCGAGTCCGGCCTGCTGACGGCATCGCTCAAGGTGCGGCGCAAGGCCGTCTACGAGCGCTTCCGCGCGACCTTCGAGTCGCTGTACGACGAGGCGCCCGCCTCTGTTGCGCCGCAACACGAGGCCGCGAGGTGAGCACCCGCGCGGGCGGCGGCGACCGGTGGCCGAGACGCTGGTCGAACCTGGCGTCGTTGTGGAAGCGCCCGCAGCCGGTCGTGGGCGCCACGCCGCACGACGTCGTGCACGCCGAAGGCAAGTGGCGCCTCTTGCGCTACCGCCCACCGACGACCGCGTCGGGCGCCGCCGTTGCGCAGGCCACCCGCTCGCCGTTGCTGCTGGTGCCCTCGCTCATCAACCGGCACTACGTCCTCGACTTGCAGCCGGGCAAGAGCTTCGCGGAGTGGCTGGTGGCCCACGGCCACGACGTGTTCGTGATCGACTGGGGCACGCCTGGCGACGAGGATCGCTACGTCACCTTCGACGACGTCGCCGATCGGGCGCTCGGCCGAGCGATTCGACGAGCGTGCGCCGTCGCCGGCAGCGAGCGAGCGCATCTGCTCGGCTACTGCCTGGGCGGAACGCTCGTCGTCGCACACGCGGCGGTGAGGCCCGAGCGCGTCGCGTCGATCGTCGCGCTCGCAGCTCCCATCGGATTCGCCGACGACGGATTGCTGTCCGCATGGACCCGCAGCCCGACGTTCGACGTCGGCGCGATGGTCGACGCGCTCGGCAACGCGCCGACCTGGCTGATGCAGCCCGCGTTTCACCTGCTGCGGCCGACGCTCAGCCTGTCCAAGGGCGTGCACCTGCTCGACCGGGCTTGGGACGACGCCTACCTCGACGGGTTCCTCGCCCTCGAGCGCTGGGGCAACGACAACGTGGCGTTCCCGGGTGAGGCGTATCGGACGTACGTCGAGCAGCTCTATCGGGGCGACGGGCTCCTGCGCGGCACGTTCTCGCTCGGTGGGCGGCCCGTCCGGCTCGAGCAGATCACCTGTCCGACCCTCGCCGTGACGTTCGAGCACGACAACATCGTCCCGTGGCGAAGCGCGGCCGTGCTGCTCGACCGCATCTCGAGCGCCGAGCGCGAGCACATCCACATGCCCGGCGGGCACGTGGGCGCCGTCGTGTCGCGCAAGGCGTCCGAGACGTTGTGGCCGCAGCTCTCGGCGTGGTGGGCTGCCCACGACCAACCGGTCTCGCCTCCCGCGCGCGCGGCGACCACCACCGA
>JADZFZ010000733.1 GCA_020854145.1 Deltaproteobacteria bacterium | reverse complement strand
TCCGCGATCTCGCCCTTGGCCTCCACCGTGAGCTTTTGCTGCAGGTTGCCGTTGGCCACCGCGGTCACCACCTTGGCAATGCCGCGCACCTGCGCGGTGAGGTTGGTGGCCATCGAGTTGACGTTGTCGGTCAGATCCTTCCACGTGCCCGCGACGCCCGGCACCTGCGCCTGACCGCCGAGCTTGCCCTCGGTGCCGACCTCGCGCGCCACGCGCGTGACCTCCGACGCGAACGCGTTGAGCTGATCGACCATCGTGTTGATGGTCGTCTTGAGCTGGAGGATCTCGCCTTTGACGTCGACGGTGATCTTCTTGGAGAGGTCGCCCTGCGCGACGGCGGTCGTCACCTCGGCGATGTTGCGCACCTGCGCCGTCAGGTTGCCGGCCATCAGGTTCACGCTGTCGGTGAGGTCCTTCCACGTGCCGGCGACCCCGGTGACCTGCGCCTGACCGCCCAGCTTGCCCTCGGTGCCGACCTCGCGCGCCACGCGCGTGACCTCGGAGGCGAACGACCCGAGCTGATCGACCATGCCGTTGACGACCTTCGCAGTGCGCAGGAACTCGCCCCGCAGCGGTGCGTCGTCGACCTCCACCGCCATCTTCTGCGAGAGGTCGCCCGACGCGACCGCCCCGATGACGCGGCCGACCTCCTTCGTCGGTTGGACCAGGTCCTCGATCAAGCCGTTGACCGAGTCGACGCACGTGAGCCAGCTGCCGCGGACGTCGCCGAGCGACATCCGCTGCCCGAGCCTTCCCTCCCTTCCCACGACCGTGCCCAGCCGGCGCAGCTCGCTCGCCATCCGCTCGTTGAGCTCGATGACGTCGTTGATCGCGTCGCTCAGCTCGCCCGCGAGCCCCTCGTGCTCGTGCCGGACCCGCACGGAGAAGTCCCCCTTCTCGAACGCGCGAATCGCGGCGAGCAGGGTCCGTGCGTGCCCGGCGTCGAGGCCGACGCCCGCGGACCGCCCCACCGACGAGGTCTGCTGTTCCGACATGGAGCCCTCCTCCGGTCTCGTCGTGATCTTCCTCGGTCCGGTGTGACCGAGCCCTCAGCCCATGCGTGCGAGCAGCGCACGAAGCTCGATGGGGTCGACCGGCTTCGCGATGGCGGGGTTTCGCGCCGTCGCGAGGAGCTCGCGCGCGCGACCCGTGAACGCTCCCGCCGTCATGAACACCACGCGCTCGGCCAGCTCGGGACGCACCGCGCCGAGCACGTCGAAGAGCTCGACGCCCGACACGTCGGGCATGTGGAGGTCGCACAGGATCGCGTCGAACGGGTCGAGGACCTCGATCAGCTCGAGCGCCTCGCGGCCACTGGCGGCGGTCACCACGTCGTGGTCGCCCCTGAGCTCGCGTGCGATCGCCGATACGACCCCGACGTCGTCGTCCACGACGAGGACGCTTCGCCGCCGGCCCGACGACGACTGCGACACGGGCTCGGTCGTCGGAGGGCGCGCGACGACCCGATGGGACGCCGGCGGCAGCAGGACCTGGAACGTGGTGCCGCGCCCGTCCTCGCTCCACACCGCAATCCGACCGCCGAGCGACGTCACGATGCCGTGGCTGATCGACAGACCGAGACCCGAGCCCTGCCCTGGCGGCTTCGTCGTGAAGAACGGCTCGAAGATGCGCCCGAGGAGGTGCTTCGCGATCCCGCACCCGGTGTCGCCGATGGTGACGAAAGCCCAGCCGTCGGCCGTCGTACCCGTCGCCACCCGGATCTCGTGCTCGGTCGCACGTCCTTCCGGGATGGCTTGGACGGCGTTGGTCAGCAGGTTGATGAACACCTGCACGAGCCGCCCTTCGTTCGCGAGCACCGGAGGTGCGGTCGCGATGCGTCGCGCCAACCGTGCCCGATGGGTGATCTCGTGCCCCACCAGCTTCAACGCGTCGTCGAGCACGGCGGTCACGTCCACGAGCGCCTCGGCGTGATCGCCGACGCGCGAGAACGTGCGGATGCTCCCCGCCACGTCGCGGATGCGCTCCGTGCCCTCGATCGCGCCGTCGAGCAGCACGCGCAGCTCGTCGAGCTGCTTCCTGTTGCGTGCGGTCGACAGGCGGCCGAGTCGCTTCGACATCTGCCCGAGGTGCAGCATGACGTACGTGAGCGGGTTGTTGATCTCGTGCGCGAGCCCCGCTGCGAGCGTTCCGAGCGCCGCGAGCCGCTCCGTCTGTGCGATCTCGGCGGGCTCGTGCCGCCGCTCGATGGCTCGCAAGACGTCGTCGATGCTGCGCACGAGCACCGACGCGTCGAACGGCTTCTGCAGATAGAGCTCGGCGTCGACCGCGGCGGCTGCGGCGCTCTGGCTCGCGGAGATCGCGACGACCGGAGTCGATGCGAGAACCGGGTCCCGCTTCTGCTCCACGCGGAACTGCCAACCGTCGACGATCGGCATCATCAGATCGAGCACGACGAGATCGGGTCGCTCGATCCGCATCTGTCGCAGCGCTTCGCCTCCGTCGGACACGGCCACGACCGCGTGCCCGCTGTCGCGCAGCGCGTCGCACAGCGCCTCGCGCAGATCCCGATCGTCCTCGACCAACAGGATGCGCCGCGGTCGCGTCACGCCGCGACCGGGCTCCAAAGCCTCGCCCATGGCTCCTCCTGACCCGTGCCCCCTGCAACGGTTGAAGAGACCCGAGACTCTAGGCGCGTGCCCGAGCAAGCGCCGTCGGGAGAAGCCCTACGCACGCCGCGCGACGTACGCTCGCCCGCGCAGCGCGCGGACCGGCGCCGTTACCGTAACGCCACGTCGGTCGGGCCCGACGTTACCCTAACGAAACGTCTCGAGCTCTCGCGCCACGCTCGAGCCGTCGCCTGCCCCGAGCCGGTGGCGCGGCGATCTCTCACGACGGCGCAGTGCGCTCGCAGGGCCGCTCGGAACGCGTGGCGAGACGAGGCGCGCGGCGCGCGGCGGGGCACGCCGTGTGTACGGACCGATCGCGTGCCCATGGTGGGCGCCAAGACCGGAGGCAGCTCATGCACCGTTCACACGGCGTCGTTCGATGGTCCCGGATCCCGGAGCCGGCCCGCGTCCTCGACGGAGACGATCCCGATGCGGAGCGTCCGAGCGGCGAGTACCGGCTGGACGTCCGCTCGCGCGACCGGCACCGGCTGCGGCACACCGACGTGGGTGAGGTGATGAGCAGGACGGTCTACGGCGTGGCTCCCGAATGGAGCGTGGACGAGGTTCGCCGGATCACCCGTTGGTGCGGCATCCGTCACGTCTTGGTCGTGCCCTCCCCGCGGCTTCTGTCGGTGACGAAGACGCCGCCGCCGGGGACCGGCACCATGCTCCGACACTCCGACGTGCTCGGCATCGTCGCGCGCCACGACCTCGACGCAGTCCACGGCGAGACCCAGGTCTCGGAGTGCATGACGCATCCCGTGGCGACCGTCGGCATCGCGGTGTCCCTCGAGCACGCGGCCCACGTGATGCGCACCCGCGGCATCGGCGCGCTGCCCGTGCTCGACGAGGGACGAATCGCCGGCATCGTGTCGCGCGAGGACCTCCGGCGTGCCGGAGTGCCCGAGGGCGATCTCGCGAAGGCGTCGTGTCTGTCGTGCGGGGGCCGACGTCAGCTGCAGATGGACTACCGCCGCCGCGGGCTGACGCTGTGCGTCGAGTGTGCCGAACGTGCCGCCGAGTCGCTGCCGTTCGCGGAGATGGGCGTCGGCGATTGATGTCATACGGGAGCGGGGCTCGGGTCACGGATGGGCGTGACCCCGGCGGCGAGGACGCGGCCGGGGTCGGAAGGAGCCCCCATGACCCACTCGCTCTCGCTTCGCGCGGCCGCCGCCGCGTTCGCCTCTCTTCTCCTCGTCGCGAGCTGCTCGCGATCGGAGCCGTCGTCCACGGCCGCGATGCCTGCGTCGCCCAGCGCCGGACGCGCCGAGCAAGCGTCGATGTCGGGACCACGGCAGCGCATCGTCCACGTCGGCACGACGCTCGGGGTCGACTCGGTCGAGCGCGGCGCGGTCGCGCTGCGCGGGCTCACGAGCCGCTACGGCGGCTACGTCGAGTCGGGGACCGAGTCGGCCACGGGCGACGGCAGCGCGTCCTTCGTTCTGCGGATCCCGGCATCGCGCCTGGGCGCGTTTCGCACCGATCTGCGGCGCCTCGGCGAGGTCGTGCGCGACGAGGAGCGCGTCGAGGACGTCACCGCGCAACACGCCGACCTCGGCGCGCGGCTGCGCAACGCGCGCGCGCAGGAGGCGCGCCTCCAGGAGCTGCTCGCGACGCGCACGGGATCGCTGGCCGACGTCGTCGCCGTGACGAACGAGATCGGACGCGTGCGCGAGACCATCGAACGCTACGAGGCGGAGCAGCGCGTGCTCGACGCTCGCATCGCGATGGCCGACGTGTCGGTGTCGCTGTCGCCGCGGCACGTGGCGTTCTGGCAGGAGCCGGGGCGGAGCGTGGTCGAGGCCGCGAGCTTCGGGTTCCACGGTGCGTGCGCCGTCGTGGTCGGCGTGACGATGGCGCTCGTCGCGGTCGGGCCGACCGCGCTCGTCGGGCTCTTCGCGCTCATCGTGCTGATCTTCGCGGCGCGGGCGATCTTTCGGCGTCGGACGGTGGTAGCAAGCGCGTGACACGTGACGTCCGAGACGCCCGACGCGCTGCGCCGCGACCTGGAAGAGCACCACGCCGCGAGCTTCGGCTGGGCGCTGAGCTGCTGCGGGCGGGACCGCACCGAAGCCGAGGACGTTCTGCAGATCGCCTACCTGCGCGTGCTGTCGGGCGAGGCGAGGTTCGAAGGGCGCTCGAGCCTCAAGACGTGGCTCTTCGGGGTGATCCGGCAGGTCGCCCGCGAGCAGCGACGCAAGCGCCTCCTGCGCTGGCTGGGGATCGGTCGCGCCTCGGCCGAGCCGACGACCACGAAGCCCGCGCTCCCGGCGTCGCCCGAGCAGAGCGCGGAACAGGCGGAGGATGCGCGCGCGGTGATCGCCGGACTGAGCACCCTGTCGGATCGGCAGCGCGAGGTCCTGCACCTCGTCTTCTACGCGGACCTCACGGTGCGCGAGGCCGCCGCGGTCATGAACGTCTCGGCGGGAACGGCCGCCCTGCACTACGAGCGAGGCAAGAAGGCCCTCGCGAGCCACCTGGCCAAGAGAGGCATCGTGCGATGACACAGCCTGGCGACGACGATCCCGAGACGGCCCGCGTGCGTGCGGCCATGCACGCGCTGCGGCGCCACGACGAAGCGTCGGCTCCCCCGTTCGCGGCGACGTTGGCCGCCGCGCGAAGGCGCGCACCGACGCGGCGTTGGGCGTTCTTTCTCGCAGGCGGAGCGCTCGGCGGTGCGGCGGGCGTGACCGCCGCGGCGGCGGTGGCGCTCCTGGCGCTGCATCGGGCGGAGCCGCCTTCGATGGCGACCGACGCCACGCAGGCGGCCGCACCCGCCGCGCACGTCGCTCCGCTGGCGTTGCCCCGCCGCGAGCCGCTGCGCTGGCTCCTGAGCTCCGCCGGACGTTCGGTGACGGCGAGCGCGACGTACGGAGCCGGCACGTTGCCCGGCGCCTCAGCGAACACGGAAGGACCGACGCCATGACTTCGTCTCCCCTCACCCCGGCCCTGTCCCCGAGGGGGAGAGGGGGACTTGCCGCAAAGTCGCGACTCGTGCTCCGGCTCGTCGGAAGAGCGGCAGTCCCGGTCGTCCTCGTGCTCGCGGGATGCGCGATGGCTCCGTCGGAGACCGCTCCTCGGCGGGCGACGACGCACCCGCAGAGCGCGCCCGCGACGACACCGGCCGCGGACGATCCGCGCGCAGCGCCGCCCGCGACGACGGAGCGCGGGGCACCCTACCCGTCGCTCTACACGGCCGAGGCCGTCATGGATCACCAGTCCGCGCTCGCGCTGACGCCGGCGCAGACGTCCGCGATCCAGCAGGATCTCCGAGCGTCGCAGGCCGCGCTGCTGGACCTCGATTGGCAGCTGCGCGGCGCCGAGGAGCAGCTCCGCAGCACCCTGGCCGCCGAGCCCATCGACGAGCAGCGCGCAGCACGCGATGCCGAAGCCGTGGCGCGTCTCGAGGGCTCCGTGAAGGTCGCGCACCTCCGACTGCTCGTGCGGATCCGCAATGCGCTGACGCCGACCCAACGCGCGACGCTGGACGCGCTTCGCGGCGCGCCGCGCTGATCGCTGGTAGAACCGCGCATGCGCTGCTCGACCGCGCTCGGGATCTGCTTGCTCCTGCTCGCGAGCGCTTCGTGCGGCGCCCACGACGACGGCCAGGGCCGGACGGACTGCGCGAACGGGCTCGAGCTGAGCGACGCGCTCGTGGCAGAGCGCACCGACGTCGAGGTGCTCGCCGTCGTCGACCTCGATGGCGGCGCGGGATGGGTGGTCCGCGAGGCACGCGGCGATCGGATGTCGTTGTGCCCCGACTGCAACGAGGAGGAGCTGCCCTTCTGCGGCGAGTGCGCGCACGACGTCGTTCGCTACGAGCGCGAGGGCGAGTCCGTCGAGCTCGACCGCTTCTACGCGAACGCGTCGTACGCGCGCGTGCTCGCAGCGACGGCATCGGTCGACCGCGAGGGCGACGTCGTGGTCGCGTGGCAGCGACGTCTCGGACCGAGCGGCATCTCGCCCACGGAGGCGCGCTTCGCGCGCGTGTCGGCCGACGCCACCGAGATCCTCGCTCCCGCGGTGCAGCTCTACGCGTCGGAGGCCGGACGGCTGCGTCTGGTCGCGCACCCTCGCGAGCCCATCGTGCTCGCGCTCCGCGACAACGACGTCGTCCTGTCACACATCGGGACGCACGTCGCGGTGGTCGACCTCGACGGAGCGCCGCTCGTGCCGTGGACGCAGCTCGGCAGCAGCCTCGCGCACGACGCCGGCGCCTCCGAGCACCGCGACGGCTTCGTCGTCGCCTTCAGCGACCAGGCCGTCGACACGCCCGATCCCGACTGCCAACCGTGCACGACGATCGAGACGTGCTTCGCGGGCAACGTCGTCGACGTCACGGAGGAGCTGCCCTCGATGGGCTGCGTCGCGTACCTCGAGGCCTCCGAAGCCGGCGGCCTGCAGGCGGTGGCCCTCGACGCGTCGAGCATCGGCGCCCCCGTGCAGATCCGCAGCGGCTGGTACGACCGCGTGTACGGCGGCGAGATGCAGCGCCTCTACTCCGACCATGGGCACGCGAGCGTCGTCGAGACCGACGCCGGCTTCGCGGTGGTCGCCGACTACTTCGGCAACGGCACCTACGCGCTCGTGCGAATCGACGTCGACTTCACCGCGGGAGCGATCGGCGAGCGCGCGTACGCCTTCGACCTCGCGGGCACCAGCCCGACCTGGTACGCGCTGCGTCGCGTCGCCGACCGCGACACGCTCTTCGTCGGCCTCTCGCGCCTCGAGGACGGCACGCCCAGCACCGCGCTCGTGCGCGCCCTCGAGCTCGACGCCGCCGACGCGTGCGCATCGGGCACGCTCGTCGCCACCTACCCTGCCGCGCTCGCAACGCCGCTCCGGCCGGACGCGACGCGGACGATGTCGATCTCGGTCGGCACGTGGGACGCAGCCGGAGGTGCCTTCGCCCGCACCGCGCTGCACCGGATCGCGCCGAGCCGGTAGGCGAGCTC
>JADZFZ010000732.1 GCA_020854145.1 Deltaproteobacteria bacterium | reverse complement strand
CTACTGCCCCTTGAGCTCGCGCAGCAGCGCGCGCGCGTTCGCGTGCTCCTTGTCCTCGGCGATCGAGCGCTCGAGCATGCTGATGGCCTTCGCCTTGTCGCCCGACTTCGAGCTCATGTCGCCGAGATAGAAGTAGACGTCGGCCTTCGAGATGCCGCTCGACGCGTCGAACTTCTGGAGCAGGAGCGCGCGGAACGCCTTCTGCGCGCCGTCCACGTCCCCGGCCTTGTACTTGAGCCGACCGAGGTCGCGCAGCACCGGGACGCTCGTCAGATCGATGCGGAACGCCGCGTCGTACTGCTCGAGCGCCGCAGCTTGGTCGCCCATGCCTTCGAGCGCTTGCCCGAGACGGTGGTGATAGGTGGCCAGCTCCTTGGCACGACGTCCGCCGTAGCTCGCGATGATCTTCTGCAGGACCGGGACCGCGTCGGCCTGTCGGC
This sequence comes from Deltaproteobacteria bacterium, assembly GCA_020854145.1. GTDB lineage: Bacteria > Myxococcota_A > Polyangia > Polyangiales > JADZFZ01 > JADZFZ01. Next base: position 4,174 of record JADZFZ010000732.1, on the reverse strand, counting down.
CCGCGCGGATGTAGAGATCGCAGAGCGGCAGCAGCACCTCGCGGTTGTCCGGCGCGAGCTTCGTCGCGCGCTCGAGCGCGTCCGCGGCACGCGCCGGATCGTCGAGCTTGTCGGCGGCCAGCGCCGCGATGCGCCGCAACAGCGCCACCTTCGCGTCGGGCGCTTCGGTGCGCTCCTCCTCGAACGAGAGGATCTTCGCGAGCTTCGCGTGCTCGCCCGCGCGCTCGTACCGCTCCATCAGGATGACCGCCGGCTCCGAAGCCGTCGGGTCCAGATCGAGCGCCTTGTACAAGGTCGCCTCGGATGCCGCCGCGTCCTTCAGCTTGCCGCTCTGGATCTCCGCCAGACGCAGCGCGAGCGCGGCGCCGTCCTTGCCGGGCTTCGCCAGCCCGAGCGCCGTGTCGAGCGCCTCGGCCGCCTTGGCCCAATCGCCCGCTTTCTCGTGCAATCGCGCCACTGCGGCCAGCGCCGAAGGGTGCTTCGGCTGCCGCGACAGCACGCGCTCGTAGATCTCCACCGCTCGCGCGTCGTCGTTCAACCGCGTCTGGTAGACCTCGCCGAGGCGCACCAGCGCGGAGAGCTCTCCGTCGAGATCCCCGATGCTCGCCGCGTCGCCCGCCCGTTGCTCGAGCAGTTCCGTCAAGTCGCTCCAGCGTTTGGCCACCGCGTAGAGCCGCTCGAGCTCGTCGGCCGCGAGCGCGTTGCGCGAGTCCTCCGCGAGGATCTCGCGCAGCTGCTCGATGGCGTCGTCGCGTTGACCGAAGCGCTCCTCCGCGAGCCGCGCCAACCGCACCCGCGCGGCGATTCGGTCCTCTGCGGTCGTCGCGTTCTCCAGTCGGCGCGTGATGACGTCGCGCAGATCCTTCCAGCGCGCCGACGCCTCGTGGATCCTTTCGAGCGCTCCGATCGCCGCGAGGTCGCCCGGATCCTCCGTCAGCACGTTCTCGTACGCGGTCACCGCGCGGTCCGAGTCCTCCAGCTTGCCGATCGCGATGCCCGCGACGCGGTGATAGAGCGACACGCGGGTCGCGGGGTCGTCGGCCACGCGTGCGCGGCGCTCCAGGAGATCGGCCACCTCCGCGAAACGTCCTTCCGCTTCGCGGATGCGCGCGAGCTCTTCGAGCGCCTGACCGTCGGACTCGTCGTCGTCGAGGATCTGCGAGAGCGCCTCGCCGGCGAGCGCGCGATCGCCCAGCTGGTCCTCCGCGAGGGCCGCGGCGTTGCGCAGGCGCTTGCGACGTGCGTCCGCGTCGAGCTCGACCCGCGCCCAATCGCGGAGCGCCTCGACCAGGGGCCGGTGTTGACCCGAGGCGCGCAACAGGTCCGCGAGCTCGGAGTGTGCGTCGCTCGAGTCGCGGTCGCGCTCGATGGCCGCACGCAGCTGCTCCTCGGCGAGCGCCGAGTCTCCGATGTGATCGCGGTACCAGCGCGCGGCCCGGAGATGGAGGTCGCGGACCTGCGCCGGATCCAGCGACTCGCCCTTCTCTTCCAGCACCTGCTCCACGAATCCCGAGAGCGCCGTCCAGCCCTCTCGGCCCATCGCGCCCGCCAAACGCTCGAGGTCCTTGAAGACGCCCTCTTCGCCGGGCTCTTCGCGCGTCGCGCGCTTGAGCGCGGAGAGCGCTCCCGCCTGGTTCCCGAGCCGCGACTCGTAGAGCTCGGCCTGCTCGCGCAAGAACGCGATCCTGTCCGCGCCCGTGGTCGCGAGCTTCACGCGCGTGTCGTAGAGCGCCGCCAGCTTCTCGAGCGACGCCGTCTCGCGATACGCCGCGTCGAGCGCGTCGACCACGTCGGGCGCCACGTCGGGATCGTCGAGCAGGCCCTCGACGGCGGTGAGCGCGGCGCCGTGGTGCGGATCCCGCTCGAGGACCTCGCGGAAGGACGACAGTGCGCTCGACTTGTCGTGGAACTGCTCGAGCCTGATGCGGCCCAGCCGACACAGCAGCTCGGCGCGCTCGCTCGGCTGCCGCGCCGGGTCGAGACCGATGCGCCGCTCGAGCACGTCCGCCAGGTCGACCCACGACGACGTCTTGGTGAAGAGCCGATCCAGCATCGCCAGGATCTCGTCGTCGTCTCCCGTCGCGTCCGCCGCCCGCTTGAGCGCCTCGATGGCGCGCGCGTCGTCCTTGAGCTCGTTCTCCGAGATGCGCGCGAGCCGCAGGTACAGGCTCCGCGCCGAGCGGGGATCCATCGCGCTCGCGCCCGCCGCGCCGAGCGCGTCGGCCAGCCGATCCCACGTGCGCAGCCGCGCCGCGAGACGCTCGAGCTCCGCGACCAGCGCCTCGTCGCTGGGACGATCCGCCAGCGCGCGCAGGAGCGCCCCGAACGCCGCATCGAGATCCTTGCGGCCGTCCTCGTGGACCAACGCGAGCTTCGACAGCTCGCGCGCGCGCAGCTCCGGATCGCTCGTGCCGTCGATGACCAGCTCGAGCAGCTTGGCGAGATCGTCCCACCGGCCGGCGGTGCGATACCGCGGCTCGAGCAAGGAAGCCGCCTGGCCGCGGAACTCCTCGTCGCGTGCGATGCCCGACAGCGCGTCGAGGGTGGGCGCGTGGTCGCCGTCGATCGCGAGGACGTCGGCGTAGGTCTCGAGCGCGGCCGCGAGGTCGGAGAGCTCCTTCTCGTGGATCTCGCCGATGCGGTGCTTGATGATCACGCGCTCCGCGTCGGACTGCGCGAGCGCGGCGGCGAGCGCGAGGTTCGACAGCAGCTCGGGCCACATCCGCTCTTGCTCGTAGAGCTTCGTGAGCGCGCCGACGGCAGCCACCTCGTCGCCACGAATCGCGAGCACCTGCGTGTAGGCGTCGATGGCTTCGCGCGTGTCACGCAGCTCGGTCGCCGCGAGCTCGCCGAGGCGAAGGCCGAGCTCCACCTGCAGATCCGGATCCGACGACGTCGTCTCCATCCGCCGTCGCAGCACGGGACCGAGCGACGCGTGGTCGCCGGTCTGGCCGTAGAGACGGTCGAGCGCTTCGAGCGCCACCGAGTCGCTTCCATCGACGTCGACGGCGCGCCGGTACGAGTCGATCGCTCCCGGCACGTCGGCGAGCAGCTCCTCCTGGATCGAGCCCATGCGCCGCAGCAGGTCGCCGTGATCCACCGGATCGGTCGCGCGTTCGACCTTGCGCTCGAGCACCTTGACGAGCCCCGCCCAGTCCGCGAGCAACGTGTGCAGTCCCTCGAGAGCCTCGAGCGGAGACGCATCGGTCTCGTCGGCCGCGAGCAATCGCTCGTATGCGTCGATCGCCTTGCGCGGATCGCCGCGCTGCTCGTCGTGGACGCGCGCGACGGCCGTGAGCAGCGACGCCTTCAGAGCCTGGTCGAACGTCTTCTCGATCGCCTGCTCGAACGTGTCGACGAGGTCGTCCCACGCCCCGAGGTCCGCAGCGAGCCGTTCGAGGTGCCCGCGTGCGTCGTCGTCACCGGGCTCCTCGACGTAGGCCCGTGCCCACGCGTGGAACGCCAGCGTCTTCTGTTGCCCGCGTTTCTCGTGCAGGCCCGCGATCTCGCGCAGCAGCCGCACCTTCTCGCTCGCGTCGCTGGCGAGCTCGACCTGCGCCTCGTAGATGGCGATGAGCTTCCGCCACTGATCGCCGCGTCGGTAGACGGGCTCGAGGATGTGCGTGATGCGCAGGCGGTGCTCGACGTCCTGCACGAGGATCTCGAGCGCCGCGATGGCGTCGGCGTGCCCGGGGTCCGACTCGAGGATCTGCTCGTAGGCATCGACGGCCCCCGACGCGTCCTCGAGCTTCTCCTCGAGCACGTTGCCGAGGCGGAAGCGCAGACCGTTCTTCGACGCGACGTCGGATGCGTCCTCGATGCGGAAACGCAGGTGCTCGGCGAGATCGCTCCACCGCGACGTCGCGACGAGGAGGCGATCGATGGCTTCCATCGCGGGGCGATCCGTCGGGTCGACCTCCAGGATCTCCCGGTGCACCCCGACCGCGTCGTCGAGACGCGCGAGCTGCTCGAACACGGCGGCGCGTTTGGCCAGATGCGACTTCTGCTCGGCGGGGTCGGGCGCGGACGCCGCGGCCTCGCGATAGAGCTCGAGCAGCGCCTCCCAGGACTCGGTGACGCGGTGCACGCGCTCGAGCGCCGTGAACGCCTCGGTGTCGCGCGGATCGAAGGCGAGCGCGCGTCGATAGAGCTTGGTCGCGCGCTCGTAGTCCTT
>JADZFZ010000731.1 GCA_020854145.1 Deltaproteobacteria bacterium | reverse complement strand
TGTAGCTCAGTTGGGAGAGCGCCAGAATCGCACTCTGGAGGTCGCAGGTTCGATCCCTGTCATCTCCACCCGATCGTAGAGGTCGCGTGCATCGCGGGGGGCCGGGGGGCCGCCGCAACACGCCGCGACCCGCGCCGCAACCGCCGCGACCGCGCCGCGCCACGCCGCGACCGCGACGCGTCACGCCGTGACCGCGCCGCAACCGCCGCGCCACGCCGCGACCGCGACGCGTCACGCCGCGACCCGCGCCGCAACACGGCGCGACCGCGCGGCAACACGCCGCGACCGTGCAGCATCACGCCGCGACGGCGGAACCGCGCGTCAGATCGGTCGGGTCGAGTCCTCGGGCTTCGAGTCGTCGCACGAGGGCGCCGACGCCCTCGCGTTCGAGAAGCGCGTCTTCTGCCGCGTGTAGCGGCACGACCCGGACGAAGTGCAGATGCACGGGCCCGATCGTCAGGGGCCCACCGCGGAGATCGCCCACGTCCGCGGGCGCGAGCCACAGGTGCGAGCGCGCATCGCCGCGCGGCGTCGCTGCGCTCGCCGGCAGCAGGGAGACGCCGGGCAGCTCGATCCGCATCCCCGGCACGAGTTGGGCCCTTCGCGCGCGCGCGTATGCGGCCAGCGCGAGCAGCATCGGCGGGGCGACCGCGTCGGCATCGGCGCGCGAGTGCAGCGCGAGCTCGATGCGCGACCGATCGTCTCCTGCGACCTGCTCGACCGACGACGCTCCGACGGTGACGTAGAGGACGCGCGGACCCTCGACGCGAACGACCTGCAGGTCCCCTGCGGAGCCGGCGTCGGCGTGCCCGCGCCAACGGGCGGTCGGGCTCGCGATCTTCTCGGCGAGAAAACCCTCGACCAGCGCGGGAGCTGCAGAGTCTGCGATCGCGGCCTCGATGCGTCGCCGGTCCTCCTGCGCGAGGGAGCGCGGTCGTTCGAGCCGCGCGAGCTTGCCCTTGCCGGCGGCGACGACGCGCGCGCGCGGCTCCTCCGCGGTCCGACGCACGCGAACGTGCTCGCCGATGGCACCGTCGAGGCCCGGGATCCGCGACGCCAGGATGGCCGCGACCTCCGCGCTCGTGCCGGGTCTCTCGACCGACCGAAGGCTGCGCCATGCACCTTTGGTCAGCTCGGCCCACGCGACGAGAGAAAGGGGCACCTCGTCGGCGTCGTGTCGCATCGGCAGCGAAAGCGTCACGCGCAGAAATCCACGGTCGCCGCCGTCGACGAGCAACAGATCTCCATCGCTCCGGCATCGACGTTCGCGTTCGTCCGCCGACCAGCCGAGCAGCTCGTCCGGCATCGGCGTGGCGTGGACGTAGCCGCTCCTGCTCCCCATGGGTTGGTGGCAGATCGCGCATCGCGGCTCCGTCATCGGCGCGCAGCGTGGCCCGCCCCCGGCGTCCTTGCCAGCGCGTGCTCGCGGATCCGCACGTGGCCGTGCTAGGAGCGGCGTCGGAGGAGACATGGGATTCCACGGCCTGGACTACTACGCGATCGACGACGAGCTCACCGAGGACGAGCGCCTCGTGCGGGACGCGACCCGACAGTTCGTCGAGGAGCGCGTGGTGCCGGTGATCGATCGGCACTACCAGGCGGGAACGTTCCCGATGGACCTGATCCCGGCGACCGCGGAGATGGGTTTCCTCGGCGCCAACATCAAGGGGTACGGCTGCGCGGGGATGGGCGAGGTGGCCTACGGCCTCGTGATGCAGGAGCTCGAGCGCGGGGACTCGGGCTTCCGGTCGTTCTGCTCGGTGCAGGGCGGCCTCGTGATGTACCCCATCGCGGCCTTCGGCTCCGACGCGCAGAAGGAGCACTGGCTGCCGCGGATGGCGAAGGGCCAGGCGATCGGGTGCTTCGGGCTCACCGAGCCGGATTTCGGCTCGAACCCGTCCGGCATGCTGACGAGGGCGGAGAAGGTCTCGGGCGGCTATGTGCTGAACGGCACCAAGCGTTGGATCACCAACGGCTGCATCTCCGACGTCGCGATCGTCTGGGCGAAGCTCGACGGCATCGTTCGCGGCTTCCTCGTGCCGAAGGGCACGAAGGGCTACAGCACGCGGACGATCCACGACAAGTTCTCGCTACGCGCCAGCGTGACGAGCGAGCTCTTCCTCGAGGATGCGGAGCTGCCCGAGGATGCGATCCTGCCCGGCGTGGTGGGCATGAAGGGCCCGCTGTCGTGCCTGACGTCCGCGCGGTACGGCATCGCGTGGGGTGCGATCGGCGCCGCCATGGCGTGTTACGACTGTGCGCTCACATACGCCAAGACACGCAAACAGTTCTCCCGGCCGATCGCGGGCTACCAACTCGTGCAGAACAAGCTCGCGGAGATGCTGACGGAGATCACGAAAGCACAATGCCTGACCTTGCGGCTCGGTCGCATCAAGGAAGCCGGCAAGCTGCGGCCACAGCAGGTGTCGCTCGCCAAGCGGAACAACGTGGCAGAAGCGCTCCACATCGCGCGGATGGCCCGGGACATCCTGGGAGCCAACGGCATCATGTTCGAGTATCCGATCGCTCGGCACATGCTGAACCTGGAGACCGTGTATACTTATGAGGGAACGCACGATATCCATGCGTTGATCCTCGGTCACGACATCACCGGGATCCCTGCTTACGAGTGAGATCTCGGCCGTTTCGGCGGTCGAGCCGTGCGCGGCTCCCGGCGGTCTGCCGGGTACGTGCGGTCAGGCTGGATCGTGCCAGAGTCGCGCGAGAGCCGGGAGCGCCTGCAACACAGCAGTGCTGTCGCGAGAGGCGACGTGCGGACAGGGACCGAGCACCCGGACACGGCCGTGCTCTGCGATGAGTCCTGCATTCGAGGAGAGGCTCACGTCGGTAGGTGAGCCCACGGGTTGTGCAGGCGTGTTGAGGATGACGGCAGCGACGAAGAGGCTTCGGGCGCGTGCGGCCTCGAGCGTGAGCAGCACGTGATTGACGACGCCGAGGCGATTCGGAGCAATCACAAGAAGCGGCAACATCAGGGAAACGGCTAAATCGGCAATCAGGAGCCCGGGTCCGATCGGCGCGAGCAGCCCGCCGGCGCCTTCGACGAGGGCGGCATCGACGCCCTCGAAATGCGGCGGGATGGCGCCGAGCAGCCAATCGAGATCCGTGAGCCCTCCCGAAGGTGTGGCAGCTGGCGCGGCGGCGAGCTCGTGGCGGAAGAACCAGGGATCGTTCCATCCCACGTCCGGGTGTCCGGCGGCCTCGGCCAACGCGATCGCATCCGCAGGCACGAGCCGACCCCCGCCGACCTTCTGACAGCCCGTTTCGATGGGCTTCAGAGCGCGGACGGTCCAGCCGGAGCGACGTGCGGCGGCGGCGAGGGCGCAGCCGACGAACGTCTTGCCCACGTGGGTGTCGGTTCCGGTGATGAAGAAGCCTCTCATCGGACAGGGACGCCATCGGCTCGACCGAGGAAGGACGCCACCTCTCGAACCACCTCGGCGGCGTGGTCGACGTCCGCCTCGGTGTGCGCCGCGGTCGGCACGAGGCGCAAGCGGCTGGTTCCGGCAGGGACGGTCGGGGGTCGGATCGGTTGCGCGAAGATGCCTCGCTCTCGGAGCGCGGCGCTCGCGGCGATGGCGGCGTGCGGCGTCCCGAGGACCCAGGGCACGATCGGTGATCCCGTCGGAGTGTCGGGAAGGACCGTGGCGCCCACGTCCGCGAGGCTGGTGCGGAGGGCGAGGGCGTGGCGGCGAATGCGTGCCCTGCCCTCCTCGGCGTCGTGGACCCGCTGGACCTGGGAGGCGATCGCACGGGCGAGAAGCGGTAGCGTGCCGGTCGAGTAGACGAAGGAGCGAGAAGTATTCCGGAGCCACCTTGCGACGTGCGCGTCACAGGCTGCGAAGGCTCCCGCGAGGCCGAAGGCCTTTCCGAGCGTGCCGACGAGGACGTCGGGCACGACGTTGCGGAGGGCGCAGGCGCCGCGACCCGCCGGGCCCAGCACGCCGAGGGAATGTGCTTCGTCCACCAGGAGGGCGCCCGATAGGTGGCGCGCGAGCTCGGCCAGCTCGACCAGGGGCGCTTCGTCGGCGTCCATGGAGAAGAGGGAGTCGGTCACGATGAGCCATCTGCGGACGGCGTGACGTGCAGCATGCGTCTTGGCCACGTCGTGCGCGTGTTGTGCGTCGCGGTGTCGGTAGATCAGGGGAGTCGCGCGGGAGAGGCGTATGGCGTCGATGAGGCTGGCGTGGTTGAGGCTGTCGCTCAGAACCGCGTCGCCTGGACCGACGAGCGCCGGGATGACACCGGTGTTCGCGGAGTATCCCGACGGGTAGAGGACGGCATCCGCGTGACTGACGTAGCTGGCGAGGCGGGCTTCGGCCTCACGGTGCGAAGGCATGTCCCCAACGACCAGACGCGAGGCCGTTGCTCCAGCGGGCTCGGAGTCCGCCGCATGTTGGAGGAGGCGGCGGGTCTCCGGGTCGGAGGCCAGACCGAGGTAGTCGTTGCTCGAGAGGTTGAG
>JADZFZ010000730.1 GCA_020854145.1 Deltaproteobacteria bacterium | reverse complement strand
CGACGCACGTCGCCGACCGAGGCGCATCGTCGAAGAGCGCGAGCTCCCCGAAGAGGTCACCGGGCTTGATCACGCGGAGGTAGCCTCTGACGCCGGCGCGCTCGACGCCCACGCGCCCGCCGAGCAACAGGAACACCTCGTCGCCGGCGTCGCCCTCGCGAAAGAGCACCTCGCCTTCGCCGGGATGCTCCAGGGTTCCCACGAACTCCAAGAACGCCCGTTCGTCGTCCGAGAGTGACGCGCCAAAAGGCGTCTGGGCCAGCGCCAGCTCGCGCGCGCGTCTGCGACGCGCACGCGGGGCACCATCCGCGAGGTCGGAGCCCGCGGGTGGAGGAAGCGCGTCCGGAGCGAGCGCGGGTTGGTCCTCGGTGCCGTCGGCTTCGCCGAGCCGCGCACCCGCCTCGCGCAGTCGCGACGCGACCAGACGACCGAGCACGAGCGTCAGCCGCACGGCGAGGAGGTCTCCGCGGCGGCGCAGCTCCTGGAACTCCTCCTGCGGGAGATGGAGCACTCGCGTGGCCTCGACCGCCACGACGCTCGCGGAGTTGGGCGCGCTGCCGAGCAGGCCGAGCTCTCCGAAGAGATCCCCGGGTCCGAGTCGCGCGACGGTGAACGGCGGCAATCCCGGCTCGTCGATCGTGACGTCCACGGCGCCTTCTTCGATCAGGAACAGACCCGCCGGCCGGTCGCCCTGCGTCACGATCGTGTCGCCGGCCGCGTGTCGCGTCCGCTGCAGCGCGTCGGCGAGCGCAGCGCGCTCGTCCGGCGTCATCCCTTCGAGCCCACGCATGGGGCTCAGGTCGGCTGCCTCGACTCGCGGCGGGCCCGTCCGCGACGGGCCCTGCGCCGTGGCTCCCCCACGCGCGACGAGCTCGGCGAAGAAGCCGCCCTGCTCGACGAGCTCGTCGTAACGCCCGCGCTCCGCGACGCGCCCGTCTCTGAGCACGAGGATCACGTCCGCGTCGCGCACGGTGTTGAGGCGATGCGCGATCACGATGCGCGTGCACTCGCGCGTCGAGAGGTACCGCTCGATCGCGGACTCGGTCACGGCGTCGAGGGCGCTCGTGGCCTCGTCCAGGATCATGATGGGGGGCCGGTGCAAGACGGCGCGCGCCAGGGCGAGACGCTGCCGCTGGCCACCCGAGAAGAGCCCCGAGCTGGCCGAGATGCGCGTCTCGTAACCCTTCGGCAAGGACTCGATGTCGTCGTGGATCTGCGCGAGCCGTGCGGCTGCGACGACGTCCTCGATCGGTGCGTTCGGATGATAGAGCGAGATGTTCTCGCGCACGCTGCCTTCGAAGAGCGCGGCTTCCTGCAGCACCATGCCGCACTGTCGGCGGAGCGACGCCAGATCCAGCGACGCGAGATCCTGCCCATCGACGGTGATGCGGCCCGAGACGGGACGGAACATCCCGAGCAACAGCTTCGCAATCGTGCTCTTTCCCGATCCGGAGGCGCCGACGAGCCCGATCTTCTGGCCTTTGTCGATGCTGAACGAGATGCCGTCGAGCACGAGCGGAGACTGGAGCCCATACCGGAACGAGACGTCCTCGAACGTGACTCGACCTTCGATGCGCGGGCAGGGCGCTCCGCCGGTCGGCTCGGGCTCGGCGGCGAGGATGTCGTCCATCCTCTGCATGAGCACCGGCATGACCTGCAGGCGCATCAACGTCTGGATGACGGTCTCGAGGGGCGCGAGGAACCCGAGCTGCAGGACCTGGAACCCGAGCAGCGTCCCGAGCGTCAGCTCACCGCGCATGACCCGGTGTGCGCCGAGCGCGAGGACGATCACCGGGACGAGCGCGCGAATGGCGAAGAGCGCGACGCCCACGCCGTCCTGCGCGCGCGACTCGCGGATGCGCGCGTTGAGCGCCCGCACGAGCGCGTTGAGCCATCGCGTGTGCGCCGCGACCTCGGAGCCGGCGCTCTTGACCGTCATCATGCCGCGCACGATCTGGATGAGCTGGTCCTGCTCCTTGACGTCCTTGACCTGACGCTCCTGCAGCAACGCGAGCTGCCCGGGGCGCGTGATCGCGTAGAGGACGCAATACGCGGCCCCCGCACCGGCGACGATCGCGCCGAGCGGCGCATCGAGCCACAGCATGAGCCCGAGGTACGAGACGAGCAGCAGGCCATCCACGAGCCCCGCGACGGCCTGCCCTGCGAGCAGATCGCGCAGCATCTTGTTGCTCTGCACGCGGTTCATGAGATCGCCGATGGAGCGCTGCGCGAGGAACGGGAGCGGCAGAGACAGCAGGTGCCGCACGAAGCCGAGCGTCATCGCGATGTCGAGATGGCGTTTGAGGGCGGTCAGCACCGCCGCGCGCGTGACCCCGACGAGCGCTTGCGCCGCGACGGCGCCGAGCGCGGCGAGCACGATGATCTCGAGCCACGCCGTCTGCCCGCGCTCGAGCACGTGATCGACGACGAGCTTCGTCGAGAGCGGGACGGCGAGCCCCATCACGTTGAGCAGGAGCGACGCGCTCAGCACGAGCGAGAGCGCGCCCCACGTCGCGCCGAGCGTGCGCAGGTAGCGGCCGAGGGACGTCCGTTGCGGGGCGCGCTTGCGAAACTCCGGCGTGGGCGCCAGCGACACACAGATGCCGGTGAACGATCGGTCGAACTCCTCGGGTGGGATCTCGCGCGGCCCGACCGCGGGATCGAGAAGGTGGACGACGGCGGGCGTCCAGCGACGGAGCACGACGAAGTGGTTCATCTCCCAGTGGAGGATCGCGGGCGTCACGACCCCGGCGAGCTCCGCCGGCTCGAGCCGCTGGGCTTTGGTGCTCAGACCGTAGCTGCGCGCGGCCTCGACGATCTTCTTGAGCGTGACGCCGTCGCGCGATACCCCGCACGCGGCCCGAACCTCGGAGAGCGGCGCGTGATGTCCGTGCGCAGCGAGCACCATCGTGAGGCACGCCGCGCCACATTCGACGGCCTCCATCTGCGGGATGTAAGGCGCCTCGCGCTGCGCCATCGCGTCGTCCTCCGGGTTCGGCGGGTCGGTCGCCCGTGTCGCGGGCGAGCATACGCGTCCCTCGACGAGCTCGGGAGCTCGGCGCGGCAGCGCGGCGGCACGTTCGCAGCGCTGGGCGACCCGGATGGGACACTCGCTTCGCGCTGCGGCGCGAACGAGCCGCCCACGTGCGCACCCGCCTTTCCACTCATCATCCGCGCCAACGCCGATCGCCCGAGCCGGTGCGCGTCTCTCGGGGAGGCACGCGAATGGCTCTGGATGGGGCGCGGAGGGAAACATGCGCAACGCGACGTCACGTCCCGTCGGCGCGCTCGTCGTGGTCTGCCTCGCCGCGGCGGGAGTCGCCGCGTCGCCGGCGACGGCGTCTGCGCAGTCGTTCAACCTGCAGATCAACCCGTTCGACTCGGACGAGTTTCGGGAGGTCGCGACGGCGAGCATCGTCGTCGCGCCTTCGCTGCTCACCTTCGCGACCGCCGACATCGCGTACGCCGCCCAGGGACGGTGGCTGCCGCCCGCGTGGGCGTGGTCGCAGCTGCTCGTCGGAGGGACGCTCACGGCCATCGGCGGCGGAGTGCTCGTCCAGAGCGACGACGAAGGGATGGCCGCGGCCGGGACGGCGACCCTCGTCATCGCGGGATGGTTCGTCACCCACGCCGTCCTCAGCCTCACGCTCCGACCGCGTCCCGGCCGCGCTCGAACACGACGAGCCGCGTGCGCCGGGCTCCGGCTCGTCCATGCCGCACACGATTCGCTGTAACGGGCCACCAGGCCCGCCGGCACCTCAGATGCGCACGTAATGGTACGGGGCGGAATCGAAGTGGAAGTGGTTCCAGTGGTCGGGATCGGCGGGGCCGATCACGACGCGGAACAGCGACGGCGCGCCGAGCACGTTGGCGATCAGTCGGCGCAGGAATCGCGAATGGACCGCGTCGACCGATTGGCCGTTGG
>JADZFZ010000729.1 GCA_020854145.1 Deltaproteobacteria bacterium | reverse complement strand
CGCTCGCGGTGGTGCCAGCGTCGCCGCGGTCCTTCGACGTGACCGGTCTCGAGCGCGGAACGGAGTACCTCTTTCGCGTCGAGGCGCTGGACGCTGCGGGCCACGAGTCGACCGGCGGCCCGACGGCGGTGCACATGCCGCTTCCCGTTCTCGTCGTGCCTCCGCTCGATAGGACCGTTGCGACCAACCTGCCCGACTCGACGTCGTTCCTCTACACGGGCGCGGATCCGGTCCAGTGGGGTGTGGCGCCTGGCACGATCGAGAGGCGCCGCGCATCGCTCTTGACCGGCAGAGTGCTCGACACTGCGGGAGACCCGTTGCCCGGTGTGCGCGTGCGCGTGTTCGCGCGCGCCGAGCTCGGCACGACGATGAGCCGCGAGGACGGACGCTGGGAGATGGTCGTCAACGGGGGAGGGCGCCTGACCGTGCGCTACGACCGCGCGGGCTACGGCACGGTGGATCGTGCAGAGGACGTCTCGTGGATCGAGTACGTCGGCTTGCCCGATGTCGTGATGACGGCACTCGACTCGGCCGTCACGACCGTCGATCTGTCGGCTCCCGGGATGCGGGTCGCACGCGCGAATCCCGTGACGGACTCGGACGGAACGCGTCGTCCCACGGTTCTCATCCCCCATGGTGCGCAGGCCACCGTGCCTCTGCCCGGCGGAGGCTCCACGCCGATTTCGACGGTCTCGCTCCGTCTGACCGAGTACACGGTGGGCGAGCGCGGCGAGGACGCGATGCCGGCGGAGCTGCCGCCGACGACGGCGTACACGCACGCGACCGAGTTCACCGCCGACGAGGCACTCGCGCTCGGGAGCACGGAGGTCGATTGGGACCGAGACGTCCTCTATTACCTGGAGAACTTCCTCGGCTACCCGGTAGGCGGCGGAGTGCCGCTCGGGTTCTACGACCGCGACACGGCGCGATGGGTGGCGAGCGACAGCGGACGAATCGTGGAGATCGTAGGAATCGACGCGGGCCGTGCAGACGTCGACGTCGACGGGGACGGTGTGGCCGATACCGGATCGGCATTGTCCGATCTGGGGATCACGGACGCCGAGCGCGAGACGCTGGCAACGCTCTATCCCATAGGGCAAGAGCTCTGGCGGTCTCCGATTCGCCACTTCAGCGTGTGGGACTGCAACTGGGCGTTCGAGCCGCCGGAGGACGCGGACTTCTGCCAGTGCAGCCTGCCGCCCGAGGAGCCGACACAGTGCCAGGAGTCGATCCCCGGCTCGCGCGTGGAGTGCGAGACCCAGACGCTCGCGGAGGACGTGGGCCTCGTGGGCGCGCCTGGGCTCCACCACCGCGCCGACACGACCGTAGGCTGGAACGCGGAGCGGCGGCTGCGGATCGCGTTCCGGCATCCGATGCAGGATCCGCCGGAGAGCCTGAAGGAGATCCGGCTCGCGGTGATCGTGGCGGGGCAGCGCCACGGGGTCGTGCTCGGGCGCGCGGCCGCGAGCTTCGAGGTCCTCTGGGACGGGCTCGACCGGTGGGGGCGCGCGATGCAGGGGACGCAGCGCGCGGAGATCATCGTGGACTGGGTGTACGACGCGGTGCCGGTCGATCCCGACCGCTTCGGGCGATGGGGCTATCGGTATGCGGAGGGTGGCAGGGTCATCCTGGGAGACACGACGCGTCGAGAGATCGTGTTTCGCACGACGTTCGAGGGGCGCGTGCGGCAGTGGGACGGGCGCGCGCTCGGCCTCGGTGGCTGGTCGATCGACGGTGTGCACCTGCTGGACTCGGGACAGGGAGGCGAGGAGATCCTGCTCGGCAGCGGTCAGCGCCGTCGCGCGCAGAGCATTCCCCAGCAGGTGCACGTGCTGGCCGGCAATGGGTCTCCGGGCTCGACGGGCAATGGGGGTCTCGCGCGCCAAGCGCAGGTGCAGGGCACCGGGCAGATGGCGGTGGCCGCGGACGGGACGATCGTCTTCGCGGAGCCCAGCTACCACGTCGTCCGGCGGATCCGACCGGACGGGGTCATCGAGCTCGTCGCGGGTACCGGCGTGCCAGGATACTCGGGAGACGGCGGGCCCGCGACGTCCGCGGCACTGCGCAACCCGGACGGCGTGGCGGTCGCCGCGGACGGCACGGTGTACATCGCGGACCGGTCCAACATGGTCGTTCGGAGGGTGGATCCCACTGGCACGATCACCACGGTCGCCGGCACGGGGGAAGATGCCGGTCAGCCGCAGAGCAGCGATGTCCAGGAGGACGGTCCTGCGCTGACGATTCGTCTGGACCGGCCGTCGCGACTGCTGCTCGGGCCCGACGGGAGCCTGTTCGTCTCTTCCGCTCGGATGGTGAGACGGTTGACCAGCGACGGTCTGTCGGAGCGCGTCGCTGGCTGCGCCCTCGGGCTCTGCCCCACGTGCAGCCCCGAATCGTGCAGCCCCGCCGTCGGTCTCGAGCAGGGCATGGTCTTCCCGAGCGCGACGGCGATCGACCGCCAGGGCAATCTCTATCTGACGTTCGCGAGCGCGTTGTGGCGCCTGCACGCGGATGGGGCGCTCGAGCACCTGGGCGGCGCGGTGCAGCTCGGCGCCTATCCGGGTGACGGCTTCGCGCTCGAGGACATCGGCTTGGGATCGCCCGAGAACGTGGTGCTCTCGCCGAACGGCGACGTGCTGATCGCGTCGAGCTCCGCGGCACGCGTGCTGCGCGTGCAGAGCGACGGGCTCGTCTCCACGGCTGCGGGAGGCGGCACGACGGCGCCGTACGACGGTGCCAACCCGCGCGACACGCAGATCATGCCGAGTGTCATCGCGCTGGCACCCGACGGGTCGCTCATCGTGGGCACGAGCGGGTACCTGCTTCGCGTGGGGCCGACGCTCCCCGGGTTGTCGAACGCCGCCGAGACGGTGGTGGCCTCCGAGTCGGGTGACGCCCTCTACGTGTTCGACGCCGGAGGCCGGCACCTGCGGACGCTCGATGCCTGGACGGGTTCGTTGCTCCGCGAGATGACGTACGATTCCGAGCACCGGCTGATGACGATCGGCGACCTCGACGGCAACGTGACGACGATCGAGCGCGACGGCTCGGGCGGCCCGACTGCCGTCGTGGGTCCGTTCGGACAGCGCACGACGCTGACGCTCGACGGTGACGGCTACGTCGCGTCGATCGCCAGCCCCGCCGCCGAGGTGCATCAGCTCACCTACGGACCTACCGGGTTGCTGTCTTCCATGCGCGACCCGCGCGGCAGCCTCTACCAGTTCGGGTACGACGGACAGGGGCGGCTGCTCACCGACGAAGACCCGGCGGGCGGCGGCTGGACGCTGGCGCGAAGCGACCATCCCGGCGGCTTCCAGTACGGCTCGGTGGTCACGCTGACCTCGGCGGAAGGCCGCACACGCGTGCAGTCGCGCGAGCGCGCCTACCGGGGTCTGGTCACGCGAACGACCGTCGGGACGGACGGGCTCGTCGATCGGCTCGAGATCCGCGACGACGGCAGCGTGACGAGCACGAGCCCCGACGGCACGCGCGCCACGACGCGCAGCGAAGGGGATCGGCGTCTCGGGACGGCCTCGCCCCAGGCGCGATTCGCCGAGGTGCGATTACCTTCCGGGCTGACATCGACGGTGAGCTCGTCGCGGTCCGCAGCGCTCGCCACGCCGGGAGACCCGCTGTCGCTGACGGCCTACGCCGAGAGCACCACGACCCCGGTAGGCACGACGAGCACGACCTATCAGCCGGCAATCCGCCGCTGGGCCACCACATCTCCTGCAGGCCGGCAATCGGTCGCCACGCTCGACGCGCGTGGCCGCCCTTCCTTCGCGCGATTCGCGAATCTGGCGTCGGCGACGGTGCAATTCGACGCGCGCGGTCGGCTCGACGCGATCTCCATCGGAGACCACCCCGACACCCGCGAGACGACGTTCCTCTACGATGCCCTCGGTCGATTGCAGACCGTCACGGACCCGTTGTCGCGCAGCGTCTCGTTCGCGTACGACGCCGCCAATCGCGTCACCGAGCAGACCCTGATCGACGGCCGCGTCGTCGGCTATGCCTATGACGACAACGGCAATGTCACATCGATCACCCCGCCTGGCCGCCCCGCGCACGGTCTGGCCTATACCCCTGTCGACCTCGCCGAGAGCTACGCGCCGCCGCCGTTGCCGGGCGTGGGCAACACGATTCTCGCCTACAACCTTGACCGCCAAGTCGAGCTCATCACCCGCCACGACGGCACGACGATCGACCCGGTCTACGACGCAGCAGGGCGGCTCGATCACACGGTCACACCCGAAGGAATCTACGACCACACCTACTCGCCCATCTCGGGACATCTGGAGACGACGAGCTCGCCGCTCGGGACGAGCCTCGCGTTCTCGTACGACGGGTCACTGCCGATCGCGACGACCTTCGGCGGACCGGTCGCCGGCACGGTCAGCCGCGTCCACGACAGCAGCTTCCGCACCCGCGAGATCCGTCTGAACGGCAATCTCGTCGCCGACTACGACTACGACGCCGACTCGCTGGTCACGCGCGCCGGCGCGATGACGCTGACTCCCGACTTCGCCAATGGCCTTCTGACCGCCACGACGATCGGGAACGTCACCACCACGCACGAGCACAATCGCTTTGCCGAGACGTTGCTGACGCGCGCCCGCTATCTCGGGCTCACGATCCACGAGATCATCTACGAGCGTGACAGCGTCGGGCGAATCACGCGCAAGACCGAGACACTCCCAGGCTCGAACCACATCTACGACTATCGCTATGACGCCGCGGGTCGCCTCCACGAGGTGGACACCGACGGCGCACTCTCTGCCCGCTACACGTACGACGCCAACTCCAACCGCACCGGCGCTCTACGCGGCGGCATCCCGACGACCGGCACGGTGGACGCACAGGACCGGCTGACCGAATGGGGCACCCAGGTCTTCACCTACACACCGAACGGCGAGCTCGCGAGCCGCCTCGACACCGCCACGACCGCGCTGACGCAATACGGCTACGACAGCTCGGGTGCGCTCCGCACCGTCGCGCTCCCGAGCGGTGACGCGATCGAATACGTCCTCGACCCCGCGGGCCGCCGCATCGGCAAGCGAGTCAACGGCGTCCTCGAGCAAGCCTGGCTCTATCAGGATGGCCTCCGCCCATCGCGGAGCTCGACGGCATGGGCAACGTGGTGAGCACGTTCGTCTACGCGACGGGGGTAAACGTCCCCGATTTCATGGTGCGGGGCGGCGTGACGTACCGAATCCTGCGCGACCAGTTGGGGAGCGTCCGATTGGTGGTCGACGTCGCAACGGGCACGGTCGCGCAACGGATGGAGCACGACGAGTGGGGGAGAGTGCTCGTCGATAGTGCACCTGGGTTCCAGCCGTTCGGGTACGCGGGCGGATTGTGGGACCTGGACACGGGATTGGTGCACTTCGGGGCGAGGGAGTACGACCCGGAGACGGGGAGATGGACGTCCAAGGACCCGATCGGGTTCGGGGGTGGGGATGCGAACCTGTACGGGTACGTGCTCGGGGATCCGGTCAACGGGTTCGATCCGGTTGGGCTCGGCGAGGCGGAGGCGCAGGCCTTGGCGTGCGAACAACTCGCGCAAGCAGACGGCGACCCCGACGAGGCTGTCCGCCGAGCTGACCAGCAACGACTTCGCGATCCTGACAGCCAGGATCTGGCGGACGCAAGCCACTATCTCTTCGCCTACTCAAGCGTCAGACGCTATGGGCAGGGTTTCGATGTGGGATGGAATGGCCCCGTCGGAGTGCGCGGTATCGGCGCGGTTGACCCACTGGCGAACGACAGTTCGTGGCGGTACCCCGCTGCGGGCCTCTGGCACATTCGCAACATCGGGTATGAACTGGCGAAAATCAGTCCACTCTATGCGCCGCTCATCTTCTTGGCCGCTCCCAACACGTCCTGGGCGACAGGCGCACAGGCGTTGCTGGGTCACAGAGGCATCAACGATGCGTTGTGGCACCCGGGAGGGCGTCAGCTCCCGTCGAGGTGCGCGCGGTACTGCGGGGGAACGTGAGCACTCGAGCTCGTCACTGGGTGCTCGCTGGCGTGCTCGCGGGACTACTCGGTGTTCCCATGTTGGTTCCCATTGTATCTCCGCTGTGGTGGCCTGCGCGACAGGCACGCGTGGACGCGTTCTGTGGGGAGTTCGTCCCGGGGCAGCGAGTCAGCAGGGTTGAAGTCGAAAGGTTCGGGAGAGTTCACGACATCTACGTCGTCGTTGAGGCAGGGGCGTTGAACTGGGACGCCGAGGGTTACCTGGCCGTGTGGCTCCAGATGCGACGGATCTGTTACCTCGAGATCCGCGGGGGCAGGATTGCCAGCGTCCGAGTCATTACTCTTGGGTGAATGCCCATCTGCTGAGCGTGGATTCGGGCCGCCCTGTCGAATGGTGTAGGGCCGGATGGGCAGGATCGGGGAGGATCGGGGAGGATCGGGGGGAGGATCGGTGCCAGGCATTGTCGGCGGTCTCCAGTATGCGAGGATTACGCTGGAGTTCTGGCAGAGCATCTGGAAGCGGCTGTTCCAAATACTCAAGCAAGGGTTACTTGGGACTTCGAGCGAGAGGGTTTCCGACACGTTCTGGACCGGCGGCCGGACGGGGAGGGACGGTGCCAGGCATTGTCGACGGGAGGGACGGTGCCAGGCATTGTCGACGAGGGGTCGGCCGGACGGAGCTCGCGCGCGCGTTCGCGTGCTGATGCGGGGCGGAGGTCGCGCGAGGAACGGTGTCGGCGGGGGAGAATCGGGGGAGAATCGGTGCCAGGCATTGTCGGCGGTCATTGTCGGCGGAGGGGGCGCGGCGGGACGGAGCTCGCGAGGAGGACGGCGAGGAGGACGGTGCCAGGCATTGTCGGCGGTCGTTGTCGGCGGAGGGCGCTCGGCGGGACGGAGCTCGCGCGCGCGTTCGCGCGCTCATGCGGGGCGGACGTCGCGCGCGCGTCGGGAAGCACCCACGCTGGCGCCCGGTCGCCTCGGCAGACGAGCGCTGGGCAGCCTCGAAGGAGTCCTCGACGAGGAGCGCGGACGGAGCCCGGCCGCGCGACTGGTCCGCGTGAGTGTGCGTGCCCGGCAGTCGGTGGCGGCGCGTCAGGCGGCGGCGCGCAGACGCTCGGATGCGGCTCCGGTCCAGGCGACTTGCGGGCGATACGCGGGGGGGAACGGTGCCAGGCATTGTCGGCGGAGGGGGCGCGGCGGGACGGAGCTCGCGCGCACGTACGCGCGCTCATGCGGTGCTTCGCCATGGCGGACGTCGCGCGCGCGTCGGGAAGCACCCACGCTGGCGCCCGGTCGCCCCGGCAGACGAGCGCTGGGCAGCCTCGAAGGAGTCCTCGACGAGGAGCGCGGACGGAGCCCGGCCGCGCGACTGGTCCGCGCCAGCCGTGCGTGCCCGGCAGTCGGTGGCGGCGCGTCAGGCGGCGGCGCGCAGACGCTCGGATGCTGCTCCGGTCCAGGCGACTGGCGGGCGATACGTGCCGGGTGGGAAGTCGGCGGCGAAGTCCCCCTGCCGCCAGCGTATGGACGCGACGACGTAGCGCTCGCGGGTCGCCTTGCGTGTCTCGAGGTACTCGTGCGCTGCGGCTGCGCAGGTGGCGTGGCAGGGAGGGCAGGGCTCCATCTTCATGCGGAGCGGGATGGAGTCGGGATCGGCGTCGTGGAGGGCGTCGGGATGCGGCAGCGGTGCAGTGCGTGTGGCGCGGGCTTCGGCCTCACGTGTGGCCACGACCTCGCGAATGGTCGCCGCGTAGGCCTCGTCGTCGAGATCCTCGCACCCTGGGAGCCTGTGATGGACGAGCTCGATCTCCTGCTCGAACGGCGAGCGGTCGTCGGGGCAGCCGGCGCGACGCCAGGCGCGCTCGTCGAAGTGGCGACCCACCATGCGCTCGCCGCGCAACACCGCAGGGGCGGAGCTGAGGCCGGGCCAGTCGTCGATCGAGTCGACGAGGTGGGCGCGTGCCGGGTTGGCCAGGATGTAGCTGGCGCGCTCCAGGGCTGCCGCGTCGTCGAGGACGTGCACCTGGGAGTGCCTGCGGAAGATGCCGTCGCCGCGGCGACCGAGGAGCTTGTTGACGTCGCGGGCGAGGTAGCCGAGGAAGTGACGCATGAAGGCGGAGAGGTTGCCCTG
>JADZFZ010000728.1 GCA_020854145.1 Deltaproteobacteria bacterium | reverse complement strand
GCCCGCTTCGCCCGTGCCGTCGGAATCGCTGCCGGACGTCACGGTCGCCTACGGACCGCCGAGCGTCGTCGGGCCCTACTCGCGCGCGGACGTGCAGCGCATCGCGCTCCGGAGCCGCGCTCGGCTGCGTCGCTGTTACGCGGAGGCGGTCGCCGCCGAGCCGACGCTCGCGGGGGAGGTCGTCATCGCCTTCCGCATCGGCACCGACGGGCGCACGCAGTCGGTCACGCGCGACGACAGCACGCTCGGCCGGCCGGCGCTCGAGCACTGCTTCGTCCGCGCCGTGCGCTCGTGGCGTTTCGGCGAACGCGCCGATGCGACGACGCACACCAGCGTCCGCCTGCGGCTGCACCTGTCGCCGCGATAGGCTCGCTCCGCGACGCGCACCCACCCGCGCGCGGAGCTCGTGCGCGGACCGATCAGACGGGCGTGGCGTCGTCGCCGCCGCTCCGGGGCGCGACAGCCTTCGCACCGGCGGCGGACTTCGCGTCGGGCTTGGGCTTCTCGGCGTGTGAGTCGCCGTTCGACGACTTTGCGCTCTTGCGAGATGCGCCCTTGGCCTTGCCCCCGCTCGCGGCCTTCGCCTTCGGCGCGCCGCCGCCTCGTTTCGCGCCTCGACGGAAGCCCTTCTTCGGCGCGCTCGCCGCGCGCGCGCGCAGCATCTCGACCGCCTCGTCGAACGTGACGTCCTGCGGATCGGAGCCCTTCGGCAACGTCGCGTGCGTCTCCCCGTCGGAAACGTAGGGACCGTAGCGGCCATCCATGACCTTGATGGTCCGGCCCTCGACGACGCCCAGCTCGCGCAACGGTGCCGGCGGTGCGGCCGGCGCGCCGCGTCGTCCGCGGATCTTGGGCGCATCGAGCAGCGCGACCGCAGCGCCGAGCTCGAGCGCCGCCGCCGCACGCCAATCGGGGACGTTCCGCGTCTCTTTGCCCCATTTGACGTATGCGCCGAAGCGTCCCATCTGCACCGTGACGTCCTCGCCGTCCTTCGGGTGCTTGCCCAGCGCGCGCGGGAAGCGCAGCAGCGTCGCGACCTCTTCGGCACCGATGGAGTCGGGTGCGGTGCCTTCCGGCAACGACACGCGGCGAGGCTTCTCGCCCGAGGCGGCCTCCGCTTCCGTCTGCGCGACCTCGATGTAGCTGCCGAACCGGCCGGTCCGCAGGGTCACGTCGCGTCCGGTCGCCTCGTCCTTCGCGATGACCCGCGGGCCTTGCCCCTTCTTGGCGAGCAACGCGAGCACGCGCGGCACGTCGAGCTCCGCGGGGACCGTGTCCTCGGGCAAGGTCGCCGTGTTGCCGGCCCCACCCTCTCCACGCTGCACGTACGTCCCGAACCTGCCGACGCGCACGACGATCTGCGCGCCCGTCTCGGGGTCCGCGCCGATCGGCACCGCCGGGAACGCGATGCCGGGAGTCTCCTTCTCGACCTCGGCCACGAGCCCCTGGGCGTCGCCCTCGCCGAGGTAGAAGGCTTTGAGGTGCGCCACGTGATCGCGCGCGCCCTCGGCGATCTCGTCGAGCTGGTCCTCCATCTTCGCCGTGAAGCCGACGTCGACGTACTCCGGGAAGTGCGCCGCGAGCAGGTCGGTCACCGCATAGGCGGTGAAGGTCGGGACGAGCTCGTTGCCCTTCTTGAAGACGTAGCCGCGCTCCTGGATGGTCGTGATGATGGACGCGTACGTGCTCGGTCGCCCGACGCCGGCTTCCTCGAGGCGCTTGACGAGGCTCGCCTCCGTCAGGCGCGGCGGCGGCTTCGTCTGGTGCCCGGCCGGCTCCGTCGAGAGGCACGAGAGGGCCTGGCCGATCTCGAGCTGCGGCAGGATCACCTCGCGGCCCGCGAGCTCCGCCTCGGGGTCGTCGGATCCTTCGACGTACGCGCGCAGGAAGCCGGGGAACTCGATCTGCTTGCCGCTCGCGGCGAGCGAGAGCGTGGTTCGGGACGAGGCTCCCTCTGCGCCCTGGGGAGCGCCTTGGGGTGAGGCCGCGTCGAGCACGTCGACGGCCAGCTGCACGTGGGTGCGCCGGACGCGCGCCGGGTTCATCTGGCAAGCGATGGTCCGCTTCCAGATGAGCTCGTAGAGCGCGCGCTGATCGGCGTCGAGGAAGGCGCGCACGCTCTCGGGGGTGCGCGACAGGTCGGTCGGCCTGATCGCCTCGTGCGCCTCTTGGGCGTTCTTCGACTTCGTCTTGTAGCGGACCGGCGCGTCGGGAACGTACTCGGGACCGTAGAGCTTCGTGATGACGTCGCGGCACTGCGTGATCGCGCGCTCGGCGAGCGTCAGGCTGTCCGTCCGCATGTAGGTGATGAGACCGACGCGCTCGCCGCCGAGGTCGACGCCCTCGTAGAGCCCCTGGGCGATCTGCATCGTGCGCTTCGAGGAGAAACGCAGCTTCCGGTTGGCCTCCTGCTGCAGCGTGGAGGTCATGAACGGGACGGGAGGCCGCTCGGTCTCGCCCTTCGACTCGAGGCGCTCGACGCGCCAGCTCTTCGAGGCGCGCGCCGCCTCGGCGAGCGCGGTCGCGCGCGCCTCGTCGAGCAGGAGCACGTCCGAGTCGACCAGGCGTCCGGTCGTGGGATCGAAGTTGCGTCCCGAGGCGACGCGTTGCCCTCCGACGGTCACGAGCCGCGCGCCGAACGAGCCGTTCGCGGCGCCCTGCGGCTTGACCGTCGCGGCGAAGTCCCAGTACCAAGCCGTCTTGAACGCGGCGCGCTCGCGCTCGCGGTCGACCAGCATGCGCACCGCGACGCTCTGGACGCGTCCCGCCGAGAGCTTGGGCGCGACCTTCTTCCAGAGCACGGGCGAGAGCGTGTAGCCGAACAGCCGATCGAGGATCCTCCGCGTCTCCTGCGCGCGCACGAGCCGCTCGTCGATCGCGCGCGGCGAGCGGACTGCGGCCTGGATGGCCTCGGGCGTGATCTCGTGGAACACGATGCGCCCGATCTTCACGGAGCGCGGCGGCTTGAGCAGCTCGCACACGTGCCACGAGATGCTCTCGCCCTCGCGGTCTTCGTCGGTCGCGAGCAGGAGCTGATCGATGCCCTTCGACGCGGCTCTGAGGTTGGCGACGTGACGCTTCTTCGTCTCGGGCACGACGTAGAGCGGCTCGAAGCTCGCTTCGACGTTCACCCCGAGCTTGGCCCACTTGTTCTTCTTGTCGGCGGTCGGGATCTCGTCCGCGCGCTGCGGAAGGTCGCGCACGTGACCGAAGCTCGCCTCGACGTCGAACCCCTTGCCGAGATACCCGGCGATGGTCTTGGCCTTGGCGGGAGACTCCACGATCACGAGCGTGCGCATTGGAGAGACGTCTCGACCTTTCTCGGCCTGGGAGGCGCGGGGGTGACCCTGCGAGGGGCCGCCGGGAACGACGGGAACGGGGAGATAGGCCGACCTCGGGGCCGGATGCAACCCCCTTCGGGAGACGCGCAAGATGTCACGGGTCGGCCACGAGGCAACCGCGTGTCCTCGCGAGCACGGCGCCCGTGTCGTGAAAGACGCGGCGAAACCGCCCAAGCCGCAGCGGATGCCGTGTCTCCAAGGCCGGCACGACGATGGCTCCGCGACGAGCCGATCTCGGGCATCCTGTCGGGGACGGGAAACGAACCCGCACGACGGGTGTCCGAACAGAGCCTGCCGCGCGCGACGCGGGGCGGCGAGAGAGGTGACGCATGCCGAGGCGAAGGACGACGTGGGGGGTTCTGCTGTTGCTCGGAGCGGGCGGCTGCATGGGCAGCGACGAAGCCGGGCGGACGAGCTCCGGTTACCTCGTGCTCGACCAGGAGGCGCGAGAGGCCGGTTATCACATCGACTCGATCGAGAGCTCGGCGCTGCCGACCGCGTTCGAGGACGGCGACGAGGCGGTGCTGGTCGCGCCCGACGGGACGCGGACGACCGTGCGCATCGCGGAGGACGAGGTGGTCCGCGTGGGGGCGGGCGGAGCCATCGAGCGCGCCGTGCTGGGGCGCAGCGCGTCGCGCGACGCCGCGGAGGTCGAGGCGACCGAGCAAGCGGCACGAGCGCTCGGCGAGGAGCTCGGAGCGAGCGTGACGGCGGCGGCCGATGGCGTATGGCGTCTCGAGGCGCCCGACCTCATCGCGGGCTCCGCCGGTGCGGCCGCGCCCGAGGGGCTCGACGAGGTGCGCTGGATCGCGATGACGAGCGAGACGACCGCGGCGACGCCCGACGTCCGCCGGCAGGCGCCCATCGCGCGCGCCGCGTTGCCCGCGTCCACCCGCGCGGCCATCGCGCTCGACCCGGCTGCGCTCATCCCGCCGTCGGCGCGCAAGATCGAGCGTCGTGAGTGGGCCATCGACGCGATGTTGCCGGCGCCCGTCGCGTGCGACGATCCCATCGTCGGCACGTGGGTCTCGCGCGAGCACTACGACCAGTACGGCGACTGGTACTACTACCGCGTCCGGATCGGCCGCTCGGGCCGCGACCCGTCGCGCCTCACGGGCACGATGACGTCGCGCTCGTGGAACGGCGACGCGCAGCGTTCGGACCCGAACAGCTGCGACCTCTTCGACTGGACCGTGTCGATGCCGATCGAAGGACGGCTCGACGCGGACGGCAGCGTGCGCTTCGGCGGGACCTCGTACCGCGTGACCGACGCCGCGTGCGGATCGCCTTCCGACTACCGCACCGACCAGTTCACGGGCGAGCTCTTCACCACGGGCGACGGCCTCAAGGCGTTCAACAACGACGGCGGCCGCGCCATCAACGACCCGCACACGTTCCGCCGCATCTCCTGCCGCTGATCGGCGCCCGGCGTCGGTCTCGATCGCATCACGTGCAACACGAGAAGGTCTCCATCCCGCGCGGGGTGGAGACCTTCGGCATCGTGATGTCGTGACGCGATCGCTCCCATGCGGTAGCGGGCTCGCTCATCGCGGGTGCACGGCTTGACTTCGCCGGACGTGCAAGGATGAATGCCGGCGTGATCTCGCGGCTGCACGTCGACAACTACCGCTGCCTGGTCAATCTCGACCTTCCGCTCGGTGCGCGGCAGCTCGTCCTCGGCGGCAACGGATCCGGCAAGTCGAGCGTGCTGGACGTGCTCTGGAGCCTACGACGCTTCGTCGTCGACGATGTTGATGTGTCCGCGGCGTTCCCTGCGGCGACGCTGACTCGCTGGACCTCACGCCGAATCCAGACGTTCGAGCTCGACCTCCGCGCAGACACCGGCACCTATCACTACCGACTGCTCGTGGAGCACGACGACGACAGCGCTCGTGCACGGGTCCGCGAAGAGAGCCTGCATCTGGACGGTGGTCCGCTCTACCTGTCGAACCTGGGTGACGCTCAGCTCTACCGCGACGACCACTCCAAGGGACCACCCCTCAAGGTCGACTGGCGGCGATCGGGAGTCGGGCTTCTGACCCAGTCGAAGGACAACAAGAAGCTGACCACATTCAGAACGCTCATGGCGGCGGTGACGGTATGCAGCCCCGATCCCCGCTCGATGCGGTCGTCGACGCAGGCGAGTGACAGCCTGACCGGACCGGGCCGTCAGCTCGAAGCGATCACGGGTTGGTACCGACAGCTCGTCCAGCGGGCACCGGAGGTGACGGAGGCCGCACGCGACCAGCTGCGGGAGATCCTCCCGGGCTTTCGGCAGCTCCGCGTCGATAGGGATCCCGAGGAGTCCCTTGTCGTCGAGTGGGATTGCGAGCCCAATCCCGCTGCGTCGGCGCGCTACCAAGTGAAGTTCGACGAGCTCTCCGATGGTCAGCGCTGCCTGATCGCTTTGTACATGCTGCTGGAGCAGTGGTCGCAGGAAGGCGGCACGCTCTTCATCGACGAGCCCGAGAACTACCTGATGCTCGGAGAGCTGCAGCCGTGGATGCACGCCACGACCGATCGTGTGGACGACGCCCACCAGATCCTCGTGATCTCCCACCATCCCGAGTGGCTCGACGCGTGGGCGGTGCCGTCGGGGATCCACCTTCGGCGCGAGGCCGGTAGCTACACCCGCTGGGCACCGTTCGAGGTGTCGGCCGACTCCGACCTGAGTCCCTCGGAGCTCATCGCGCGTGGCTGGGCGCCGTCGGGCAGAGGCAACCATGAGAAAGGTTGAGGTGGTCGTCCTGTGCGAGGACGACGATCACTTCCAGCTCGTCTATGGGTATCTGACTCGTCGACGTGGCTACAACCGCAGGCAGATCCACTCGAACATCGTCGGTTCCTACTCGAATGTCCTGAAGGAGTATCCCAACGAGGTTCGCGCCCAGCGGGCTCG
>JADZFZ010000727.1 GCA_020854145.1 Deltaproteobacteria bacterium | reverse complement strand
GCTCGCCATGTGAGAGACCGGCTACTCGACCTGCAGCGCGTCCTTCACGAGCGAACCGGTTGCCTGTGGGCATGGCGAGTGAACGAAGAGAACGTCCGCAAGGAGATGCGCGTGGGGACTAAACGGTCGGGAAACAACGATAAGTCCCAACGAAAACGACCACGCAAAAGGCCAACGCCATAGGGTTTTCGCCTCGACGAGTAACGCAAGAATCGGTACGCTCATCCGCATGAGCACATCGAACAACGCGTCACGCGCCCAGGTGCTCGTGGCGGCGGCTCGGCGAGGCCTCGTAGCGCTGCGAACTTCCGAAGTCGCCCGTCGGGCACGGTGTTCTACAGCGACGGTGCGACGCGTCGTGGACGACCAGCCAGGTCCGTCGGCGTCGACGCGTCGGCGAGTCCTCGGCGTGCTGGGCGTGGGCGAGATTGGGAACTAGGGATGGCGCACCCGACCGAGGGCACTGCACCGCAGCAGGCCGATGTTGCGCCGCACCAATACGTCACGATCCGACCGCCGGCGAAGCGGTTGCGGACGACGATCGGACGCATCGTGACGGCGGTCGAGCGGCTCGCGACGGCGGTCGAGTCGGGGGCCTCTTCGCTCGAGCGGCTCGCAGCGGCTATCGAGCGCCGATTCGCGCCGCGCTCCGATCGCGACCGCAGCCGGCGTAGATCAGTGCGTCGAACGTCCGACACGGACACCGCGCGCGCCAGCGCAGCGCTGGCGAAACACGGATGGATGGAGAGATGAGACGCGCTCCTGGCACCGGCTCCATCACGAGGCTCGACGAGTCACGCTACTGGGCTCGCATGTCGGACGTGCGCCGCACGTCGCTCGGCGTGTTCGCGACGGAAGACGACGCGAACAGGATTCTCGACGCGGCGCGTGATCTCGTCGCGCGCGGCGAGTTTCTCGATCCCGTGGCATCGACGATGCGCGCCTACGGTGCGCGCGTACTCGACGCGCGGGAACTGGACGGCGTGCGAGGGATTGACCAAGAGCGGTCGCGCTGGAGCGCGCATCTGCTGGACGCTCCTTTCATCGACATGCGCATTGCCGACATTCGTCCCGCGACGATTCAGAATTGGCTGGACTCTCTGCGGACGAAGCAGGCGCGTGGAGTGATCCGGTGCCGCGACGGCGTCGAGCATCGTGAGCTGGGCAGGACCATCAGCCGCACGACGCGAGGGCACGCGCGCAAGCTACTCGTGGCCATCCTCGACCAGGCGGTGACCGATGGGCTGATCCCGGAGAATCCCGCCCGGAAGGTGCGACTGCCACGCAATCTGCGACGCGGGGAGAAGGCTCGATCCCGCGAGTATCTCTACCTGCTGCTATGCGAGATCGACGCGCTGCTCTCGTGCGAGGCGATCGAGGAGACGCTCCGAATCGAGTACGCGATCCGGATCTACGAAGCGCTGCGACCGGGCGAGGCGGCGGGGCTGCGTGGACGGTGTGTCCTGCTCGACAACGCGACGCCCGAGCTGATCGTCGAGCGCAGCTACGACGAGGCGGTGAAGGACGACGAGTCGCGTCGCATCCCGCTGCTACCCGTGGCCGTGAGGGCACTTCGTCGGTTGCGCGAGATTCGTCCGTGGGGTCCCGACGACCTGGTGTTTCCGGCTCGTGACGGAGGCATGCGTAAGCCCGACGACGACACGGGGTGGGCCGACAAGAAGACCGCGAAGGGCTTGTACGCGGGCAACAAGACGAAGGCGGGAATCACGCGACACGTCACCCTCTATGCGCTTCGCCACACAGGCGGCACGCACCTCGCCGCGGGTTCGTGGGGCCACAGGTGGTCGATCGAGGAGGTCCGCAAGTTCATGGGGCACTCGAGCGTCTCGGTGACCCAGAAGTACATCGACGCGGCGGAGACACTGCACGCCGCGGCCGCCGCGACGACCGGTCCGGCCGAAGGCGGAAAGCATTGGTTACCGGCGGCACCCATAACCCTCGACGTCCCACCGGTTAGCGCCGAGAACACCTGTATTCCTAGCGCGCCCGCCGCGATTCGAACGCGGGACCCACGGCTTAGAAGGCCGTCGCTCTATCCGGGCTGAGCTACGGGCGCCCGTCGAGAAGGTCGGGGAGGCGGGATTTGAACCCGCGACGACGAGCTCCCAAAGCTCGTGCACTACCAGGCTGTGCGACTCCCCGGAGAGGCTGCTCGATGTAGCAAAGTGCTCGAGAGAAGGCCACCGGACCGTCGTCGATGCTCAACGCCCGAGCGAGGCGACGCCCAGGTAACCCGCGAGCCAGTCGCGGAACGCGCGCATGGCGCGCCCGCGGTGCGAGACGCGGTCTTTGGGCTCCGGTCCCAGCTCCGCGAAGGTCTCGTCGTGACCGTCCGGTACGAAGAGCGGGTCGTAGCCGAAGCCCGACGAGCCACGGGGTGCGGTGAGGATCCGTCCTTCGCAGGCACCTTCGAACACCTCGCGCCGCGCTCCGAGCGGGCCCTCCGGATCCGCGAAGGCGACCGTACATCGGAAGCGAGCGCGGCGGGGCTCCACGACGGATGCGAGCGCGGCGAGGAGCTTCCTGTTGTTGCGCCCATCGTCGCGTGGCTCGCCGGCGAAGCGTGCGGAGAACACCCCCGGCGCTCCGCCCAGCGCAGAGACCTCGAGACCGCTGTCGTCGGCGAGGCAGGCTCGACCCGTGCGCGCGACGACTTGATCGACCTTCTGCAACGCGTTGGCGGCGAACGTCTCGCCGTCCTCCCGGAGGTCGTCCGTGATCCCTACCTCGCCGAGGCTCCGCACGACCACGGGCAGACCTTCGAGGAGCCGCGCGAGCTCCCGGACCTTGCCGTCGTTGCGGGATGCCAACACGAGCTCGAGGCGCCGGACGTCGTCCGAGTGGGCTGGCATCGTGTCACATCGGGTTGGGGGCAAACAGCCGCCCGAGGTCGACCCCCGCGGCCGCGAGGGCATCCTTCTGCGCGCGACCCAACGTGGCGATTCCCCCGAGGGCCACCTCCACCAGCTGGTCGAACGCAGCGCGCGGAACCGGTGCGTCTTCAGCGGTGCCCTGGACCTCGACGATGTTGCCCGTGGGCGTCGCCACCACGTTCAGGTCGACGGCCGCGTCTCGATCCTCCTCGTAGCAGAGGTCGAGCAACACACGCTGAGCGACGAGGCCCGCGCTGACCGCTGCGACTGCGCTGCGCAGCGGAGGCCGCGAGAGCGTGCCCGCTTGACGGAGTCGATCGAGCGCCAACGCGAGCGCGACGAACCCCCCGGTGATCGACGCCGTCCGTGTCCCGCCGTCGGCGTCGAGCACGTCGCAATCGATCGTGATCGTTCGCTCGCCGAGCGCGGACGGGATGACCGCGGCCCGGAGCGCCCGCCCGACGAGCCGCTGGATCTCCTGCACGCGTCCGTCGATGCCACCTCCGCGGCGCCCATCACGGGGCTGACGGAAGCGGTTCGCGCGCGGGTGCATCGCATACTCGGCGGTGACCCAGCCCTTGCCGCTGCCGCGCAGGAAGTCACGGACGCCGTCGTCGATCGACGCGCTCACGAGAACGGTCGTGCCTCCGGCGCGGTACAGCACCGAGCCCTCGGGAAAACGTTGGACGCGCGTTTCGATGGTCACGTCGCGCAGCGTGTCGCTCGCGCGTCCGTCGGATCGTGTTCGTTCGGCAGCCATGGGGTCGCGTCAGTAGCCCGGACCGGTCGGAGGATCCAGCACGACGGCCCCGGCGGGCGCAACTCTCGGGTCGTCGGGTCGCGGCGCGAGCGGCAGGACGATGCGCAGCACGGTGCCTCCGCCCGAGGCATCGTCGCACTCGATGCGTCCGCCGTGGGCCACGACGATCTGCTGCGTGAGGGCCAGGCCGAGCCCCGTGCCGCTCTCCTTGGTCGTGAAGAACAGCTCGAACAGCCGCGGGCGGTCGGCCGGTGGGATGCCGCGCCCGTTGTCGCGCACCTCGAGCATGGCGTTGCCGTGCGCGGATCGGACGGACACCACGACGCGCGGAGACGCCACGCCTTCGCACGCTTCGCGGGCGTTTCGCAGCAGGTTGAGCAGCGCCTGGCGCACCTGCGCCTCGTCGACTGCCACGTTCGTCACGACGTCGGCACCCTCCATGACGAGCTCGACGCCACACGACGCGAACTCTCGCGCGACGAACGCGACCACGTCGGCAGCGAGGGCTGCGAGATCCTCGCGATCCAGCCGCGGCGCGGGAAGGCGCGCGACGCGCAGGTACTCCTCGGTGACGCTGGTCAGCCGATCGAGCTCGCGCTGGATGGAGCCCAGCAACGCGCGTGCTTCATCCACGGAGCCTCCGCCGTCCGACAGCGCACCGAGCTCCTCGTCGAGCATCTCGGCATTGAGGCCGATGCTCGAGAGCGGGTTGCGGACCTCGTGCGTGACGTGCGCGGCCATCTTTCCGATCGCCGCGAGACGCTCGCTGCGGAGCAACCGCTCCTTCGTGCGCAGCTCCTCCGTCACGTCGTCGGCCACCACGAGCGCCCCCCTGCCGGCACCGTCGGTCGACACCCCGGGCTGCTTGAACGGAACGACGAGCACGTCGAGCGCGCGTGCGCGCTGGTCGCCCGGCTCGATGGGCGCCGCGCGCAGCGTCTCGGGCTCTCCTCTCACGAGCACGCGCTCGACGGCGGGCCAGAGGCCCCCGAGCTCACGGTCGGCGGCGCTGCCGCGAAGCGGCTTGCCGACGTCCCCGCGTCGCAGGTCCAGATGGCGCTCTGCGGCGGCGTTGATCGCCCGCAGGACGCCCTCGTGGTCGACGACCACCACGGCGGCGCGCAGGCTCTCGACGATGGCTTCCTGCAGCCGCTGGAGCTTCGCCAGATCCTCCGCCGCGACGCGTAGGCGCGTGTCGCGTTGGGCGAGCGCCTCGACCATGCGATCGAGCTCGACGGCGACCGCCCCGATCTCGTCGTCGGCCGCGTGCACCGGCGGCCGCGGCCCGAGGTCGCCGCGCGCCACGGCCTGCACTCGCTCGTGCAGCTCGCGAAGCGGTTGGAGCAGCGCGCGCGAACGCCACGCCGCCAGCAGGGACAGCGCGAAGGCCGCGAGCGCCATGCCCGCGAGGAGCGCCACGGTCTGGCTCTCTTCCTCCTCGACGTCGCCGGCGGTCTCCCTCATGCGGCGCTGCATGTCGGCCGACACACGGCGCAAGCGGCGCTCGAGGTCGCCTTCGAGCGAGCGCAGACGCGCGAGCGCGTCTCGCGCGCGTCGTTCGTCGCCGGCCTGCTGCGCGGCGAACAACCTATCGAACAACGCATCGTTGGCGTCGTAGCCGGCGCCGACGCGCCGCAGCTCTTCGCGGGCGCCCCGCAGGATCTCCACGTCGCCGGGCTCGTCGGCGAGCCGCAACGCGCCGTCCACCGCGGCGCGCGATCGTGCGAGCGTCACCGGACGGACCCGTCGCGCGGAGTTCAGCCACGACCGCGAAGCGGCTGGATCGCGCTCATCGAGGACGCGATCGAGCAGCGTCCCGAAGAGGACCTGCGTCGCGCGCGACTCGCCGATCGCGAGGGCCAGCGGGAGGTAGCCCTCGGACAAGAGCCGCATGCGCCGCGCAGTCTCTCGGTGCTGCCGGATCCCGTAGCCCGTGACGAGCGCGAATGCCGCGATGACGACCGCGAACGCCAGCAGGATGCGCGTCGGCAGAGGGAATCGTGCTCGCCCCTGGCGCGACACCTCAGCGCCCCGACCTCGTTCGCTCGACCAACGCGCGCGCCTCTGCGTTCGCCGGATCGAGCCGCAGCGCCTCTTCGGCCGCCGTGCGCGCCTCGGACCGGCGGCCGGTGGCCAACAGCACGCGCGCCCGCGCGACGTGGATCGGCGCGGGCCTCTCCGGTGACGCGAGGAGCGCCGTGTCGAGCTCGAAGAGCGCATCCCGCAGGCGCGCCCTGCCCGCGCGCTCGAGCGAGACGCCGAGCACGCGATGGTGCTCTGCGGAATGCGGATCCAAGTAGAGCCCGCGCGACGCGACTGCCCGGGCCTCGTCCCAGAGGCTCGCCCGCTCGAGCGCGGCGAGCAGCTCGCGCTGGACCTCACGATCGTGCTGATCGATCTGCGCCAGACGCCGGAGCACCTCGAGCCGTGCCGGCGGGTCGTTCTCCACGAGCTCCAGCAGGCCCTGCCAGGCCTCGATTCGATCTGCGTCGATCCGGGTGGCGGCCTCGAGCTCGCGGCGCGCGGCGCCCGCGTCCCGACTGCGAATCGCAAGCCTCGCGCCGAAGAGCCGAACCTCGTACCCGTCGATGCCCGAATCGAGGATCGCTCTCAGGTGGCCCGCGGCCCCCCGAACGTCGTCGCTCGCCGCCGCGAGACGCGCGAGCACGAAACGCGCGACCGGGTTCGACGCCTGGATGCGGATCGCGGCGTCCGCCTCCGTCCTGGCGTGGCGCGCCTCGCCCGCGACGACCAGCGCGACCGCCAGCGCCGCACGAGCGTCGGCGTCGTTGGGCCGCGCGCGCGCTGCGGAACGCCGAGCGTCGAGATCCCGATGCGCCGCGAAATCGACCGAAAAATCGCGGTCGTACCGCGCAAGCCGTGCGTGCTCGGTCTCGCGGAACCGCCGATCGAGCTCGTCGGGAGTCACGCGGAGCACGCGCTGGATCACCTCGACCGTCGAGAGCCCACGACCCCATGCCGCCAGCATCTCGGGCACGCGGGCGAAACCGAACTGCTCGACGATGAACCGAACCGCGCGATACGAGGCGTAGTAGCCGACCAGCACCTCTTCCGGCGAGCGCACGTGCGTGAAGGCCCGGTTCAGCGACGCGATGGCCGGAACCCGACCGCTGCGCAACGCCTGCGCGAGCGCGGCGTCGTCCTCTCTCTGCCAGTGCGGCTCGGCGATGGCGGTCTCGTACTCGCTCAGCCCCTCGGTGAACCAGCGCGGAACGCGCGCGCGAGAGAGCTGGATCGCGAAGACGTGCCCGAGCTCGTGCCACGTGATCTGTCCCCAGTTGAACGGACCTCCACCCGGCGAGAGCGCGGTCACCACGCGTCCGAAGCAGACGCCCTGCACACCGAGCCGAGGCAGCCCCGAGGTGCGAACCGAGAAGTGCTCGGAGTGGCCGTACAGCTCGAGCGCGATGGGACCGCGCGGCGTGAACCCGTAGCGCCGCACCATGTCGCGCCACGCGCGGTCGAGCGTCTGCGGCACGTAGCGTTCGAGCACCGCGCGCTCGGCTCGCGGGTAGCGGACCCGCAGCCAACGCGGGTTTCCACCGCGTCCCGGCTCGACGGTCTCGTAGTAACGGCCGATCACCTCGTCGTAGAGGTTGAGCGTGTTGAAGACCTGCACGTTGAACCGATCGCGCTCCCAGGCGGCGCGAAGCTCGACCAGCCCCTCCGTCTCCTCGCCCAGGCGCAGCAGGTTGAGCCCCAGCTTGGCGCGCGCGAGCGCGTCCTCCGGGTCGAGCCGGATCGCCTCGCGCATCATCGCCACGATCTCGTCGTATCGGTGCTCCCACTCGGCGTGCTCTCCGATGATGGAGAAGAGCCGCGAATACCGCGGGTTCCGGCGCAGGACCTCCTGTCGCGCCCGCGCGAGCCCGGCACGGTCGTCGGCGAGGAACCGCACCGCCGCACGCACGCTGAGCGCCTCCAGATCGTTCGGGTCCACCGCGAGGGCGGCGTCGAGGTGACGGTCCGCTTCGTCGAGGCTCATGTCCTTCATCGCCATCGCGGCGCGCGTGACGTGACAGAGCACGAGGCTCGGGTTGACGGCGATCGCCGCGTCGCACGCGTCGCGGGCTGCGGCGAACTCGAGCGACTGCTCGAGCCGGATTCGCGCCAGGAGCGCGAGCGCTCGCGGATGCTTGGGGTTCACGGCGATCGCGTCGCGGACACACTCCTCCGCGTGTCCCGCGTCGTACTTCTCGAGGAACATCTCGGCCCACTCGAGCTGCGTCTCGACATCGCCGGGCAGCGCCCGCGCCGCCTGCTGGAACGCATCGTTGGCGTCCTGGAAGCTGCCGAGACCGCGCGCGGCCATGCCGACGTAGGCGAGCCCCTCGCCGTCGGTCGCCGGGATCCGATCGTCGTTGTACGCCTCGACGAGCTCCATCCAGACGTCACGCGCGTCGTCGCGGCGTCCGGTGCGATCGAGAACGCGACCGAGCCACACCCTCGCGCGCCACGCCGTCGCGTCGGTCGTCGCGGCGCGAAGCGCGCGCTCCGCGTCCTCGAGCCTGCCGCGTGCGAGCAACGCCTCCGCCCGCGCGGTCTCGCCGGCCGTGCGGGCTCCCGCTCGCACCGCGTCGGACGCCGTTCGCGCCGCGTCCTCGTAACGCCCCGTCTCGATCTGGACGCGTGCGACACCCACCAGCGCCGCACCGCGCTCGCGACCCCGGGCTGCGTCGCGGAACGCTCGCTCGGCCTCGTCGTACCTGCCCGCGCGGAGAGCGGCGCGTGCGGCACCCAGCGGGCCCGCCGGCGGGGCGGGCGCGACGGGAGCCGCTGCTCCTGCGTCTCGAGACTCCACTGCCGCGGGACGCGCCGTCTGCTGCCGGTTGTTCTGCGCGCGCGCGGATTCCGCAGCCCCGACGAAGGCCAGCGCCGCGAGCACGAGCAACGGTGCGATGCGACACCGTGATCCGCTACGCTCCGGCGCATGACCGAGACCTCGACGCCTTGCGACACGTACGAGCAGTTCCTGCACCGTGCGCTCAAGAGCCAATGGGAGCGCTCGGACCGCAAGCGCAAGCTCGGCTTCCTCGCCATGCTCCTCGCGAGCACGGAGGCGTGGAAGGTCGCAGCCGAGGAGGTCAAGGGAGCCGCCACGGCGCGCAACCTCCTGGCAGGGGCTGCGGGCGCGGTCGCGCTTCGTATGCTCCTCAAGTACGTGCTCGGCGGACCGCTCGGGATCGTGCTCACCGGTGCGTCGGTCGCGTCCCTCGTCGCCCTGTACGTCCGTCATCACGCCGAGATTGTGCGCCGCGTGGGCCGCTACCGCGAGCTGATCGCCGAGTACCAGCCCAAGTTCGAGGAGGTGCGGGCGGCGTTCACCTCGGGTGACCTGTCGCCCTCCAATCGCGAGCTGATGGTCGACGGTCTCCTCAAGCGATTCGAGGACGACGTCGAGCGGATCGAGCGCGAAGCGGCACCGCCGGCCGAGCGCGCGCCGTCGAAGAAGAATCGCGAGGACGACGCGGACACGGACGAATGAGGGCTCCGCGCGTCGGGTGCCGGCGAGATCACCGTTCGGGCGCGACGCGTGGTCCACCGGGAGGTACGACGGGGCTGGGCTTCGCGGCGCCGGCCGTCGGGCGTGTGCGCTTCGGTCGGAGCACGAACGGCGACTCCTCGCGGTAGAGCGCCTCCTGACGGAGGTAGGCCTGCTTCGCCCGTTCGATGGACTGTGCCTGGCTGCGGCGAACGGGCTCGTCGGGACCTCGGGTGACGCGAACGTAGGAACCGTCGGATCTCAGCTCGCTCGCCTTGCAGTTGTCGTCGAGCGAGGCGGCGAGGATCTCGTCGAGCAGCCTCCTGCGGAGCGCCTCGTCCTCGATCGGCAGCATGACCTCCACGCGCCGATGGAAGTTGCGCGGCATCCAGTCCGCGCTGCCGATGTAGACCTCCCAGGCTCCCCCCGCTTCGAAGGCGAAGATCCGCGAGTGCTCGAGAAATCGATCGATGACCGAGACGACGCGGATGTTGTCGCTGACTCCAGCGACCCCGGGCCGTAGACAACATATGCCACGAACGCAAAGGTCGATGCGCACGCCCGCCTGCGACGCTCGGTAGAGCGCCATGATCACGTCGGGGTCGACCAGCGAGTTGAGCTTCGCTCGGATGGTCGCAGAACGCCCTTGGCGAGCATTCTCCGCTTCGCGCTCGATGAGCGCGAGCACGCGCTCGTGCATGCCGAGCGGCGCGACGGTCAGCCGCTGCCAGGTCGGCGGTGCAGTGCACGAAGTCAACAGATTGAAAAGTGCCGACGCATCCTCACCATAAGCCTCGCGGCAGGTGAAGAAGCTCAGATCCGTGTAGAGCCGCGCGGTGCTGGGGTTGTAGTTGCCGGTGCCGAAGTGCACGTAGCGCCGCATCGTGCCGTCTTCCTCGCGTCGGACCACGAGGGCGACCTTGCAGTGGGTCTTGAAGCCCACCAAGCCGTAGACGACGTGCACACCGCTCGACTCGAGCGCGCGTGCCCAGCCGATGTTGTTCTCCTCGTCGAACCGCGCCTTGATCTCGACGAGCGCGGTGACCTCCTTGCCGTTCTCCGCGGCACGGGAGAGCGCGCGAACGATGGGGCTGTTGCCGCTGGTCCGGTAGAGCGTCTGCTTGATCGCGATGACGTTCGGGTCGTCGGCCGCCTCGGACACGAAAGCCACGACTGGATCGAAGGACTCGTAGGGGTGGTGCAGCAGGATGTCGCCGCTCCGGATGATCTCGACCATGCTGTCCGCGTCGCGGATGGACGGCAGCACGACGGGCGAGAACGGCTCGTCGCGGATGTCGCGCGTGTCGATGCCGCTGCCGAGCCCGACCAGGTCCTCCATGCTCAGCGGCGCGCGGCGATAGAAGACGTCCTGCGCGCCGAGCTCCATCGCATCGCGGAGCTGCTCGACGGCGCGAGCCGGCATCCCGGACTCGACCTCGAGCCGCACGGCGGCGCCTTTCTGCCGCCGCCGCACCTCGGCCTCGATCGTCTCGAGGAGGTCCTCCGCTTCTTCCTCCTCGATCGAGAGATCGAAGTTGCGCGTGACGCGGAACGCCGACGCGTCGCGACAGTGGAACCCCGGAAAGAGCTCGGAGATGTGCTCGGCGATGAGGTCATCGACGCGAACGTACGCAACGCGATATCCGGGGTGCGAGACGCGAACGAGACGCGGCACGAGGCGCGGCACCTGCACCACGGCCATCGCCGGCGTCACCTCGGCGCTCTGAGACGGCGAAAGCAGCACGACGAGCGCGACGCTTCGGTTGCGCAGGTGCGGGAACGGGTGACCGGGGTCGATGGCGAGCGGCGTGAGAGCGGGGAAGACGTCGCGATGGAAGACGTCGCGCAGCCGATCCTGCTCTTCGGCAGGGAGATCATCGATGCCGAGGAGCCCGATGCCCGCGGCCGCGAGCTCCGGCAGCAGCTCGGTGAGGAACGCGTCGTCGAGCTCGGTGACCATCCGATGCACGCGCTCGCGAATCTGCGCGAGCACCTCGCTCGGGGTGGCTCCGTCCGCGGGAAGCTCGTGCACGTCGCCCACGACCTGCTTCTTCAGCCCGGCCACGCGGACCATGAAGAACTCGTCCAGGTTCGTATGGACGATGGCGTGGAACTTCAGCCGCTCGAGCAGCGGCACGTCCTTCGCTCGCGACTCCTCGAGCACGCGCTGGTTGAACGCGAGCCAAGAGAGCTCGCGATTGTTGAACAGCGAACGCGGGGGACGCTCGTAGCCCTCCGCAATCGCGTGCTCACCCGTCGTGCGCATCTCCATGCTGATGCGCCCGTCGGCGTCCGTGGTGGTGGTCGTCGTGGTCATCGGGGCCGTCCGTCACTCGGGGATCTGCTCACCCTTGGAGAGCAAGTCCTCGCGATGGAGATCGATGCACTTCTGGAAGTCGTTCGTCACGTCGGGATCGAACTGCAGTCCCGAGCATCGGTCGATCTCGAGGACGGCGACCTCGTGCGGCAAGGCGCGGCGGTAGGCACGGTCGCTCGTCATCGCATCGTAGGTGTCTGCGATGCTGATGATGCGCGCGAGCAAGGGGATCTCCTGGCCCTTCAGACCGAGCGGATAGCCGCGGCCGTCCCAGCGCTCGTGATGCAGGTGAACACCGGGGATCAACGGGTGCAGGAACTTGATGGGCTCGAGGATGTCGCGCCCGAACCCGGGATGCTTCTTGAAGATCTCGTACTCCTCCTGCGACAGCTTCCCCGGCTTGTTCAGGTTCATCACGCAGCCGATCTTGCCGATGTCGTGCAGGAGCGCCGCCTGCCGGACGGTCTGCACCTGATCCGCGGTGAGGCCCATGCGGATCGCGAGCAGCGTCGCGTAGAGCGCGACGCGGTCCGAGTGGCCCGCGGTGTAACGGTCCATCTTGTCGATCGTCCGCGCGAGGCCCTGGATCGTCTGCTCGAACGTCGCTTTCAGGTCTTCGTACAGCTTCGCGTTCTCGATCGCGGCGGCCGCGCGCGAGCCCACCATCGTCAGGAGCTTCCGCTGGCCTTCGTCGAAGCGCTTGCCGCGTGTGAACGACAGCGCCGCGAGGAAGCCGATCATCCGTCCGCGGACCCGCAGCGGGATCACGATCATCGACGTCAGCCGCGCTTGCTCCGGCTCCACGGCGAAGTAGCGCATCCCGTTCTTCCCGTGCACCCGTAGCGGCCGGTCTTCCGAGAAGTACTCGCGCAGCACGTGCGGATCGAGCACGCCCGTGGAGCCCTCGAGCTGCGCCTCGGGATGGACCTCGCGTCTACGCTCGAAGAAGCCGCCCTCGCCATCGTCGAGCACGATCGTCACCACGTCCGCGCGCACCTCGTGGATGGCGGTGTCCGTGACCGTCTGCAGGACCTCGTCGAGAGAGAGCGACGCCGCGATAGCCTCGCTGACCTTGTAGAGCGACAGCGCTTCCTTGAGGCGGAGGTTCTCGGCGTGAAGGCGCTGCTTGTCGAGGCCACGCGAGATGACGTGGATGACCTCCTCCACCTTGAAGGGCTTCAGGATGTAGTCGTAGGCGCCGCGCTTCATCGCGTCGATGGCGGTCTCGACCGTCCCGAAGCCCGTCATGATGATGGTCAATACGTTCGGGGCGTGCTTGGCGACGGCCTCGAGCAGCTCGATGCCCCCCATGTTCGGCATCTTGAGATCGCTGATGACGACGTCGTAGTGGTGCCGGGACAGCTCCATCAGCGCCGCGTTGCCGTCCTCCGCGGTCCGTACGAGGTAACCCTCCATCGAGAGGAAATCGGCCAGAACCTCGCGGATCATCCGCTCGTCGTCGACGACGAGGATGCGGGGCGACTCGTCGTGAATCGCGTACTGGAGGGATTGGTCTTCGGACACTCGAAAAGCAGTGTTTCGCGACGGCTCCAGGGTGTCAACGGCGCGCGCCGACGGCTGGAGCGTCGCGCGCTACCATGCGACCGGATGGCCGTCGCTCGCCTACCTCGCATCGAACGAGCGCTCGCGGAGCTCGAGCGGTCGCTCGGACCGTCGAAGGTGGTGTCCGACGCGGAGCTTCTCCAGCGCTACGCGATCGACGAGAGCGAGGTGACGCCGCGAGCCCCGGACTGCGCGGTGATCGCGCGGTCCACCATCGACGTCGCGACGACGCTTCGGATCGCCGAGAAACACGGCGTCGCCGTCACGCCTCGCGCCGGAGGCACGGGGCGCACGGGCGGCTCCGTACCCGTCGATGGCGGGATCGTCCTCACCTTCGAGCGCATGAACGAGCTTCGGGGCGTCGAGCCCGACGACCTGCTCGCAGTGGCCGAGCCCGGGCTCATCGCGGGTCGTCTCCACGAGATGGTCGAAGGCGAGGGGCTGTTCTATCCCCCGGACCCGAACTCGCTCGATTCGTGCGCGATCGGCGGGACGGTCGCGGAGAATGCCGGTGGGCCGCGCGCCTTCAAGTACGGAGTGACGCGCGAGTACGTGCTCGGGCTCGAGGTCGTGCTGATGGGCGGGCAGGTGCTGCGACTCGGTCGCCGCACGGTCAAGGGCGTCACCGGATACGACTTGACCGCGTTGGTCGTCGGCAGCGAAGGCACCCTCGCCGTGATCACCGAGGTCACGCTGAAGCTCGTCCGGCGGCCGACCGAGCTTCGCACGCTCGTCGCGCTCTTTCCCGACGTCGGAAGCGCCGGGACCGCGGTCACGGGGTGCATCGCGCGCGGCCTCGTGCCGCGGTGCC
This sequence comes from Deltaproteobacteria bacterium, assembly GCA_020854145.1. Classification (GTDB taxonomy): domain Bacteria; phylum Myxococcota_A; class Polyangia; order Polyangiales; family JADZFZ01; genus JADZFZ01. Next base: position 13,913 of record JADZFZ010000727.1, on the reverse strand, counting down.
TCGAGCTGCTCGACGGGTCGGCGCTGGCAGCGGTGCGCCGCGCCGCGAGCTTGCCCATCGACGCGCGTGCGAACGCGATGTTGCTGCTCGAGGTCGACGGCGACGACGCGACGCACGTCGACCGCGAGCTCGAGCGCTGTGGCTCCGCCTGCGCCGACGCCGGCGCGATCGAGGTGCTGGTCGCGAAGGACGGAACCGAACGCGCCCGGCTGTGGTCCGCGAGGCGCGGGCTCTCGCGTGCGCTCCGGACGCTGGCCAAGAGCAAGCTCGCCGAGGACGTCGTCGTGCCGCGGAGCCGCGTGCCGGATCTGCTGCGCTGGGTCGCCGGGCAATCCGAGTCGAGGGGCATTCGCATGCCGACCTACGGCCATGCGGGCGACGGCAACCTGCACGTGAACTTCCTCTGGGACGACGACGGCGAGCGACCCGCCGTCGACGCCGCGATCGCCGCGCTGTTCCGCGAGGTCGTCCGGATGGGCGGAACGCTGAGCGGCGAGCACGGGATTGGTGTGCTGAAAGCGCCTTATCTCGGCCTCGAGCAGTCCGAGGGCGTCATCGATCTGCAACGTCGATTGAAGGACACCTTCGATCCCCACGGGCTGCTCAATCCCGGGAAGATCTTCCCGCGACGCGGCCACGGGCCCTGTTGAGGATTTGACCGGGATCGCATCGGGCTGTAAGGCCGGCGCCATGCCGAAGCTCAGTGAGATCCTCCTCGATCCGGCGACCAAGCCCGCAGTCGTGCGGGATTGCGTCCAGCTCATCGACGACGAGGTCCGCGACAAGTCCGGGCTCAGCGGGCTCGCCGTCAAAGGCGCCTTCGCCGTCGTGAAGGCGCTCAAGCCCAACATGGTGGAGCACCAGATCACGGACCTGCTGCCGGACTTCGTGGAGAAGCTCGAGCCCTTCTGGAGCGAGCACCAGGAGAAGGGCGCCGGGCGATCGCTCGAGGACTACGTCGTCTCGCGAAAAGGCGAGGTCGCCGACGCGCTCCTGTCGATCACCGATCGGCGCGCGCAACGCACGACCAACACGACGATCAAGAAGACGTACGAGAAGCTGCGCCCGACCGCGAAGCGCAACTGCGAGGACGCCATCCCGCGCCTCGGTCGGTTGGTCGAGCGTTACGCCAAGAAGCACAAGGCGTCGTAGACGCCGAGGGGATCAGGCCGTCAGTGCCTGTCGAATCGAGCCCGTGGCGCGCTCGGACGACCCCCGTCCTGGCTGCCTCGCGGTTCGATCAGAGCAACATCGTCGCCGGCGTCTCCAGCAGGCGTCGAAGGACCTGCAGGTAACGCGCGCCCACGGCACCGTCGACGACGCGGTGATCGCACGAGAGCGTCAATCGAAGGCGCTTGCCGGCAACGACCGCACCTGCCGCGACCACTGGCTCGTCGCGCACCTGACCCACGGCCAGGATTGCGCCCTCCGGCGGATTGATGACCGCGGCGAACTCGTCGATCCCGAACATCCCGAGATTGGAGATGCTGAACGTTCCGTCCTGCATCTGCTCCGGCTTGAGCTTCTTCGCGCGCGCGGCCTTCGCGAGCGCGCGCACCTCGCGCCCGATCTCGAGCACTCCGAGCGCGTCGGCGTCGCGCACGACGGGCGTGACCAGCCCATCGTCGAGGGCCACGGCCACGCTCACGTCCACGCGCGAGTGAAAGACGAGGCCATCGGGGCTGTAGCTGGCGTTGACCGCAGGCACGCGCCGGAGACAGACCGCCGCCGCCTTGATCAACAGATCGTTGACCGAGACCTTCTCGGGCTCGGTGGACTCCGCTTTCGCGATCGCAGCGAGCTCGGCGTTGAGCGCGGCCTGCGCGCCGACGAGCGGCCCCGCGTCCACGTCGATCGTCAGATAGAAGTGCGGAACGGTCGTCTTGGACTCGACCATTCGACGCGCGATCGTCTTTCGCATGGACGTCAACGGCACCACGCGTGACGGCAATGCCCCCGCTGGCGCGGAGGCCGCGCGCTCCTCGGGTCGCCTCGGCGACGACAAGTAGACGTCGAGATCGCGTTTGACGATGCGCCCGTTGGGCCCGGTCCCTTCGACGTCGCCCAGGTCGACCTCACTCTCGCGGGCGATCCGACGAACGAGCGGGGACGCCAGCACGCGCTCACCCTCCTTGCGCGTCGCCGCGGGCCGCACGGCAGGCTCCGGAGCCGCGGCTGCTTCGGTGGCGCGCGGGGCGGCCGGCCCGACCGCGGGGGCCTGTGCGCCCTGGGCGGAGACTCCGGACGCGCGCGCGACCAGCGCCGAGACGTCCTCTCCTTTGGCGCCGAGGATGGCCACCGGCGCTCCGAGCTTCACCGTCGCGCCCTCGGGGACGAGGCGCTTGAGCAACACGCCTTTGTCGAACGCGCGAAACTCCATCGTCGCCTTGTCGGTCTCGACCTCGGCGAGCAGGTCGTCGATGGCCACGACATCGCCTTCGGTTCGATACCATTTGACGAGCGTGCCCTCCTCCATGGTCGGAGAGAGCTTCGGCATCTCGATGATCTTCGCCACGGGGCTCCTCGCGAGTCGGTGTGGGATTCGGGATAAGTCCCCTCTCCCCGATTGGGGAGAGGGCCGGGGTGAGTGCGCGCGCTCGGCGGGCCCTCTCGTCAGCTGGTGTACGTGACTCTCCGAACCGCCTGAACGACCCGGTCCGCGGTGGGGATCACGCTCTCCTCGAGCACCGATGCGTAGGGCATCGGGACGTCGATCCCCGCGACGCGGGCGACCGGCGCATCGAGCCAATCGAACGCTTCCTCCTGGATGCGCAGCACCACCTCGGCGCCCGTGCCTCCGTAGGGCCAATGCTCGTGCACCACGACGGCTCGATTGGTCTTCTTCACGCTCTCGAGCACGAGATCCAGGTCGAATGGACGCAGGCTGCGTAGATCGATGATCTCGAGCTCGATTCCCCGCGCCGACAGCTGATTCGCCGCTGCGAGGCTCACGGGGACGCCGAGTCCCCAGGTCACGACGGTGACGTGCCGCCCTTCTCTCTTGATGTCCGCTTTGCCGAGGGGCACCAAGTGCTCTCCTTCCGGCACCTCGCCCTTGAGCCCGTAGAGCCGCTCGCCCTCGAGGAAGACGACGGGGTCGTCGCTGCGAATCGCGGTCTTCAGCAGGCCTTTCGCGTCCGCGGCGGACGAGGGACACACCACCCACAGGCCCGGGAAATGCCCGTAGATGCCTTCGAAGCACTGCGAGTGCTGGCTGCCGGTCTGTCGGGCGGCGCCATTGGGACCTCGGAAGACGATGGGACAGGAGAACTGACCGCCGGACATCTGCCGGAACTTCGCGGCGTGGTTGATGATCGCGTCGAACGCGGATGCGCTGAAGTTGAACGTCATGAACTCGATGATGGGCCGCAGACCACAGACGGCGGCGCCAATCCCGATGCCGGCAAATCCCAGCTCTGCAATCGGTGTGTCGACGATTCGCTCGGCGCCGAATCGATCGAGCAGGCCTTCCGTCACCTTGTAGGCGCCCTGATAGTGGCCGACCTCTTCGCCCATGACGAACACGCGCTCGTCGCGTTCCATCTCCTCCGCGATGGCCTCGCGAAGAGCCTCGCGATACGTCAGCACGCGGCTCACGACCGGCCCCCGAGTCGCGTCGCGTCGCCCTCTGCCCGAACGGGGAGAGGCTCGGGGTGAGGGCCGGGCGCCCCGCCGCGTTCGCTCGATGGCGGCCACTCCGTCGTGGCGTAGACGGTCTCCCACATCGTCTGCGCCTTGGCGGGCTCGCTGCGCTCGGCGAAGGACACGGCGTCCTCGACCTCGGTCTCGACCTCGGCCTCGATGGCATCGATCTCGGGCTCGCTCACGCCGAGCGAGAGGAGCTTGCCCCGTGCGATCAGCAGCGGGTCGGCTTTCTTCCGCTCCTCGACCTCGGCGGCAGTGCGGTATTTGCCGGGGTCGCTCATGGAGTGACCGCGAAACCGGTAGGTGTTGACCTCGATCAGCGTGGGAAGCGATTCGTGGCGAGCGCGATCGACGGCAGCGCGAATGCCGTCACGAACCGCCAGGACGTCTTCTCCCGAGAACCGGCCGCGAGCGATCCCGAACGCAGCGGATCGGTCGCTCGTGTCGCGCACGGGGGTCGTGCGCTCCAGCGGCGTCCCCATCGAGTACTCGTTGTTCTCGCACACGAAGACCGCAGGAAGCCGCCACAACGCGGCGAGGTTCACACCCTCGTAGAAGCCGCCGATGTTCGTCGCGCCCTCGCCGAAGAAGCAGATGGAGACGGCGCCTTCCTTGGTGTACTTCGACTTGAAGGCGGCACCCGCCGCGATGGGCACGTGCCCGCCGACGATCCCGTGTCCACCGAGCAGCCGTCGCTCGGCGTCGAAGAAGTGCATCGAGCCGCCGAGCCCTCGCGCGCACCCGGTATCCTTGCCGTAGAGCTCGGCCATACACGCCCTGGCGCTCACGCCCCGTGCGAGCGCGAGCCCGTGGACCCGATAGGTACCGATGACGTAGTCGCGGGGCTCGAGCGCGGCGAGCGCACCGACGCCTACCGCCTCCTGGCCGATGTAGAGATGGAGGAAGCCGCCAATCTTGCCCTGTACGTAGGCGCGAGCGGCGGCTTCTTCGAAGCGCCGAATCAGCACCATTCGCCGAAACAAGGGCAAGAGCTCGTCACGAGTCGTCATTCGTCGTCCTGCTCCACGATATTCGCTGGGCGCTCGCCCCTCACCCCGACCTGAATTCGCCTTCCGAGCCTCCCACGCACCACAACCGAAGCACTCTGGTCGGAAGGCGAAATTCGGGACCCGTCTTCACGGAGAGTCGCAAGAGGGGGCAAGCTCGTAGCCCAGCCCCCTTTTGCCGCGAGGGGCCGCGGGGGCGAGCGCAGCCCCCGCCAGCCAGCACAGAGTTTCACCGACGTGAGGGGTCGCGAGCCTAATACGGACGCCGACCGGTTTGAAGACGCAACCAAACGCGCGACGCCGCGGAGCCCGAAGGCGCCGCGGCGTCGAAGAGTCGCTCGCGCGACGTGGAACGGATCAGAAGTAGCTGGAGACGCCGTAAGAGCGCTGCAGCTCGATCAGGTACTCGAGGAAGGTCTCGAGCCGGTCGAGCTCGCGGCGGAGCTCCTCCCGACGCGCGCCGCTCGCCGAGGCCAGCTGGCCCTGCAGGCGGTTGGCCTTCTCGAGCAGGCGGAAGCCGAGGTTCTCCTCCGGCAGGTTGTACTGGAGGCGCGGCGCGATCGCGACGGCCACGTAGGTCTGGCCGAAGCGCTCGGAGGTGTAGCGGATGTAATCGGGCGTCGTGCAGTCCGCCTCGCCGAAGCCGCACGACGGCGTACCGTCGGGCCGCGTCTCCGGGATACGGAAGCCATCGCCGTTGCCCTCGACGAACACGAAGAGCTTCTGCTCGTACGTCGTGTCGTAGAAGACGGGGAACTGCGCGAGGCTCATGACCGCGGCGAAGTCGCGAATGACCTCGGAGGAGCCGCTGCGGATCGCGGGCGCAGGGTACGCGTCCGACAATGGCGTCATGCGGCACGGCAGGTTGACTCCGCCGTTGGGGCAGGTGTCGCGGAAGTAGTCCATGTACTGCACGCGGACCTGTCCGCCCTCTTCCACGATGCGCGGGCTGTACTCGCGCGGATCGTCGACGATCAGGCCGCCGAAGAGGTCGGACATCTCGACGTCGAAGAGGTCGTAGTAGTTGATGTAGTAGCGCTCGTCGGTGCCGAAGCTGAGGCCCCAGTCACGAATGGCGAGCGCGTAGAGCGCGTTGATCTTGTCCCAGAAGACGCCGCTCCGCTCCATGCGGTACCAGCCATTGAGCGTGTTCTGCCACTGGCTCCAGAGCGGGTAACCCTGACCCACGCCGAGCGTGATGTCGGTCGGGTCGCCGGCTCGGGCCGGGACGTAGATGTTGTTGTCGCGGTCGAATCGATAGGCGCCCGGCTCGGGCAACGAAGCCATCTCGGCGAACCAGTTCATCGAGTCGATCGACGCGAAGTACTGGTCGAGGAACCCGAGCGGGCCCTGTGCGCTCGCGAACTCCGGCTCGTTGAAGTACCGCCAGAACAGGTGCTGGAAGAACTTCGCGGCGAGCTGGTAGTACGTGAACATCGACGCGCCGCGGTAGCCCTCGCGGAAGTTGCGCCGATACCAGCTCGGCCAACGGCGCGTGAACATCTGGCGCCAGTTGTCCACGGCCTCGCGGAAGGACGAGCCCGCGTCGAACCAGTTGCACCACGAGATGTCGTTGATGCGGGAGTTGTCGCAGTAGAGGTAGCGGATGGGGAACGCCGGCGCGCGGCCGACGCCGCTCGCGCTGGTCCAGCCGCAGCTGATGTCGGGCACGCTGTCTTCGTTGTCGTCGAGGCAGCTTCCGGAGCTGACGGGAACACAGGAGTTGTCCGCCGTGCGGCAGCCGCCGACCTGGACGAAGTTGTCGAAGTCGCGGTCGAAGTTGCTGCAGATGCAGGGCAGGCCCATCGCAGGGTCGCACGCGCCGCTCAATCGGTCGTAGCGCGAGTGGGTCACGCACGTCTGGGCGACGAGCTGGCCCTCGACGAGCGCACCGGAGCCTGCGCTGAACGGGCAATCTGCGCTGGTCGTGCAGGTCTCACCACCGCGATAGAAGCGCCAGCTGATTCGGTCGAGGCTGCGCCGCGAGCCGCCGTCCGGATCGATCGGATCCGGACGCACGAGCACGTCGCCGCTGGCCTGCCGTTCGCGCGGGTCGCCGTTCCACGCCTCGGTCAGGTTGAAGTAGTTGAACGTGACCGCGGCCGCGTCCCAGGTGCCGATGTTGTAGAAGTTCCCGGTGCCACCCTGGTAGTCCATGATGGCCGCGCCTTCGTGCGCCTGGATGCCGGTCAGCGAGCGCTGCTCACGAGCCGCGCGGTAGTCACGCTGCCAGTTGGAAGCTTCCTCACCGACCACGCCGCCGTTCGCGTCCGCGTCGTAGTCGGCGAAGTTCGGGAGCGGGTTCGCGTCGTTGAGCCTGAACCAGGTAGCGGAGTAGTTGTCGCGATCGAGGCTGCCCGCCATGTTGTGCTCGAGGCCCAGGGAGTGCCCCATCTCGTGGAGCATGACCTGGCGGAACACGGATTGGCGGTAGCGCATGTCCACCTCGGCGTCGCTTCGGCCCTGCGCCAGGTTGGCGAAGTAGAGCGAATCTTCGTTGTTGAAGATCCGGCCCTCGATGCCGGTGAGGCACATGTGGCGCTCCGACATGTAGCGTGCGCGCCGCGTGTCGAGCTGGAGGTTCTCGAGCATGTTCCCGCGGAAGGGCGAGAGCTGATCGAGGGCTGCATCCCGAGACAGCGAGTCGGCGGTCGGCAGGTTCGCCATGCCGACGCCGTTGGGCATCTCGTTCTGGACACCGTCGGCGAAGCGACGCTCGAACGAGGTGCCTGCCAGCATGCGGAGGCGATCCTGGTAGATCGCGGCACGCCCCTCGACGCCCTGAAGCGCCTCCACTCGGGGTCGCACGCGCTCCATGTTCGACTGCGCACGCGCCATGAGCAGGGCCGCGGGATCGGTCGCATCGTCCGGACGCTCCACGACGCCGTCGGGGCCCGCGGGATCGCCGCCGCCCGTCGTGACGCCCACGGTGACCGGGCGATCGACGTTGCCGATGTTCGCGAAGTAGCCGCGGACCTCTTCCGACTCGTAGAAGTGCTCTTCGCTGATCTCGCCACGGAGCATGCGGAAGTACCGGCCGATACCCGCGATGGAGTGGATCGACTCGCCCGACATGTTGGCGTTCGAGACGATGAGCTCGCCGGTCAGCGGGTCCGAGAGCGGCAGCGAGACGCCGCCGAACGAGATCCCCGTGTGGTCGATGTAGTGGAAGAAGTGGTAGCGGAGGTCGCCCAGCTCCTGGCAAGCGGCGCCGGGCTCTCGGTCACACCGATTGACCTCGAGCACGAGGCGGCACTCCTCGCCGACGAAGGCATAGGTGTTGTGCTCGGCGGTGTAGTCGTCGTAGGCCGAGGGCGACGCCACGTCGGCAGGGCCAGAGACGTGGCAGCGGAACGGGTCGGCCCCGTTGACCACTTCTTGCGCGTCCGGCTCGACGAACGGGTTGTACAGACCGGCACAGGTCGACTCGCCCGCGGGCAGGCCGTCGCAGTAGCAGTAGTCGAACGGATCGTCGCGCTGGCACTGTCGCGGCGCGTACTCCGGAACCGGCTGGCCGAGCGCGGCGCGCGCACCCGCCATCACGATCGCGTTCCACTGCGCGACCGTGTCGAAGGCAGCGCGGTTCAGGTACCTCGGGTGACCCGCGTTCAACGTGTACGTCACGCGCCGGGGAGTGCGGTTCGCGAGAGGCTCGGTGCACCGACGATTCGCCGGATCACAGGTGGAGCCCGGCACGTCCATGCAGTCGCCGTTGTTCACGCAGACCGCTTCTTCGCGGAGGTTGTTGTCCCAGAAGTCGTGGCGCGACCGGAAGAAGTTCAGGAAGTCGGTCTCCCCGAGGTCCGGGGTGAGGCCGCCGCCGGGCGCGTCGCGACCGCCGCGGGTGTACGTGCGCTGCGACATGCGGATGATGCCGAAGCGATCGAACTCGCTGTGCATCTCGAGCTCGGCGTCGTAGTCGTGATTCGGCGGGATGCGCAGGAACGAGCTGCGGATCGTGACCTGCGTCGCAGCCGGGATGCCTCCTCCACCGATGAGGAGAGGATTGATGCCCGGTGACCAGATCTCCTGGTTCACGAAGCTCATGTAGTGAATGGTCGACTCGGCGCCCGCGGGCCACTCGTTGCGGAAGCGGTATTGCGCATCGTCGCCGAGGCGCACGAACTGCGGCTGCCAGTTGGCCGGGCACGTGCTGCCCTCGCCGCAGTAGAGCGGCGACGCCTCGCGGCTCAGCGCGCCGAACAGCTCGCTGTACTCCGTCGAGTTGTTCGTCATGTAGCTGCCGACGATCAGGTTCTTCGTCCAGTCGACGCGCATGTACTGCCGTTCGTACCAGCGACGATCCGTCGTGTTCTCGACCAGGACGTTGGTCTCTTCGCCCGTGATCGGGTTGTAGTCCCGGCGAATGTCGGCGTGAGACGAGATCGCGAACGCCGCGACGGGCTGACCGCGGTAGCCGGCGTTCGGCGCGTAGTCGTCGTTGCCGCCGCCCACGAGCTCGTAGGAGCGATAGGCATAGAGGACGTTCTCGTCGATCACCCAGCGGATCCGAACGAGGCTGTAGCCGGCGATCCCGGCGTCCGCGGCCATGTCGCCGACGAACGGCGACAGGGTGAAGATGCCCGCGGACTGGCCGACGAGCGTGTCTTCGTAGTTCAGGTCGACGGTGGTACGCGAGTACCACCATTCACCCTCGAAGATCGTCTTCTCGACCAGGTTCGTCTGAACCCGATTGATGGGATCTCGCTGGGACTGACATCCCGCGAGCGCGAGGGTGACGAGCGCGCTCGCCACCAACCCCATTCCGAACCGCCTCATGGTCACTCCCTCGGACCGGACCGTCCCACGACGGCCGCGTGCCTGACTCTCGTTACCACTCAAGAGACTTGCCGTGCTCGTGCTCTGGTTCTTCATGGTCGTCCCCTAGAACCTGAGCACGCTGATGATGCCCATCTCGTTCTCGATCTGGAGCAGCTGCGTGAAGAAGCTCTCGACGTCCCGGAGGCGTCCGTCGAGCCGGCTCAAGTCGTTCGCGCGGACGTTGTCGTCGCTCGGAACGACGTAATCGAGCCGGTCGAGCTCCGCCTGCAGCGCCGCCGGGATCGGCTCGCCGCGATCGACGTACTGAATCGCCTCGATCTGGAACGCGAGGTTCGCGGCTTCCTGGACCATCTGGAAGCCGATGCTGTTCTCGGCCGTTCCGGCGATCGACGACTGGACGTTGAACGCCAGATACGTCTTGCCGAATCGAGCCGAACGATAGCGGGCGAAGTCGGTACCCTCGACCGCCCCCGCGGGCGGCGAGTTGCAGTTGCCCTGACCCTCGATGCAGACGAACAGCTGCCGCTGGAACGTCGAGTCGTAGTAGGTCGGGAACGACGAGAGGCCGAACATCGCGCCGTAGATCTGCGCGAGGATGCTGACACCCGCGTTGACCGGAGGCATCGACGCGTAGGTCTCGGTGACCGGGTTCGGACGACAGGCGGCCGACTCCGGGTCGCTGCAGTCACCGCGGTAGATGTCCATGTAGACGATGCGGGGATCGGTGCAGTCGTTGCCGGTCGCACCGCCGCAATCGAGGCGCGGCGCGTAGTTGGTGGGATCGTCGCGGATCATGCCGTTGAAGAGCTGCTGCATCTCCGCCGGGAAGAGGTCGTAGTAGTTGACCAGGAACGGCAGATCCCGCCGGAAGTAGCCGCCACCGCGCAGCGCCAGGAGCTGCAAGGCGAAGATGCGGTCGTAGAGGATGCCGATTCGCTCCAGGCGATTGATGCCCGTGAGGCCGCGCTGGTAGATCGTGTAGTCGTACTTCGCCTGACCGAGCCCCATGTAGAAGGCTCCGCTGGTCTCGTACGACGAGATTCGCTCGTACCGACGCCAACCCGGGTCCCACGCGTAGGTGCCGACCGACGGCTGCGAGAGGACGCGGACGAAGAAGTTCATCGAATCGACGGTCGAGGCGTAGTGGTCGGCGAAGCCGAACGCGCCTTCCGGAGCGCTGTAGGTCCGGTCGCCGCTCACGTACTGCCAGAACATCGAGTTGAACATCGCCTCGAGGATGTCGTACTGGCGGAAGACCGACGCGAAGTAGGTCTGGTAGTCGAACGACGCGCGATAGCGGCGGAACGCGTTGAAGAGGTAGTAGCGGTCGTACTGCTCGCGCGCGTAACGCACGATCTCGCGGTAGCTGTCGCCATTGTCGAAGCGGTGGCACCAGCCGATGCGGCCGACCTCGCCGTCCGAGCAGAAGCGATAGAGAACGGGCTGGTACTCCGCGGTCGAATCGGGGTTCGTGCCGCCGAGCAGCGCGAGGTCCTCGTCGAAGTTGGAGCAGATCCCGCCGCCGTCGGGCGAGAGCTCGTTCGGGTTGCAGCGCTGGGTGACGGTCTGACCGTTGATGAGCTCGGCCGAGCGGGTGCCCGAGCCGGAGTGCGGGCAATCGGAGTCGGAGTTGCACGACTCGCCGCCCTGGTACCAGCGCCACCAGAGACGCGGGGTGTTCGTCGGGTTGATCTGCCGACGCGGCAGGCCCGACGTGTTGTGCGCCACCTCGACGAGGTCGCCGTAACCGAAGGTCACGGCCGCCTGATCGTAGAGACCGAGGACCTCACCCGTGCGCTGACCGAAGTCCGCGGTGTAGTCCATGATCGAGGAGTTCATGAAGCGGTAGATGCCGGCGCGCGCGCGCTGCTGCACGGCCGTCTCGTAGGCATTCTCGAAGGCCTGCTGCTCGGTGGCGCTCAGGCCGAGCACGCCGTCCGTGTCGAAATCGGGGACACGCGGGAACGGGATGCGCTCGTTGATCTGGTAGTAGCCGTCGAGATAGTGCTCCGTGTCGGCCGTGCCGCCGAAGTCGTGGCGCAGGCCGAGGCAGTGCCCCATCTCGTGCAGCTGCGTGCCTTCGTAGACGGCGCGGTTGATCTCGAACATGACGCGCTCGCGCGGCCACGTCTGGCGCTGCTCGATGAACCGCAGCACCGACTCGTCCGAGTACTCGTCGATCTGGAACTCGATCCCGTAGAAGTTCGCGCGCTCGAGGACCTCGCGGTGATTCGAGAGGTGATCTCGGACGTTGACGCGCAGAGGCGATGCACGGTCGAGCAACTCTTCCGGCATTCCCTGCTGACCTTCGGGGGCGCGCTGCAAGCCGGCGAGCGCCCAGGTCTCGGGGTTGTCCGTGAGCCTCTGCTCGATGTCCGTGCCGCGCAGGTTCTCCATCAGATGCTCGAAGGTCTGCGCGGAGCCGTCGGGCTGACGCAGGGGCTCGGTGCGCGCGAGCACTTGATCGAATCGGCTCGAGAGCCGCTGGAATGCCTGCTGTCCGACCGCCGTGGACGGATCGAGCGCCGCGAGGAAGTCGACCTGCGGCACGGCGGGCTGCTCGACGTAGTTGAGGCTCTCGAAGTACGAGCGAATGTCCTCGCCGTAGATGAACTCGAGCTCCGAGATGTTCCCGCGGAGCAGGTCGTAGAAGTACATGTAACGGGTGCGCGACGAGTCGAGCGCGGGGCCGCCGATGTTGGCGTCTCCGGTGATCGTCTCGCCCGTGATCGGATCGGAGCGGAGCGTTGCGACGCCGAGGAACGGCGTGCCCGGCTCGTCGATGTACGCGAGGAACTTGTAACGGAGGTCGCCGCGCTCCTGGCAGAGCGGGCGAGTCGCCGGATCGGAGCCAGCGGCCTCCCACGCCCGCATCGCAGCGCGGTTGCAGGAGTTGACGCGGGTGACGGTCACGCACTCGTCGCCGCGGAAGCCCGACTGGAACCAGCCGTCGAAGCTCGAGTCCGTGACGGTGGACCAATCACCGGCCTCGTCGGGCTCCGCGCCCGCAGGGACCTCGACGAAACAGTTGTAGGGAGCCGCGCCGTTGGTGATGCGCGCCGACTGAGCCTCCACGGACTCGAATGGATCATAGACGCCGGGGCACGTCGGGTTGAGCACCTCGCCCTCCGCGTCGCGGATGCAATAGCAGTGGCCGCTCGGATCCGACTCCTGGCAGGACACGGCCTCGTACTCCGGGACGTCTTGGCCACGCAGCCGGCGAACCATCTGCATGTAGACGAGGTTCCAGTCCGACGTGAGCTTCATGACCGGCTTGATGAGGTGCGCCGGCGCGTCGGGGGTGGTGTGCCAGACGACCTGGCGGACCTGGCGGTCGGTGTGGGCCATCGGGATCGGGCGACCGAGATCGTCACGCAGGATCTGACCGGAGGCGTCGCGCTGCCACACCTGGCGCCAGATGTTCTGGCGCGACGCGGTGTAGTTCATGTAGTCGGTGCGGCCGTGCTGATAGTCGTCCGGCGTGCCGACCGAGCGGTCGTACGTCGGCATCTCGTTGCGGAAGTAGCCGAATCGATCGAAGCGCGAATCCGTCCAGTTGATGGGCTCGTAATCGTGCCCGCTCACGCGGAGGAAGCTCGTCCGGACCATCACCGTCGCCGTGTTGCAGCTCGGCGCGTCCGAGTACGGCGACATGCAGAACGGCACGGGCGCACCCGTGTACGGGTCCGGAACCTGCCCGGGAGAGTGAATCTCCTGGGTCACGAAGGACATGTGATAGAGCTGGCCAGCGGCGTAGTCGCCCGCGAAGTCACGATCCTGCTGGCGGCAATTCGCGGAGGTATCTCCGGGATTGCTGCAGGTCATGAAATCGAACGACGGCAGCCAAGCCGCGGGGAAATCGGAGCCCGGGCCGACCCAGAGAGGCGCCGACTCGCGGTGCCAGAACCCGAGGAGCTCGTAGATCTCGCTGCCGAGGTACTGGTAGCTGACGACGTGGTTCTGGGTCCAGTCGACACGCATGTACCGGCGCTCGTACCAGCGACGATCCGACGACTCCTCGACGATCACGTTGCGCTCTTGGCCGGTGACCGAGTCGTAGGCGTTCCGGATGTCGAAGTGGCTGAGGATCTTGAACGCGGCGACCGGCTGACCCCGGAAGTTGGGATCCGCCTCGTCGGCGTTCGCGCCCTGGATCAGCGGCACGTCTCGATAGCCATACAGGAAGTGCTCGTCGATGACCCAGCGAATGCGGGGCACCGAGAATCCTCCGGTGGCGTAGTCGTAGGCCGAGTCGCCGGTGAACGTGCCGAAGCTGCTCGACTCGTAATCGGTCGAGATGACCGTCCTGGCCATGTACCAGGATCCGTCGAACAGCGATTTCTCGACGACGTTCACACCGACCTGATTGATCGGCTCGTCCTCGCTGCAGCCCACGACCGGAACGGCCGCTGCCAGCGCGAGAAGTCCCCACAGAGCTTGACGCCTCATCACTCCAGGCCTCCTACAAAGACGATTCGG